>JASJDQ010000259.1 GCA_030065075.1 Paracoccaceae bacterium | reverse complement strand
GCAACTGGTCATCGGATCCTACGCGGGCACCGAACCGTCACGCCCCGAGGATCTGGAGCCCTATCTGGACCTTATGAAAGCTCGGAATGGCGAGCTTTCGTTTGATTGGATGATTTGCGCATTCGGCGCGGCCGAGACGGCTTGCCTCGCCTATGCCGCGGCACGTGGCGGCAAGATGCGCGTCGGGTTCGAGAACTCGCTTTGGAACGCGGACGGCTCCCTGGCCAAGGACAACGCGGAACGCGTCGCGGAAGTTCGCGCCGCGATTGACGAGGCTCAGACCTTGTCACCCGCCGACAGATGAGGAACGGTCTCGCCTGTTTCAGTAAAGGTTCGCGTGACTTCTGCTGCCGCATAGATCCAGAGGATCTTCAACGGGCCGTCCCCAATGTTCAGAAACCGGTGCGGCATGTCCTTGGGAATGAAGCTCGTGTCCATCGGACCAAGCTCGGTCTGAACACCCGCCACCTCCGCCATCGCGCGCCCTTCCAGAACGGTGACCTGCTCGTCGCAGTTATGGCTGTGCATCGGCGCCTTCATCCCCGGCGGGAAAATCGTAGTGCCTGTGGTAAATGGCGGATCATCGACCCGTTCGCGCCCGATCATCAGCCGGGTTTCAACACCATCACCGCGTGCAAACGGCGTGATCGAAGCATAGGGAACAATGGCGTCAGTGCTCATGGAAGGCCTCCGGGGCTGGGCTGTTATTGGGAGTGAAATGGAAATGACAGACACACGCAATGTGACAGCCGACCGGCTTCAGGGCTTTATCGCCTCCGCCTTTCGAGCCTGCGGCATGTCCGACGGCAATGCCAACCGGATGGGCACCTTGATGGCGAAGGCCGATATCGGCGGGCAATACGGCCACGGCGTGTTTCGCCTGCCTATGTATATCAAGCGCATTCGCGCCGGTGGAATGTCCGTTAATCCGGACATCAAGGTGATCTCGGAAAGGACCGCGACCGCGCTTTTGGATGGCGGAAACGGCCCGGGCCATCTGGTCATGTCGCGGGCCGCCGAACTGGCGGCGGAAAAGGCTCGGAACTGCGGCGTGGCCTGGGTCGGTGCACGCTATTCGAACCATGCGGGACCGGCTTTTCTTTACGCGCAGATGCCGCTGGCGCATGACATGATCGGCCTCTACGTCGCTGTTGGAAGCGCAAATCACATGCCGCCCTGGGGTGGGACGGATCTGCTGCTTAGCACCAACCCGATTGCGGTTGCGATCCCCTCGAACACACGGCCCGATATCGTTCTGGACATGGCCACCACAGTCGCGGCCTACGGCAAGGTGAAGACCGCCGCCGACCGGGGCGAAACCATGCCCGAGGGCTGGATGATCGACAAACTCGGTCAACCTTTGACCGACCCGACGCGGTCCAGTGAAGGTTTGCTTCTTCCTATCGGTGGGCCAAAGGGCTATGGACTGTCGCTTATCTTCGGCCTGCTTGCAGGCACGCTGAACGGGGCGGCTTTTGGCAAGGACGTGGTTGACTTCAATGCCGATGCTCGGGCGACCACGAACACGGGTCATTTCATTATCGCGCTCGACATCGCGGCCTTCGCCGATGTCGAAACCTTCAAGGCGCAAATCGATGGAATCTGGGACGAAATGAAATCTTCCGCCCTGCTGCCAGGCGTAGAAGAAATCCGCTTGCCCGGGGAGCGGCTCGCCGCGACGACTGAGGACCGGGAAGCGAACGGCATCCTGATTCCCAAAGCCCTGGGCAACCGTTTGGACGCCTTGGCCGTTGAGCTGGGCATAGAGCGGCTTTGAGCACTCAGGCCGCGAGCTGCCACTCTGCACCGTTGATGGTCCAGTTCTCGATCACTTCACTGCCCGACTGACGCAACATCATTGCCACCGCGCAATGCTGGCTGAGCTTGGTGACGATCTCGTTGATGTTCTCGGGATGGCCGGACATCGTCGCGTTGATATTGATCACCACCTTCGGGAACGGCACGTCGATCGGCTTGATCAGCCGCGTCCCGTGGCTGTCCATCGTGGTGACGATGTCGATTTCCATATCTTCAATCACCACATCGTTCGCCTTGGCCAATTTGTTCGATATCACATGGGTGCATCCCGCAAGTCCGGCGAATACCATCTCGACCGGCATCGGGCCTTCATTGGTGCCGCCGCGCTCGATTGGTTCATCGATGATCATCTCGACATCGCGAGAGCGGGCGTGGGATTTCGTCCTGGTTTCCTGCCGGGCGTGCGTGCGGAACGTCCAAATGGGTTTTTCTTTCACGGCCATTGCTGGCTCCTTTCATGCTTGGCAACCGCGCGGGCCGAAATGCTGCGCATGGCAAATCCCTGGGAGTGTGCCGGGGCGCGCAATAGCGCCCCAGCCTGATCAGATCATTGTGTGATCGTCGCGACGAGGTCCTTGTAGGCCCCGTTTTGTTCTTGCCGCATCATCTGGTACTTTCCACCATCGATGTAGTCGGTGTTCTCGCCCAGACGACCCATCATGCGATTATAGGTCTTGTCTTCCTGAAGCGCGGTGAATGCCTCGCTCAGCTTGGCCAACACATCGTCAGGCGTGCCAGCGGGGGCAAGAACAACGCGATGCATGAACCCAACATCGCCACCGATGCCCAGTTCCGCAAAGCTTGGAACATCTTCATAGATGCGCTCGTCGCCTGCTGTGGCCAGAACCTTGACCTTGCCGGAATCCACCAACGACGAAAGCGTCGACGGGAAGCCCATCGTCACGTCCGCATCGCCGGACAGAAGTGCCTGCATAGCCGGCCCCCCACCTTGGAAGGGGACGAGGTTAAAGGTCGCTTCAGTGGCCTTCATGATCTGGGCAGCGGGCACAAAGAGAGCACCCCAGTTGCCCGAATGCGCCATGTCAACGCTGCCAGGGTTTGCCTTGGCCGCGTTGATCAGGTCTTCGAAGCTATTGTACTCGCTGTCCCCCCGCACGACGACGGCGATGGGCGCATAGTTCACGCGGGCCACGGGGACGAAGTCCGTGTTGGGGTCATAAGGCAGGTTCTCGACGTGCTGCTGCAGCATGTCGATGTAGTTGTGCGAGAACAGAAGCGTGTAGCCATCGGGCGCCGCGTTGGCGACCTCTTGCGTTCCTTTCTGACCGCCGGCACCAGGGCTGAGACGAACGATCATGGCCTGATCCAGATACTGCGGAATGATCGAGGTGATCACGCGGGCATTCAGGTCGTGGCTGCCACCCGCACCCAGCGGGATCACCAGTGTGATCGGCTTTTCGGGGTACTCCGCGAATGCGGCCGTTCCCAAACCAAGTGTGGCAACGAGCGCTGCCCCCACGGTTCTTTTGAGTGATTTCAGAAACATATTTTCCTCCTAGGTTGGATTTGGTTTTTCTCCGCCCTTCTAAGCCGTGGCGGACTTCATACGTCGCCAAAGAAGATAGCCAACGATCGGTGTCGCGATCAAAACGGCAACCATTCCAAGGCGTTCGGTGAACAGGAATTCGAACGGGGTCGAGCCGGCCATGGCGACCGTTTGGCCGAAGGCATATTCAAGCGGCCCACCCAATATGAAGCCCATGACCATGGGCATGACATCAAACCTTGCGGCACGGGCCAGAAGACCGAACAGACCGAAGCCCACAAGCATCAGGATGTCGGTGGTGTCGGAACGGAAAACATAAGCCCCTGCGAAGGCGAACATGATCACGATGGGAACCAAAAGCCCGGTCTTGATCGTGACGATGCGCGCAAAGAAAGGGATCGACAGGTAGCCGATGATGATGAACATCAAGTTCGCCATCACCATGGCGACAAGGATGGCGAAAACGATGGTGCCCTGCTCTTCAAAAAGCTGCGGGCCGGGTCTGAGGCCTTGCGCAACGAATGCACCCAACAGGATCGCAGTCACATTGTCGCCCGGGATGCCAAGGGTCAGCAGAGGCACAAGCGTTGGTCCGTTGACGGCATTGTTGGCGGCTTCCGCTGCGGCGACGCCCTCGATTTCGCCCTCGCCGAACGTTTCGGGATGCGACGAGGCGTTCTTTGCCGCCGAATAGCCCATCATGGCCGCCACGACCTGGCCAAGGCCAGGCACGATACCGATGGCCGTGCCGAGAATGGTCGAGCGACGGATCGTGGGAATGCAGCGCTTGAACTCGGCCTTGCTTAACCGGTCACCCACCAATTTAGCGAATTCCTGCGCGCGTTGGCTGCGCATGACGGCGTAAACCAGTTCGGGCAGCGCGAAGACGCCGATCAGCATGGGCAAAAGCGGGATGCCGGATTTCAACTCGAAGATGCCGAAGGTGAAGCGCTCGACCCCGCCAATGGGATCAGTTCCGATTTGCGCCAGCCAGAGGCCGAACAGCATCATCACCAATCCCTTCAGAGGGTTGGTGCCAGAGGTAGAGACGATAATCACCAAGCTCATCAGTAGGACGGCGAACAATTCCGGCGGCCCGAATTGCATCACCAGAAGTGCTATCGGGAAGATTAGGAGGATAGTGAAAATATCCGAAAACGTATCTCCGATCACCGAGGAAAAGAGTGCGATATCAAGTGCTTTTCGGCTTTCGCCCTTCTGCGTCAGCTTGTAGCCGTCGATGGAAGTGGCCACGGCTGCGCCCGTGCCTGGCATAGAGACAAGAATGGCCGGAATCGAGCCCCCGAAGATGCCACCCTTATAGACACCAAGAAGAAACGGAATGCCGACCAGCGGATCAAGGAAGAACGAAAGCGGCAAAAGAATTGCCATCGCCATCAACGTGGTGAAACCGGGCAAGGCGCCGACGAGCATCCCCGAAAAGAGCCCGATCACGATCATCACCAGCGTGTCGAGCCGAAAGGCCATCAGGGCACCATCGGCAAATTGCTCGATCATTGAGACACCTCAGGCGCGCTCTCGAAGAGATCAAAAATCCGCGCATAGAAGAATTCGATCGAACTGAGCTCGGGCAGCGACACCGCAAGACCCCGCGTCGAGACGAGGTAGAGGCCAATCGGGCATATCACAGAGACCGCAATGATCTGCAAAATCGAGCGGTTGCCGGCAATCCAGGCTATGGTTGCCATGGACAGGGCCGAGGAGATGAAGAAGCCGAAAGGCGCCATTGTCAGCGCATAGAAAAGCATCACGGCAAATAGCATCACAACGCGGGGTAACGCGCCGTCTTCGAAGGTTTTGCTGTGCTCGGCAAGAAGGGTCCCCCGCAGCGAATAAAGCAGTGCGACGGCCAGAACCGCCATAGCACCAAGCACAAGCGACGGGAACAGCGTGGGCGGTATAGCTGTCAACGACCGACCAAAAAGTACCTTTGGTTCGGCCACGAGCTGCGCCAAAAAAACCAACCCCAGGATGCCCAAAAGGGCAAGTCCGGCAGCCAGCCAGGTTTCGGCGGTGATGTACTTCATGTGCTTCACAGTCGGCCCACCCGCAATCTTACCTCCATGTCGATCCCGAAGCAGACCGCGATCCGCAATGCCGGGGAACTGAAATGGCTGCAATGCATGTGTGCCGTAGACTTTTCAGCCTCGACTTACGGCACGCTTTGCGGAAACCTCCTCCCCGGTTTCATTGTTATATTAAAGAGATAGACCAGCCCTCTGTCACTCGGAAATAACGTTTCGTGATGGGAGTTAGTTGCTTATTTGAAGGCCTGTGCCG
>JASJDQ010000258.1 GCA_030065075.1 Paracoccaceae bacterium | reverse complement strand
AAGGTCGGCGGGAATGCCGGCCTTTAGCTGTTTCAGGTAACCTGCAGCCTTTGCCGGATCGCCGTTCTCCTGCTTGCACTTGCCGTCCACATATCTGTAAGTCCATCGACCGGCGTCGATACCAAGACAGCGGATGATATTCGCAGCAACCGGATCGCTGACGGTCTTGCGCCTATGCAGCCTCCTCTCGCTCAATTCCTTCAGATCGCTTGTAGCCTTGTCCAGCCTTTCCGATCCGCCGAGTGCGAAAAATGTCCCGACATCTTCGCGGAAAAGAACGTCTGCCACGTCGATTTCCTCCTGTCGGGTTTTGGGGAACGTCACGAAAATTCGCAGCTTGTTGGAGGTGAAAACAAGCTCGCGATCATTGCTCGGGTCCATGTCGTCAACGTTGATCGGGGTCGAGCCCACGACCTGTATGTCGTACATCCCCGGTTCCGCGAAGGCGAAACCGGATGCGCCGAAGGTGATGTTGATGTTGTCATCCATCGTGCCACCGGGCGGGATGATGACGTCGGCGTCGGCATCGACGTCAAGACACCTCTCGTAAAGCGGCTGGAAATGCGTCGCCTCGACGGAGGAGTGCGGATTGCCGTCGACCTTTCGTATCAAGACTTCCAGGAAACTGCCCTTCGGATCCAGAAACCGCCGATTGAATTGGAGTGGCTGTGTCATCTCGTTCGTCAGAGTGACCTTCAGCAGAACGGGCTGCCCGAATTCGAATATGTGCCCGCCGGCGACGGGAGGAGCTTGGAGGTGCAGCGACAGTAGATCGGACGGAACTTCGGGCAGGTAAGGTGAATACCCGCCGTTTCCGTCCGCCCAATAGGTCGCGGAATGGAACTGAGCGCCACCCGGTACGATCTTGTGCCGCGCCCCGTGACGGAGGAACGACAGTTCGTCCTCGTCGAATGTGAAGGCAAAGTTGCGCCAGAACTCGGTGCGTTTTCCGCCGCCCTTGTATCGCCAGTCGTAATTCATGATCGATGTGGTATCGGCGCGTCCAACCTCACGTTCGAAACGGTGAGCAAGGTTGAGCGCATGGCCGATCTCGTGAGCCGTTGTCTGGACAATCTTGCGATCCGTTTCCGTCGGAACGATGCGCCGGATCTCACCTTCGAACACCGCAGTTCCCTGACGCGGAAGCACTCCGGCTGAATCGAACATGACCCCAAGCAGTCCGGCGCGTGAGGGTTCCCCCAGCCAGAGCAGTTGCTGACGCCATTGCGGCCGGTCGAGCGATGCTCCGGAAACGGTATCCATCATCAACCCGTGCAACTGCGCGATGCCCCACTTTTCTATCGGGCGCTCGATCTGGCTTGTCATGCCAATCTCGGTGATCTCGATTCCGGCGTCGCTGAAGACCGACGTGAAGGTCACATCGCGCTCGCCGAAGCGGTAGGTGGGCGGACGGCTCGTACCGACTTCCATCTCAATCTCGACGGCCAACTGACGCAGGGCGGCTGACCGCCACTCAGCCGTCAATTCCATCGCTTGCATCGTGGGCAGACCCGCGAGCGGGCCATGCGTCATGAGCACGACAGTGACCGCGTTCTCGGTCATACCCTCCAGCAGCATGAGTTCGCCGGTCGAGACCGTGTCGCCCTGACCTTCGAAAATAACGGTCCAGGGCTGGGCGTCGTCGGGTGCGGCCATGGTGCCGGGAGCAGTGCGGAAGGACGCAAGATAGTCGCGCCCCCCGAAGGCTGTGCTGAAGAGATCGCCCGATACGATGGCCGAGCCGTTGAAATCGACGCGCAGTTCAATCGCCAAACGGGCGTTGCCGCCGAGGTAGAGGCCGTCGGCGATGTCGAGCGCCTCGTCCGAGATCTCGTCGCCGATGATGCCGTCGGGTTCCCAAGGGTTGGCGAGAACGACGTCGCCGCCGACTATTCCGTCCGGCTCCCAGGGGTCGGCGAACACGACATCCCCGCCGATGATGCCATCTGGTTCCCACCTGCTCTCGCGCGCGATATCGGCAGTAGGTATCCCGTCGGGTTCCCAATCGTGTTTCTTCTTGCGGCGACGAACAATGACGACGGGTTTCTTCTTTTTGCTTTTCTTTCGAATCTGACTGTTCAAACGCTTCGACATTTCAGCCTCCATATTTTGGTGGGCTCAATCACGACTAGATTGCTTCATGACTAAAAATTCACATGGCAGTTTTTTGCGATGGTGCTGGGTTTGTAGGTGAATGCCTCATAGGCAATCGCGACCGGTTTCTGGAGATGTCGTTGGAAACGAAGCGCGTTGCCCTGAAAGCCGACGAAGTTCAGCCCGTTCACGGGCGTGCTGCCCGCCTGTGCGCCTGTGGAGTTGTTGAGCGCGGTGATCAGCCCGGTAAGATTGGCCGCGTTCGCCTCCTCAGGACCGATGGTCACGTCGAGGTTGATGTTGCCGGGAACGGCCAATGTCGTCTTGGGGTCCGCGACCTCGCCCCGCGCGGCGGCCGCAGCAAGGCTCGCGACACTGCCGCCGGTGTAGACGTAGTCGATCTGACGCGTTCGGATTGTGCGCGTTACTGCCTCGAACCGGCAAACCCGGTGGTTCGGGTCGCACATCTCTTCGGTCTTTTGAATCGCTTCCTTGTCTTGGAGAATAAGGGAAGCGCGGTTGTAGGAGAGTCCGACCTTGCGGCAAAGCTTATGCACAAACTCGCTGCCGAGCTGGTCGAGGTCAAGGGGAACGCCGCCGATCGGCAGGCCATAAGCGCGGGTGTCGTTGAAATTGACGGAGACACTTTCGGTCTGGGCGAAGCCGAAGGAGACCGAGCTGCCGAAACCGAAGCCCCCCAGTCCCACGGCCGACCCCGCCGATCCCGTGGCGCTCGGATAGGTGATGAGCGGAAGCGAAGTACGTGCGCTATTATTGAGTGCAACGGTGCCGGAGTCGAAGTCGGCTTGAATGGCCGGTTTGTTGCCTTGAGGAACCGTCGTGTCGTTGTAAACGATGCGTGAACTGAGGTAGTTGTTCGCTGCAACCCGCAAGCTTTGCAGAGTGCCGATGTAAACAAACGCCGATTTGTCGAGATCGTTCGGATCACCCTTGGCATAGGACGCGAAATAGACATCGCCGACCTGAAATTCCTCGCTGGGAGGATAAATGGGCAAAAGGCCGATCTCCCGCGCATTCTCAAGGTAGTCCCTGATGAGGTCGTTCCCCTTGCCTTGCGGCAATGCGGTGCACGACATCAGGGCGCCGATCAACCCAACGAAGATCAGTCTTCGAAAACGCATCAACTTTACCCCCCTTCGACGCGACTATTCAGTCGCGCATTGAATCGCATCATGTTCGCTGCGCAAAACAACGCTTCGCGCGCGACCGGCAAAACTTTCCGGATTTGCATTCAACAGCCCATTCCAGGCACTTTTTGGCTGGTCGATCAGGCAGAGATAATTGACCAGCAGCCCCTTGTTGTTGCCATCGGCAAACGGCGCAGGGTCCAGCCCGCCGCAGAGCTTGGCAAAGGCGTCCCTGGGCACGGTGCACTTCTCTTTTCTCTGGCAATAATTGAGAACAGTTGCGCGGGCGTTGCAATTGCCGCCCGCCTCGCGCGGCCCGGAAATGCGGCCATAAGTGGCCGAGACGACGTGGATGCCGGAAAGCGACCCCGCCTTGTCGCCGATCAGGGTGTCGAGATGTCCGCGTAGCGCCGCAAATGCGGTGAAATCGGAAGCTTTCAGCCGAAGCCGGAGAGCGGCGGTGTTCATCTTCACCATATCCGTCAGGCGGGTTGTTCGATCGCGAAGCGCAGTGAGAAAGTAGTTCTCCTCCAACATCAGGAGCGTGGTCCGCAAGTTCCCGATGCCATCGATCTGAACATCGCCGTCCATAATGGGGTCGCTTTGGGTGATATCCGCATTCAATCTGGCCACTCGATGCTGCAAGGCCTCCTTGAGGTTCTTGCTTTGCTTGTCCGCAATTGCATCGCTGAGGTTGACGAGCGCTTTGAGAGTTTCCAGATTCGGCTCTTCGACATCCTCCTCTTGCAGGAGTCCCGTCACTTCACCGGCCAGCATCTGAATGAACGCATCGCGGTTCTGGCGTTCATAGTCGAAGACGGCCCCGCGCAAATCCCCCACCTCAGCGGCAATCGAAGTGTCCTTGGCGTTTTTCTGGACGAGTGTCGCAGTTTCGGTCAGAACGTCGGCCACCGGCACGTCGGGCGGAACGAGAAGGGTCTCGACCTGCTTCTTGAGCGCGTCGATCTCTGTCTTGATTTCGGCAAGCGTGACGCCTTCATTCTCAATCAAGGCGACAAGATCCTTCGCCGAATTTTCGACCTGCTGCAAGTTTTGAGATGTCGCTTCGCCGGGCCAAATAAACGGCAATAGAAAGAATGCGCAAAGATTAAAAAATTGCTTCATCGAACTCCCCCACGCACACCATCGGATCGTACCGGTCGTGGTGTTGTCAAGGCATTTTGCTTCGATTTCGGTCGTTCCAGCCAATTCCTCTGGCTGTAATTGCTGCTCAATTTTGATGTTTTTTCAATATGATGCCGAGATACGAGAACTCCGCGTTCACCCGGACCGTCGATCAGAGCCAATTGGAATTCGACAAGGTCCAGACGATCTGCACAAGCGTTGTAGAAAGCACCTGTGAAATTGGTCAGTCCCGCATCAGACCGCTCCGGTGAGGTGCTTTCATCGGACCGAACTTCGAGACATCATTTCTGAAGCTTGGGCGGCGCATCGGGTTACCCGGCTCAAGCATGACGGACTGGAAATCTTGATCCTTATGGCATGAGGGATCGCCCCGAAGGTCCCGTATGGCGAGCGGTATCGCGAGCGCCACATCATAGTTGGTCTGGCGCTGGTCAGATCCTCGCGTTCAGTGCAATCCATGCGCTGCACCACGCCGACAGATTTCATTATCGAGGATCAAGTGAGGACAGTTCAGAGCCGAAGACTCCGTAACTATCTGGTCTAATTGGTCGGAGTGGCGAGATTCGAACTCACGACCCCTGCCTCCCGAAGACAGTGCTCTACCAGGCTGAGCTACACTCCGACCGAGGCTGTCGCTTACGGCTATTCGTCGTGTTTTGCAAGGGCCTCGTGACCTGGCAGGACCCTGTCGCTGCGCGACCTGAGGGCCGCGCCGATATTCGGGGAGCTGGCCGCGCCCGCCCGCGTTCGGGTCCGCAGGACGGGCGTGTTCGTGGATTTTCCGCTGAAGCTCTCCCGGATCACGACATAGAGACCCGCAGCGATAATCACCGCTGCGCCGAGGCCGGTCGCCTGATCGGGCGTTTCCTTGAAAATCAGAAAACCGAAGGCCGCGCCCCATATGATCTGGCTGTACTGCATCGGCGCGACAATGGCCGCATCTGCAAAGCGGTAGGCCGCGATGATGCACAGACCGGCCGTAAACCCGAGGAAGGACATCACCGCCAATAGTCCCAGATGTTCGACCGGCAGAGGCTTGTAGACGAAGGGCAGGAGGCAGGCCATGAGGATGACATTCGCCATCATCGGGTACAGCATGAGGACAGCGCTCCGCTCCGCCCGGCCGATCTTGCGGGTCACGACGGAGACGACGGCGCTCCCCATGGCGGCGGTGAGACCCGCGATGTGCCCAAGGGTCAGCGGTTCGGCCCCGGGACGCAGCACAATCAAAACACCGATCAGGCCGAGAACAACCGCCGCCCAGCGATGCACGCCGACCTTTTCCCCGAG
>JASJDQ010000257.1 GCA_030065075.1 Paracoccaceae bacterium | reverse complement strand
CCCTAGGGGGTATTTCTGTAAATCGAAATCTAAAAATATACATTCTTTCAAAGAGATGCTTGATGAATATGACGACGCCCCCGGCACCAATTTTTCAATCAGCACATTCCCGCGGCGCCCAGAAACGTTTGCAATGCCCTGATTTTGCTACATCTGCCGTTCTGGGTCGTCCAGACGACTTCATCGGCAGCCATGAAAAAGTGGGAAGAAATTCCGGGTGTTTTGAAAATTACATTGAGCCGCCTTCAGTTCGACTCCCAAAACCCATGCCGCTGTCCGACACGGCCATTCGCAATGCCCACTAGTCGATTGCAGCAAACCCCGTGATCAACTGCCTGAGCCCGAGGGCGGCTCCGAGAAAGATTGCGGCGAAGGCTATCGGTGCGCTGAAGGCGAGAACCGAGAACGCCGACAATCCTTGGCCTATGCTGCAACCGACAGCCAGGATTGCGCCTGCGCCCATGAGAGCGGCACCCAGTATCTGGCGTCGAAGCTCGCGCGGGTCTTCGCAGGCCTCCCAGCGGAAGTGACCCTTGGAATACGACCCCAGCATGGCACCCACCACGACCCCAAGCACAGAGCCCACGCTGAAGGACACCGTGTTGCCCGAAGCTGTCATGGCATAGTAAATCGTGTCGCCAATCGGGGCTGCAAAGGAATGCGTTTCTATCGGTTCGTTGCCAAACCCGTTTATCGCGATCCAGTACGTGCCGACCCATCCGGACACCACGGTAAAACCCACAACGACACCCCAAAAGATATGGTTGTAGGATTGGCGCATTTCTTGCGTCGACAACGATACGGCAAGGATGGCGAGGCCAATCAATGTGCCGGTGAGGACGGGTGAAATCCCCCAAACGCTGGCAAGTTGACTGAAGCCCTGGGGCGTGGACGCCTGCAACTCGACCGGGAACAACCAGACGCGGGCCTGGGCCAGGGGGCCGGACATGACCACATAGGCCGACAGCCCCATGACCAGAACGATCACGAACGAACGCAAGTCGCCGCCTCCGAAGCGCGCCAGAGCGCCGTAGCCGCAGTTGCCGGACAGCGCCATGCCGTAGCCGAACACCAGGCCGCCGATCACCGTCGCCAAAGGGTTCCAAACCCGGTCAAGGTATGCGGTCTGAGAGATGTCCAGGTAGTCGAACGAAAGCGCAAAGTGCGACCCCAGGATGGCCGTGCCGATTGCGACTCCCCACATCCGCATGCGGCGGTCATCAGATGAATATAGCAGGTCCTCGATGGCACCCAGCGTACAGAACCGCCCGATGCGGGCCGCGAGCCCCAAGGCAATTCCGCCGATCAAACCGATCAGCGCGGCGGTATTGGCCTCTCCAAGGGTGTCCAGCATGGTGTTACTCCCATTGACCGGGAGGCGGGCAGCCCCCGATCAGTCGTCCGATCGGCAAAAGAGATCGTAGACAACTTCCATGATTTGCCGCGGCCGGTCGTCTGTCAAGCTGTAGTAGATGGCCTTGCCTTCGCGGCGGGGCGTCACCAATCCTTCCAGCCGAAGCCGCGTCAGCTGCTGCGAAACGGCGGCCTGTCGCGCCGACAACAGGTCTTCCAGTTCGGTCACCGATTTCTCGCCGCTTGCCAGATGACAAAGGATCATCAGGCGGCCTTCATGGCTGATGGCTTTCAGGAAGTTAGAGGCGGCTTGCGCATTCTTCACCATCTTCTCCATGTCTTCGGGACACATATTCTTGTCGAAGACAGGCAAACGCGAAGGCGCCGCCTCGGTCGTATCGGGTGTCATGTCGTTCATCCTGTCGTGTCCCGTTCTATTCCCGCATCGTCCATCATCATCGACAGGAGACCCCAAAAAAAGTCCTCGCCCGGATAGCCTTCGATCCGGCCAACTTCCACGCCATCCGCGACAAGAATGAATGTCGGGGTGAAATGCACACGGTTCTTGAAGGAAACGCCATCCGGCTCTTCGCCGTGCAGGTCATAGCGGACAAGCGGTGCCGCTTTGCCTTCCGCGGTCTTGGGATAAATCTCGGCGATTTCCCTGTTCCAACGTTCGCACCATACACAGCCCTGTTCTTCGGCCATGATAAGCCGCGTTTCGGCGAGCGCCGAGACGGGCAGCCAAAGCAGGCCGAGGGTCAGTGATGTCAAAAGAAGCTTCAAACAGACAGGCTTTCGTTGACGTATGGTGCGAGCAAACATAATCTAATTTGTGAATATTTCAACTTAGAAGGCCGCCTCCCGTGTTCGATGTCACATTTTTTGGTGCATTCGTGGCGGGTCTGCTGTCCTTTTTGTCACCCTGTATCCTGCCGATCGTGCCGTTCTATCTGAGCTATCTGGCAGGTGTCGGCATGAACCAGATCGCGGCCGAGGCCGAAATCACGCGCAAAGTGCGGCTTCGCGCTTTCCTGGCGGCCTGCATGTTCGCGCTTGGTGTGATTGTGGTTTTCATGGGGCTTGGCGCAACGGCCTCGGTCTTCGGACAAATGGTCCGCGACTATTTCGATGTGCTCCGCTGGATCGCGGCGGGGATCATCATCGCAATGGGGCTGCATTTCCTTGGGGTCATTCGCATCGGTATCCTCTACAGGCAATTCCGGGCCGAGGCGGGCGAAACTTCGAACGTGTCGCTTCTGGGCGCCTTTGTGATCGGGCTGGCCTTTGCCTTTGGATGGACGCCCTGCGTCGGCCCGGTGCTTGCGGCCATTCTGTTCATGGCGGGTGGGCAGGACACCGCAGGGCAGGGGGCGGCGCTTCTCTTTACTTACGGTGCGGGCATGACGCTGCCCTTTGTAATTGCTGCACTGTTCATCGCGCCGTTCATGCGTTTCATGGCGCGGTTTCGTCGGCACCTTGGCACGGTTGAAAAGGTCATGGGGCTTTTGCTGATCCTGTTCGGGGTGCTGATCGCGACGAACTCGATCAATTACATTGCACAATGGATGCTGGAGACGTTCCCCGTCTTCACGACCATCGGATAAATGAGGAGGAGACGATGACACGACTACTCGCAACACTGGCCGCGCTGATCTTTGCATTCGCTGCTCATGCTGTGGAAATGGGCGACGACGGGCTCCACAAGACAGACTGGATGCGGGACACGTTCAAGGACCTCTCCGAAGACCTTGCCGAGGCCAATGATGAAGGCAAGCGATTGCTGATCATGTTCGAGCAGAGGGGCTGCATCTATTGCACCAAGATGCATGAAGATGTGTTTCCGACCGAGACGATCGCGTCCTTCATCACCGAAAACTATTTCGTCGTTCAACTGAACCTGCATGGCGATGTCGAGGTGACTGATTTCGATGGGGAAACGCTTCCCGAAAAGGACATGGCGCGAAAGTGGGGGATTCTCTTCACGCCGACCATGATGTTCATCGACGAACAGGTCGGAGACGGGATGAGCGCGCCGCAAGCTGCCGTCGCTACAATGCCGGGCGCCTTCGGCAAAGGCACGACATTGGACATGCTGACCTGGGTCGCCGAAAAACGCTACGAGCTTGATAACGGGGAGGATTTCCAACGCTATCATGCGCGCCGGATTCAGGAACGGAACAACGGGTCGTTCGACTGATAAACGAAGAAATTCACTTCTTTGAATTTGTTGTTGCGTTTGGCGGTTTGTGTGCCGTAGTGTGCAACAACAGTAAGACGCTTAGGGAGGGCGCATGAAACTTTTGGTAGCAATCGCCGCAGCGACAGCCACCGTTCTGGCCGCAGGAGGATCCGTTGCGGCCGAGGTCAAGCCGATGGATGTCGTCTATGAAGACGGCGCTATCGCGGGGTCGTTGAGCGGAGCCGCGGGAGACGTCGAATCCGGTGCTCAGATCATGAACAAAGGCGCGGGCAATTGCATCGCCTGCCATCAGGTCACGGCGCTCAATCATCTGCCGTTCCACGGAGAGATCGGACCGACTTTGGACGGTGCAGCGGATCGTTGGACGGAAGCGGAACTGCGTGGGATTATCGCCAACGCCAAGAACTGGTTTCCGGATACGATGATGCCGGCCTTTTACAAAACCGACGGGTTCATTCGTTTGGGCAATGCCTACACCGGCAAGGCTCACGAAGGAGACGTGGCGCCACTTCTCACTGCGCAGCAGATCGAGGACGTTGTGGCGTTTCTGATGACACTCAAGGAAGAGTGAGGAGAGATAAATGGAACTGACACGGCGACAGATGCTTGTCACCAGCAGCGCGGCCATCGCCTCGCTGGCGGGACTGCCGGCCTTCGCTTCGGCGACGGACGACCTGATTGCAGAGCTGACCGGCGGTGCGTCGCTCGGCGAAGGCGCGATCACGCTCGGCACACCTGAAATTGCAGAAAACGGCAACACGGTGCCAGTCGAGGTCGCATGCCCGGGCGCGAAGTCGATCACGCTTTATGCGGACGGAAACCCGGTTCCGAATGTGGCGACCATCAACTTCGGGCCGCTGAACCCGACGAAGAGCGCTTCGACCCGAATTCGCCTGGCGCGGACCCAGAACGTGGTCGCCGTGGCGCAGATGGAAGACGGCTCGTGGCAAATGGCAAAGTCCGAGGTCAAGGTGACCATCGGCGGCTGCGGCGGATAAGAGGAGAAACAAGTCATGGCAAAAGGTGTAAAGCCCCGCGTCAAGGTCCCGAAGTCCGCGAGTGCGGGTGAGACCATTACCATCAAGTCGCTGATCAGCCACAAGATGGAAAGCGGCCAGCGCAAGGACAAGGAAGGCAATGTCATTCCGCGGTCGATCATCAATCGCTTCGTGGTCGACTTCAATGGCCAGAACGTGATCGACGTGACGCTGGAACCTGCGATTTCGACGAACCCCTACTTCCAGTTCGACGCTGTTGTGCCGGAAGCAGGTGAGTTCAAGTTCACTTGGTACGATGACGACGGCTCGGTCTACGAGACCTCGAAATCGATCGAAGTGAACTAAAGGCGACAAAAGGGAGGATCGCCTCGTGAAAAGGGTAGCCATAGCAGCCACCGCAATTGCGCTTATAGCCGGGCCGTCAACTGCCGGTCCGGACGACGACAACCTCGTCATCAATGACGAAACGACCATGGTCACCGAAACGGCGGCCCCGGCACATATGGAAAACGTCGACACGATTTATTCGGGTTGGCGGTTCCGGACGGACGAAACACAAGCACTGCAGCTTGATGATTTCGACAATCCGGCCATGATCTTTGTCGATCAGGCGATGGACCTGTTCAACACGGTGGATGGGACCGAAGGCAAGTCGTGCTCGTCGTGCCATGAAAGTGTCGAGGACTTCGCCGGTCTGCACGCATCGATGCCCAAAGTCATTGATGGCAAGCTGACGGTCATGGAAGACCTGATCAACAACCACCGCGCCAAGGTCATGGGCGCCGAGCCGTGGAAATGGTCGGGTCCGGAGATGCAGTCGATGGTCGCTCTGATCGGGCTTCAGTCGCGTGGCATGCCGATGAACGTGACGATTGACGGCGAGGCCGCTCCCTACTGGGAGCAGGGCAAAGAGATGTACTATACGCGGTATGGTCAGCTTGAGTTGTCTTGTGCGAATTGCCACGAAGAGAACTACGGCAATATGATTCGCGCGGACCATCTGAGCCAGGGCCAGATCAACGGCTTCCCGACCTATCGTCTCAAGCAGGCCCGGCTGATCTCGCGTCACAACCGTTTCCGTGGCTGTATTCGCGACACGCGGGCCGAGACGTTCTCAGAAGGATCGGATGAGTTCCGCGCT
>JASJDQ010000256.1 GCA_030065075.1 Paracoccaceae bacterium | reverse complement strand
CGGTTCGCGGGGTTGAAGCTGGGCAAATGGCTGAATGCCGATGTCGAATTGACCCCGGACCCCGCCGGTGGCCCGCCACGCATCACGGTCCGTGGCGGCACAGCCGACCTTCGCCAGCTGGATCTTGGCGGACAGGCCGGCCGTGACGCCGAGGCAAGTGGCCCCATCGATTTGCGTCTTGACCGGCTAACCGTCTCGGATGGGATCGCGCTGGCGCCTTTGACGGGGCGGCTCAGGGCAAATCCCGGCGGGCTTTCTGGAACCTTCGAAGCGCGGCTCAATGGACGGACGCCGGTCAGGGGAACACTTTCGCCCGCCAATGCCGGGACGGCGGTACGGCTAACGTCACGGAATGCGGCAGGCGTGCTGCGCGATGCGGGGCTTACGCCCAACGCGCGTGGAGGGTCGCTCGATCTGGTGCTGACCCCTGTTGTCGGCGCACCATCGGGGACCTTCGACGGGCAATTTCTGATCGAAGACATTCGCCTGAAGGATGCCCCTGCCATGGCCGAGCTTCTGGACGCGGTCAGCGTTGTCGGGCTTCTGGATCAATTGGGCGGCCCCGGTATTCGGTTCGAGACCATAGATGGCCAGTTCCGGCTGGACCGTCGACAAATCCGCTTGCGAAGCGCCGCGGCTGTCGGCCCCTCGATGGGGATCTCTGCTGATGGACTCTATGATCTTAGAAACGCACGGATGGATTTCCGCGGCGTCGTCTCGCCGGTCTATTTCCTGAACGGCATCGGCTCTTTTCTGACCCGTCGGGGCGAGGGTCTCTTCGGGTTCAACTACCGGATGGCCGGGCCCGCCGCCAATCCCGAGGTTGGGGTAAATCCCTTGTCGATCCTGACGCCCGGAGCATTCCGGCAGATCTTCCGGCGCGCGCCGCCCGGGGGCTGATCCATGAAACTTTCGGACTTCGACTTCGATCTGCCAGAACGGTTGATCGCGACGCGACCTGCGCGTCCCCGGTCCTCGGCGCGTTTGCTGGTGGCGACGCCCCAGCGTCTGACGGATGCGACTGCGATTGATCTGCCGCAGTTCCTCGCCCCGGGCGACCGGCTGGTGTTGAATGACACGAAGGTCATCCCGGCGCGCCTGTCGGGCACCCGGACGCGGTCGGGCGCGACAGGCGAGACCGAGGCGCGCATCGAGGCGACCCTGCTGGAGCCGCAGGCGGACGGGACGTGGAGCGCGCTTCTGAAGCCGCTGAAGAAGGTCAGGGACGGCGAGACAATCCGGTTCAACAACGACCTGTCGGCGGTTGTCGAAGCGCGGGCCGAGGGGGCAGGGTTCCTACGCTTCAACTTGGCAGGCGACGATTTCGATGCGGCATTGGCCGAGGCGGGCGCCATGCCTTTACCGCCCTATATCGAGGGCAAGCGCAAGGCCGATGTGCAGGACCTGACGGATTATCAAACGGTCTGGGCGCGGGCGACGGGCGCGGTTGCCGCGCCGACGGCATCCTTGCACTTCGATGATGCGTTGCTGGCAGCCCTCGATGCACGCGGGATCACACGGAGTTTCGTGACCCTTCATGTTGGCGCAGGCACCTTCCTGCCGGTCAAGGTCGATGACGTTCGCGAGCACAGGATGCATGCCGAACGCGGCATCATCTCGGAGGCCGCCGCGGCAGAGATCAACGCGACGCGCGCTGCCGGTGGCCGGATCGTGCCGGTCGGCACGACGGCGATGCGGCTGATTGAAACGGCGGCAACGGTCGACGGGCACCTTGAGGCCTGGGAAGGGGCGACGGACATCTTCATCACGCCCGGCTATCACTTCAAGGTCTCGGATGCGCTAATGACGAATTTTCACCTGCCCAAGTCGACGCTCATGATGCTGGTTTCGGCCTTTCTGGGAACGGAGCGCATCCGCGAGGTCTATGCCCATGCCATCGAAAAGGAATACCGTTTCTTTTCTTATGGCGATGCCTCGCTTCTGATGCCGGGGGGAGACGGAATGTGACGCACATTCCGTGCAGGTTCTTGATGCAAATTCCGAACGCCTGCACCAAAAACCGCGTCGGTTTCCGCCGCAATCTGTGCGTAAGTGTTTGCCTGACTCCGTGGTTTGAAACCGACCTTGCCGGGTCGCAGATGAGCTTGCGGTGAGGCGCCCAAAGCCGTTAGGCGCGGCGTCAGACCCACTTGGCTCGGATCGCGCGCATGTTGGACGTTTTGAAAAGCTCTTGGGCCCTTCTGTTCGGGGTCCTGCTTCTTATGATCGGCAACGGGCTACAAGGCTCGCTGATCGGCATTCGCGGCGCGATCGAGAACTTCACGACCGCCGAACTGTCGATCATCACTTCGGCCTATTTCGCGGGCTTCCTAGTGGGCTCGCGCGCCACGCCCGAGATGATCCGGCGTGTGGGACACGTGCGCGTTTTCGCGGCGCTGGGGTCCATCGTCTCGGCCGTTCTGATCCTTTACCCGACCATCACCGACCCCTGGGCCTGGATCGCGCTGCGCGTGATCTTCGGCTTTTCGTTCTCGGGCGTCTACGTCACCGCCGAAAGCTGGCTCAACAATGCCTCGACCAATGAAAACCGGGGCAAGTCGTTGTCGCTTTACATGATCGTACAGATGACGGGCATCGTCCTTAGCCAGGCGCTTTTGAACCTTTCGGACCCGGCAGGCTTTGTCCTCTTCATCATTCCCTCGGTGCTGGTCTCGCTTGCCTTCGCGCCCATCCTCTTGTCGGTCACGCCGACCCCGGCCTTCGAGACTACGAAGGCGATGAACCTTGGCGACCTTTACCATAAATCGCCGACGGCCTTTGTCGGCATGTTCCTGATGGGCGCGGTATTCTCGGCGCAATTCGGCATGGCGGCGATCTTCGGCACGGAAGCGGGGCTGAGCGTGGCCGAGATCTCGCTATTCGTCTCGGCCATCTTCCTTGGAGGCATGGTCTTTCAGTATCCCATCGGTTGGCTGTCTGACCGGATGGACCGGCGCGTGCTGATCTTTGCGGCGGCTTTTGCTGGGTGCCTGGTGGCGGCCATCGGCGTTTTCTTTGGCAGCGTCTTCCAAGCCGTCCTGCTGGCGGGCTTCCTGATGGGCGGTGTGTCGAACCCGCTTTATGCGCTTCTGATCGCTTATATGAACGACTACCTGGAGGTCGACGACATGGCGGCAGCATCCGGCGGGTTGATCTTTGTCAATGGCCTTGGCGCGATTGCGGGGCCTATTGCCACGGGTTGGGCGCTTGAGGCGTTTGGCGCGACTGGCTTCTGGCTTTACCTGCTGGTGGTGATGGCCGCATTGCTGGCTTATGTTGCGTTCCGCATGACGCAGCGGGTTTCGACCTTCCAGGCCGAGGAAGACTACGACGCGGTTGCCTATGCGCCGATCACCCCAACCGCGACGCCGGTCGCCGTGGAAGTAGCAGCGGAATACTACGCAGACGCCACCGAAGCGGAGAGCGAAGAATTTACCGATCCTGAAAAGGATGCTTGATCGAATGTGAAGATATTGTAACGATTTCATTCATACAGGCGTGTGTTGTGTACAATCGAGGGTGGAGAGACATGATTGCAGGCCCAGAAGAGGTATTGCGTTTCTGGCTGGACGAGACCGGACCAGAAGGTTGGTACAAGGGAGGCGAAGCACTGGACGCAGAGATACGCGACCGGTTCGAAGCCACTCTGAAACAGGCGACCGAAGGCGCTTTGTCGCTTTGGCTGACCTATCCCAGCGGATCGCTGGCATACATCATCCTGACGGATCAGTTTTCGCGGAACATATACCGTGACACGGCGAAAGCCTTCGAGACCGATGGCATTGCACGGGCAGCGGCGAAGGCGGCGATCTCCAAGGGATGGGACTTGCGGATCGACGAGCCGGCGCGGCACTTCTTCTATATGCCGCTCATGCATTCGGAATGCCTGGAGGATCAAGACCGCTGCATGCGGCTGATGAAAACGCGGCTTCCGGATACAGGTGCAGACAACATCCTGCACGCAAAGGCACATCGAGAAGTCATTCGCGAATACGGGCGGTTCCCGACGCGGAACGAAGCGCTGGCGCGCAACAGTTCCTCGGCCGAGCAAGGGTATCTTGACGATGGTGGCTATCGCGCCATCGTCGAAAGCCTGAAGAAGTCGATGGCGGCTTGAAGCGGTCCGAAAAGGGCGTTTTGAAGAGGGCTTTGTCACTGGGGCTTGCGTTGCCGGTCTTGACCGGTTGCGCGGTGTTCGAGGCAATTTTCGAAGGCCTGGATCGCACGGTATCCGAGTTCGACGATGCGCCCGCAGCTTTTGTCGCAACGGTCCGCATAGATGAGGATGACGGCCACCGTTATCAGATCGAGCGGGTGGCCATCGCCGACAATCGTCCAGATCGGTCGCACGTCGCGCGCTTCGAAGGGGTCCTGCGGCGCCATGCAGAATTCCCGGCCATCCGGTTTCCCGGCACCTTCACCGACCTTGCTCTCAGACCGGACGGCGCGCGTCTTGTCGCCATTGTGGAAGAGGATATCGTCGGTGATCTGGAAACCTATCTGATTATCACCGACACGACGAATGACCGTGTGCTGGCGGCCGGAACACTCCTTGGACCACCCCAGAACGCGCTGGTGCGCACCTGTGGCGTGGACGACGCATTCCGGGTTGCGTTGCGCCAGGAAGTCGAGGCTTTTGCCGATCCGCCCGTTCCCCAGGGCAGCACGCTGGATGTGACGCTGTTCGGAGAAGGTCGGCTGGAGGATCAGCTTGTCTTCGTAGGGTGGAGCGCAAGCGGCGATCCGATCTTCGAAGCGACCTTTCAACCCTATGCCGAGGTCCGCATCGGCGACGAGTTGATTGCGGACGGGAGCGGAAACAGTCAGTGGTTGCGGGGTCTTTTCATCTTTCGCGGAATGGCGCGGTATTCGGCGGATACCGGCGCGCTGCTCGATTGCAACACGGTAGATCCTGTCCCGGACGTGGTCCCCTTGTACGAGATGCGGGCCGGCTCCGACGGTCGTTCGCTGGTGCTGATCCCTGCGACTGGTGGCGACTTCACCCTGTCTGACATCCTCGGCAATCCTTTTCGGGTCTCTGGTCGGATCCGCAAAATCGCGCCGCCCTACGAATAACGCATATGCATAGCGGCTATTCACTTGCGGCAATAGCCCACGCGTGACTTTTGGGGCATGGTGTGAAAATAGTTTAACATCAAACCATCTGGGCGCCGGAGGAGAAACATGGCCGCAAAATCCTATGATGTCATCGTGATCGGGGCAGGGCCGGGGGGCTACGTCGCCGCCATACGCGCCAGCCAATTGGGTTTGAAGACGGCCATCGTCGAACGCGAGCACATGGGCGGGATTTGCCTGAACTGGGGCTGCATTCCCACGAAAGCCATGCTGCGCTCGTCCGAAGTTTTTCACCTGATGCACCGCGCGAAAGAGTTCGGCCTGAAGGCGGATGGGGTCGATTACGATCTGGACGCAGTGGTTGCGCGGTCGCGGGCCGTGGCCAAGCAGTTGAACGGCGGCGTGGGTCACCTGATGAAGAAGAACAAGGTCGACGTGGTGATGGGCGAAGCGACCCTGCCTGCGAAAGGCAAGGTCAGCATCAAAACCGACAAGGGCACGGAAGAACTGACGGCCAAGTCGATCATTCTGGCGACCGGTGCGCGGGCGCGGGAACTTCCCGGGCTGGAGGCCGATGGCGACCGGGTATGGACCTACAAGCATGCATTGCAGCCGCCGCATATGCCGAAG
>JASJDQ010000255.1 GCA_030065075.1 Paracoccaceae bacterium | reverse complement strand
GATCCCTATCGCTCCATCGAGGGGCACCGCAGCCCCCGCGTGATCGAAGGCGAAATTCGCCGCCCGGGCGGGAACAAGGGCAACAAACACGGTGTGCGCAAAGCCCGCTTGCCCGATCGGTGCCTGCGGATCGTCGAGACATCCCGCGGCGACCGGCTGGTCTACGGTCAGCGTTGCCTGTCGCGTAACTACAAGCACGCGCGACACCTGCCGAATCGCTGCCGCGTGACGGTGCGGACCGAAAACAGAATCCGCCCGGCCTATGGCGCCCGTTGCCTGGCGCGGGACGGGTGGCGCGTCGCCGGACGTTGACGCGGAGATACCGGCGTGGTCATCCCGCACATCTCCATCGTCTGCGCCGGTGGGCCAGGGCGTTTCCCCCTGGCCCGATCTTTCCGAGTGAGAGGGTTGGTAACGAGTAACAGGTGAGTGTCTGTCTCTGGGGTGAGCGGCGGTTCCCGTGTGTGGGGGCTGCCGCTCTTTTTTGTTTGCCGCCGAAGCTGCGCCTCGTTGACCAGCCGGGCGAGCGCTACTCCCCGTCGCCATTGTCGCTCGGACCAATGGCGCATCAATGGCAACCCCTCGGGAGATTTTCAGGTAGATGGAGAAGGTGAGCTTGCGCCCGCATGCCGAATTCGGTTCTCTCGCTTCATGCCGGATTGGTCCGAAGAAAAGCGGCTTCTCGCGGGCGGGGCGCGCCGTATCGTTGGCGTCGACGAGGTCGGGCGCGGGCCTTTGGCGGGGCCTGTCACGGCGGCCGCCGTCGTGCTCGATCCCCGGCACATCCCCGAAGGTCTTGACGACTCGAAGAAGCTGTCGCTCTCCGCGCGAGAGAAGTTGTTCGAAGAAATCCATGCGACGGCCTGGGTCTCCGTCGCGCATGCGAGTGTCGAGGAAATCGATGCGCTCAACATTCTCTACGCCTCGCATCTGGCGATGGAGCGGGCTGTTGCGGGGCTTGGGCCGGTTTGTCACGCGCTGGTCGACGGCAACATGATCCCGAAAGGGCTCGAATGCCCGGCGACTGCGCTGGTCAAGGGCGACAGCCGCAGTCTTTCGATTGCCGCCGCCTCGATCATCGCCAAGGTGACGCGCGACAGGCTCATGGTGGATTTGGCGCAACAGTTTCCGGGCTACGGCTGGGAGAAGAATGCAGGCTACCCGACCAAGACGCACCGCGAGGCGCTGGAAACGCTCGGTGTGACCCCACACCATAGGCGTTCGTTCAAGACCGTCCACAATATGTTGTGACAAGGAAAATTTCTAACCTACTGATTCAAAAAAGAAATTGACGGCGAATCGCCTCTGACTCATGTTTGTCCGCAACAAGTGGCGGCCGAAACGGCTCCGGGACAGAGGCAGACGATGACGACCAAGACGCGCAAACCCGCGCTTCCTGTTGATACGATTTTGGACGGTGACTGCGTTGAGGTGATGCGCTCGCTGCCCGAAGCCTCGGTCGATCTGATCTTTGCCGATCCTCCCTACAATCTGCAGCTCAAGGGCGAATTGCACCGCCCCGACAATTCCAAGGTCGATGCGGTCGATGACCATTGGGACCAGTTCGATAGCCTGAAGGTCTATGACCGGTTCACGCGGGACTGGCTGGCCGCCGCGAGTCGGCTCCTGAAGCCCGACGGCGCGATCTGGGTGATCGGGTCCTATCACAACGTGTTCCGGCTGGGCGCGGAGCTGCAAAACCAGGGGTTCTGGATCCTGAACGACGTGGTCTGGCGGAAGTCGAACCCGATGCCGAACTTTCGCGGCAAGCGCCTGACCAACGCGCATGAGACGCTGATCTGGGCCTCAAAGGGTGAAGGCGCGAAGTACACCTTCAACTACGAGGCGCTGAAGGCTCTGAACGAGGGTATCCAGATGCGCTCCGACTGGGTGCTGCCGATCTGCACCGGCCATGAGCGGTTGAAGGATGCGAAGGGCGACAAGGCGCACCCGACGCAAAAGCCCGAAGCGCTGCTCCATCGCGTGATCCTCGGCACGACCAATCCGGGCGACGTGGTGCTCGACCCTTTCTTCGGGACAGGCACGACCGGGGCGGTCGCCAAGATGCTGGGCCGGTCCTGGATCGGGATCGAGCGGGAGGCGGCCTATCGCAAAGTCGCGGAACGCCGCCTCGCCAATGTCCGCAAGTTCGACACGTCCGCCTTGGAAGTGACCACGTCGAAACGCGCGGAACCCCGCGTGCCGTTCGGACAACTGGTGGAACGTGGCCTGCTCAGACCGGGAGAGACCCTCGTTTCCCCACGAGGCAAGGCGGCGAAGGTGCGCGCGGACGGAACGCTCGTGGCCGATGGCATCAAGGGATCGATCCACCAGGTGGGCGCCGCGCTCGAAGGGGCCCCGTCCTGCAATGGCTGGACCTATTGGCAAATCAAAAGGGACGGCAAGCCCGTCTCGATCGACGTCTTCCGCCAGCAGATCAGGGCCGAAATGTAGAGTTTACCCCCCAGAGAGAAGCCTACCGCCCGGACCTGCGGCCGCCCGCAGTCCGGCACCTGACCCCGCCCTTCGTGGCGGGGTTCTTTTTCAGGACGCGTCGTTCACGTTGACAGGACGGAGATGCCGCCCTTTCGTCATCGTGCTCTTCAAACCGATCCGGGCTTCCAGTTCGGCCAGATCTTCGCGCAAGTTCCTGAGCTGAGAAGCGGCGCTTCCTTCCTGGAACTCCACGTCCTCGATGTGACGGCGCAGGTCGCGGCTGGCGGCTTGGGCCACCTCGATCCGGGCACGCAGCTCCTCGGCATCTACCTTGCGTTGGCGCAGCGCCTCTTCCGCACGCTGGACGCGGGCGTCGGAAAACTCGTTTGCCAGCTCGCGTGACTGCTGGCTCATCTGAGCGGCAATCGTCAGAAGTTCCGCGTCAATTTCCGGCAGGTCGGGATGGGCTTTCAGGTATTCATAGCGTTCGCGCACCGCGTCGAATTCGCGGGTCATCTCGAACGCCTTTTTTCGGTCGGCCATATGGGCCGCCTTGTAGGCGTGCATGATGTCATCCATCGAAACCGCGAATTTGCGATGGGTTGCTTCCAGCATCATTACCTGGCGATTGGTCGGCACATAGACGGCCAGAAGCAGAAACAGCGCGGTCACACCGGTCTGGAGCGCCGCGCCCGCCCACGGCACCGCCTCGCCACCATAGGATACAGCGAGGTCGATCCAGGGCAGAACCCCGGCAAAGGCCAACCCGGTCGCCGCCAATAGAGCAAGGCCGATGATTGCGAAGAGAATCATGGCGAAAAGCTGACCGGCCATGACGGTCTTGGTAAGTCCTTGGTAAAACATAACGCACCCCCGGGAGCACACAAACACACGCGAGGATTGTAACATGCCGGAGCGTGGGCGGTTTCCGGCTAAATGTGAAACAAACTGTTGCTGCCGTGAAAGCAGGGCGGGAATGTAACACTTAAGAACCGCTGGGCGCGGTGCCGTGCACAGGATCAGGTCCACCAATGCGGCAGATCTTCTGGGCAACAGTCAGAGCGAATGCCAGCCCGAAGAGCCAAGAGCCACGCTTGCGCCAAAAAGACATAGCGACACGACCTGCGGGATTGCTGCGTGAGCATCCGTCACATCAGGGATTCGCGGTCGCATAGGAATGTCCCAACGACGACCTAAGGCTCCGTAAAAAATGCGCTCCTCGTCCGGGACAGCGCCCGGTTATGCCAGTTCTCGTAGAGCGTGCGGTAGGAAAGGATGCGCTGGCGCCCGTCCTTCAGCAGCGGATCACGGAAATAGAGCACCTCTTCCGCGTCGTTGAAACCGACAATGACGAAGGTGTGCCCGGTCAGCAGATCGACATCTACTAGCACCGGCCGTCCGCGTCGCAGCGAGCGCTTGATATCCCGCAGACCCTTGGCAAAACCATCGGGCGTATTCTTGTAGTGCCGGATTTTCCAGCGCGCCCCGATCCGCTTCAGACCTTCCTGCATGTCGAGCCAGGACGTCACCCAGACATTCCGCCGACTTTCGTGCTTGTGCCCCTCCGCCAGCGCCTTCAAGCGTGCAGGCGAAACCTCGTCTCCGTAATAGGCCAGCGCCATGGAAACGGACGCGGGCACACACCAAGGCTGCCTGCCTTGGCTCACCTGCGGCACGTCGAGGAAGACCATGCCGGCCCGATTGACCGGCTTTGGCATTTCGTCTGGCTGGGTCAGCCCTTGCCGCAGATCGATCTTGGCGGAGGCTTCGGCCGCAAAAACCAGACAACAGATGAGGAAAAGTATTCGGCGCATTGGCATTTACTACCATCGCCTATTCCCGGAACAATGGCAAAACCGGGGACTTCAGATGGCGGCCCCGCCGGTTCGGCCGGGCCGCCATAGTCGTTAGGTCAGACGCTCGGCTCGACGATCCGCTTTTCGCTGAGCGGCTTGTCGAACACCATCGTGTTGATGCTGACATGCGGCCACTTGATCAGACCCTCGACGCCATCGCGGCGCGGGAAGAATTCCAGCATGACCATCTGGATATAGGCCAGCGCCATACCCTGAGGCCCGCCCGGGCTGTCGGGCTCCAACTCCATCAGGTAGAAGGTCGAGGTCATCTCGGTCGTGTCCGCCTGGTTCACGACGAAGGGGATGTTCACGATGCCCCCGGTGCCAAGTTTGGTATCGAGATGCAGAATTGTCGTCTTCTTGACGTTCAGACCGTCGATTGCTGCTTGCAGCAATTCGTGCGGTTTCGCCACGTCGAAAAGCGGTACGCCCACGACTCCGCCGAAAGCTTTGGAACCAGAGAACGCTTCGTATGGAGCGAAGTAGCCCCGGTCGGAAAGAACCGGGACTGATCCGTCCGGTGTCGCGCCGATGGGAAGCGCGGGCACAGGGTCCACCGTCGGCGCACCATAGATCACGCTCGACCGGCCCATCGCTGCGACCGAGTTGCCGTGCGGGATGGTGGCGAGCCGGGCGATATCGAGATCGTCGGTCCGCTCATCCAGGATGTGTAGGAAGAATCCAGGCTCGTGGTGAATGCCCGCGCCCGCCGGAAAAACAATGTCCTCCCCGGTTGTGGGTGAGCTGTCGTCCACCGCGATCTGGTTGATCGCCTGCTGATAGTCGAGAGCGAAGATCGTCTGGTCCGTCTCTGCATCCGCCGGGCCATTCAGACCGCGGTTCGGCACCGGGCCAATGGAGTCGGAAAACTCCAGCACCTCGTTATACTGGTTCACCAGCATCCGGTAATTGAAGTCACCGGCCTCGCCCCCGAAGGGCAAGGCAATCATGTTCCACCCGCGCCCGCGGAAGAAACTGCTTTCGTCATTCGGGTTGATCCAGCGCCCGGCCAGATTGTCGAGCGGGCCAAGGTTTTCGTCGTCTTCGTCGACGGCGGGAACGACGTGACGGGGTTTGTACTTGAGTTCGGTAATATGCTGTTTGTCGAGCATGGGACTCTCCTGAAAATGATGGACTCGCACAAAATCACTGGTCAAAAAGACTTGGTTTTAAGGGGTCCAGATTACCCGGCTTGACAATTTGCAACAATGTCGACTGGTGGGCTTTGCACGGACCATTCACGTTTGCTGAACACCGCGGTTCGCCTTTGGTATCGAAATCCCTGAAAAACAGGCTTGCCAAACCCCCGAATCCCCCCTAAACGGCGGCCTTCACCTGTTGATCTCCACCGGACCCATGGGGTGACGCCGAACATTGCGGCCCTCCGGTGATGTTGAAAGGAAGACTGGCATGGATGCCAATGAACTGCGGGAGAAAACTCCCGATCAGCTTCGTGACGAGCTGACCAATCTCAAGAAGGAGGCGTTCAACCTCCGTTTCCAGCAGGCCACCAACCAGTTGGAGAACACGGCCCG
>JASJDQ010000254.1 GCA_030065075.1 Paracoccaceae bacterium | reverse complement strand
CCCCAGCCAAGCTCGTAATAGGCCCACCACGACCCTAACGCGATGCCCGCCGTCAGACCCGACCACGCCAACAGCACCCAAGGCCGCATCCAACGGGCCCAGGCCGGATCGACGCGGCCGGTGATGAGGGCGGCGACGGCAAAGGAAAACGCCGCAGAGAACCCGACATATCCCAGATAAAGAAGTGGCGGATGGAAGGCGACGCCGGGGTCCTGCAACAAGGGGTTCATCCCTTGCCCATCCAGCGGCGGCAAGGCGAGTCGCTCGAAAGGGTTGGAGGTCAGCAGGATGAAAAGGTAAAACCCCACGCCGACCATCGCCTGTACTGCGAGGACCGCAGAGCGGGTCACCGCCGGAATGACTTTCCCGAAGACCGAGATGAGCACGCTGAAGAAAGCCAGCATCAACACCCAGAGCAACATCGATCCTTCGTGATTGGCCCAGACACCAGAAACTTTATAAATCAGCGGCTTCCCTGAATGAGAATTCAGCGCCGTCAACAGAAGCGAGAAGTCCGATACCAGGAAAGCGTAGGTTAGCGCTCCAAAGGACGCGGCCACGGCAAGAAACTGAACTTGCGCGGCCTTATCGGCTACTTGCATCGCCGCTGCATGCTGGTTTAGCGAGCCCCAGAGGGGGATCGTGGCCTGAACAATTGCCGCAACTAATGCGAGGCAGAGTGTGAAATGTCCAAATTCGACAATCATGCGTGCATCCTTTCTCCGCCCTTGTTGAGCGTGACCGGAAGCCGGTCTTCCAATGCTGGCATATTGGGCACGGTGTAGTCCGAGGGGGACATGAACTTGACCAGGCCGCTTTTTTTCAAACGCGTCAGTATGCGTGATACGGTTTCGGAGTTGAGGCCAAGGTAATCCGCGATATCCTCGCGTGACATCGGCAGGGACACGATGCGACCCGGCATCGCGTGGGCCATTTCCGCCAAAAAGAGCATCACGCGTTCCTGACTGTCCAGCCGACCGAGAGTCGATAGGTGCGCTTCGCTGCGGGCGAGGCGGGCATGGGTAATCGCGAAAACGCGGTTCAGGAACTCCGGGTTTTGGCGCAAGGCCTTGGCCTGCCGGGAAAGGTCGATTTCGCAGATTCGCGCCTCGGTCAGCGCTTCGAGCCAGCTCTCCGAACCTTCGAGAGTCATCCCGGCGCAAATGACGCTTCCGACACCTTCGAGGCTGATGATTTGCCGGCGCCCATCGGCAAGCATAATGCAGCTTGCCGCCCAGCCTTCGACCACGGTCCAGAACCGCAGACAACCGTTCGACGCAGCACATGCACCCAGCCGATCGGCGCGGTCCAATTCATGAACACGGCGAACATCGATCTTGGGATCCGCGAAAGCTGCAAGACAGGTCGGGCCTGCGCCACAGGCGCCACAAGACCAAAAAGCGCCTTCATAGGCGAACTCATCAAGCGTCCGCTGGTTCATCCATCCCCCGGTCGTTTTTCAACAACACAGAGATCTTACACCCGCGTCAAAGCCAATGACATTGAGCGAGATCAAAGGCGCCAATTTCGAATTCTTTGGTTTTCTGACAATTGTCAGAGCCAAGGATGGCCGGTCTCAGTAACCTGAATGTGATCGATTACTCTTGTCCAAGGAGAATCCCGGTGCGCCACCTCATTCTAGCTTTCAGCCTTGTCATTGGATTTTCCTCCGTTGCAGCGGCACAGACGGTCCCCGAGGAAGTCGACCCGGCGGTTGCAGAAGAGAAAGGGTGCCTGTCTTGCCATGAGGGAATTGAACAGTTCACCCAGGGACCGATGATGGATCAGATCCACCTTATGGGTGAAGATTACAGCGATCCGGGCGGCTGCGTGGTCTGTCACGGAGGCACTCCGGGCGGATTGACTGCCGAAGAGGCGCACTCTGGAACACCGACTGATCTTGCCGATGCAGGCGGACCACACACCTTTTATCCAGATCCGGGCGCCGTCTGGATTGCAGACAAATCCTGCGGGCAGTGTCACGACGGCTACTCCGAGCGACTGATCAAATCGTTGATGAATACAGAGGCCGGGAAATTGCAGGGCAACCTCTGGTCCTGGGGCGTTCTGGACACGCGTCGTTCGGTTTACGGCAACTACAGCCTGGTCGATGAGGACGGGCCCGAGCCGATGGTTGGAACGGATGCCTACAAAGAATACATGATCGCCTTCATCGAACAGCATCCCGACCAAATCCCGGATTCGATGGAACAGGTTCCGGATGTGGATGTGAACGCGATTTCAGAGCATCCGAACCTCGCCGGTATCACGTACTCGCGGCAGCAATGTCAGCGCTGCCACGTCGGCGTGACAGGCCGGGAAAAGCGCGGTGACTTCCGTGGCGCGGGCTGCTCATCCTGCCATGTTCCCTATTCGAACGAAGGCTTCTACGAGGGCGGCGATCCAACCATCGTGAAGGATCAGCCAGGCAAGCTTTTGACCCACCAAATGCAGGGCACCCGGAAGTCGGTCGTCAAACATGGCGATGTCGAATATTCGGGCATCCCGGCGGAGAGCTGTGTTTCCTGCCACAACCGCGGCAAGCGGATCGGAACAAGCTATCAGGGCGTGATGGAATTCCCCTACGGTTCGCCCTACGATGAAACCGGTGGCAAGCAGCCCAAGCTTCACACCAAGAATTATCTCTACATCAAGGAAGACCTGCACCACGCTGTTGAATCGCGCCCCGAAAACCCCGAGGGCCGGATGCTCTGCCAGGACTGCCACACCACCATCGACATGCATGGCGACGGCAACCTTCCCGGCACGACGCTCGCACAAGTCGAGATCGAGTGCGAGGACTGCCACGGCACGGTCAGCCGGTTCCCGTGGGAGTTGCCGCTCGGTTACGGCGAGGAATTCCAGGCCGATATCGGCGACGCCGAGAGGGGGTTGTCAGACGAATCTAGCGACGAGACGTTCATGTTCGCCACCGACTACGATCCCGAGGATGGTTTCTTGTTGACCGCCCGCGGCAACCCGTTCGGCAATGTCGTCAAGCGCGGCTCGAAGGTGATTATGCACTCCGCTTCAGGCTTGGATTTCGAAGTTCCCGTACTGAAGCAAATCTCGCAAAGCGGTACATGGAAGTCGCCGAACGCCAAGGTCGCGATGGGCTCGGTCGGGCAGCACATGGAAAGCATGGAGTGCTATGCCTGTCACGCCGACTGGGCACCGCAATGCTATGGATGCCACATCACGGTGGATTACAGCGAAGGCAAGACCGATGTCGATTGGATCACCAATGCCAACAACCGCGGCGATAATGGTCTGACGCCGGATGCTGTGCTTGGCACGAACGGTCTGACCGGCGCGGGGAAGGTGTCCGAGACAAGGTCCTACCTGCGCTGGGAAGAGCCGATCCTCGGCATCAACGGCGAAGGCCGCGTCAGCCCATTGATGCCCGGATGCCAGGTCATCACCACAGTCATCGACAAGGACGGCAACACGATCGTCCACAACGAAACGTGGATGACGCCGGATGCGGGTGGAACCAAGGGTCTCGACCACGCGGCCGTTCAGCCGCACACTGCGGGCCGCGAGGCGCGCTCGTGTGAGAGCTGCCACAATAACCCAAAAGCGCTGGGCTACGGCATTTCGGGCGGTCGCTTCCTGGCCGGATACGACGAGGGGTTCACGATCGATCTGGAAACGCCCTCGGGCCAGTTGATCCCGCAGCAGACCCAGTTCCAATCGCAGCCGGTTCCGTCGCTCGATCACGACCTAAGCCGGATCGTGACAGAAGACGGCGAGCAACTCGTCACCGTCGGTTCGCACTGGCCGCTCACCGGGCCGCTACCGCAAGAGATGCGCGAGAAGATGGAGCGCACGGGTCTGTGCATGGGCTGTCACCAAAACATGACTGATGAAGAGCTTTGGGACGCCGTGAATTCCGAGCGCTTCGTGAACAACAAAGAGCATCAAGGTGTCATGGATCAGGCAATCCACGCGCTGGCCAAAGAGAAGAACAGGTGAACCGATGAGCCCGGCGTCGGCCGGGCTCGCCACTGAATCAGGAGCAATCGATATGCGTTATCTGATCCTTGCAACGGCCACAGCGCTTGCCCTGACCACGCCCGCCTTTTCCGGGTCGCACGGTGGAGACTACAGCGCCGGGGACCTGCTTTCGCCATGCCAGGAGTCCGATAACGATGCCCGCTGGGGCGAGGCGGCCGAGACCGAGTGTGAACAATACATCATGGGTTTCGTGGGTGCGCTGGAAGCGACCGGCATGGCTGGCCAAGGTACGAAAATTTGCCCACCGGCACAGAACACCGCAGACGAAGTGCGCTGGGCCTTCATGCGGTGGGTCCATGCCAGCTTCAGCACACGCAAGGCGATGTCGGCCCCAGAAGCGCTCTTGGCAACGCTGAGCGAAAATTTTCCCTGCGGAGATTGAGTTTCCTAAGGCGACTTAGCAGGAAATTGCGGCCAGTTGTCGCCGAACCGAATTCGACTTTGTAGACCGGCCACAATGTCAGTCATCAAATGAAGTGGTCCGACTGAGCTGAGAGCGTTCAGGTCGGTCTGGCTCATCGATTGTGATCTTACGCGGCGCGCCCGAGATTGAGCAAGCGCCGCTGTTTGAGGGTTCTTTCCTTGATGGTTCTCCTTTCTTTCAGAACGTCGTCGCTGCGATCGAAGTAGACATCGGCGGGTTTCAGATTGCCGAGGCTTTCGTGATAGCGGCAGTGATTGTAGTGGCCGACGAAGTTGCCGATCGCCTGTTTGAGTGCGCCTGGCAGGTAGTAGTTTTCCAGCAAGATGCGGTTCTTGAGCGTCTGGTGGCAACGCTCGATCTTGCCCTGGGTTTGCGGATGGTTGGGCGCTCCGCGGACGTGGTCCATACCTTGTTCACCCAACCACGTCGCCAAGTCGCCCGAGATGTGACTGCTGCCATTATCGCTGAGCAGTCTGGGCTTGTGTACTGCGGCGGCACTGTCGCAGCCTTGATCACGTTGAATGCTGGCCCGGTGATCAGGTCTTCCTCCTGTAGGATGCGATAGACCGAACGCTCTGATACAAAATACTTCTTCGTGTCCGTGAACCGGAAGGCTAGCTCACGCGGCGATAGTTTTGGCTCATCCAGAGCGAGGCTCACAATTGCCTGCCTGATCTCGTCAGGAATGCGGTTCCAGACCCGGCCGGGGTGCGGACGGCGATACTCACTTCGCATCGCAAACCCTCCAGAACGATGCGGATCTTCTCCTCCGCAGAATGGTGCTAGCGCGTCTTTCGGCGGATGTCCTTGACGACCCGATCGGCCGTCGGTTTGTCCGTTCCAGCTTTCCGTCTCATCTTAACTCCTTGACGGTTCAGATGAGCCAGAAACCCTCCGTTATGCAAATCCTCTAGTCAGGCCCGCAGGTGCTGTGTCGGACATGCGACGGCATCACCGAGAAGTACCTAGGCCAGATGCTGAGCTTTGCCTTCCTCTCGCCGAAGCTGGTCCGCGCCATCCTGAAAGGCCGTCAGCCACCACCGCTGACCACCAATTGGTTGCGTCGCCACGACCTGCCCCTGTCCTGGGCTGAGCAGGACCGCATTGTCGCGCAGCTCTGAGCATCGCGCTCTGCGCTAAGTCTACTTCGAAAACCGGTCTCTAAGACTTTCGCTAAAACTGGCCGAAATTGGGTAGTCGCGTACTGTCTCTGGATTCAAGGCCTGCCGCTAGTCCCCGGAAATGGGGGAGAAAATCGGCTATAGAGTAATTGCGCTGTTGAGACAGGACTTCGTGGCGGAGAGACAGGGATTCGAACCCTGGGTAGGCTTGCACCCACAACGGTTTTCGAGACCGCCCCGTTCGACCACTCCGGCACCTCTCCGCGGGGGTCTG
>JASJDQ010000253.1 GCA_030065075.1 Paracoccaceae bacterium | reverse complement strand
CGTGTCGCCGACGAGATCGGGGCGACAAAGGAGAAGCCCGTCCACATCATGGAAATCTGCGGCGGCCACACCCACGCGATCTTCCGCTATGGATTGGACAAGCTGGTGCACGAGGGCATCGAGTTCATCCACGGCCCCGGTTGCCCGGTTTGCGTTTTGCCGATGAGCCGGGTGGACGAGTGCATCGATCTGGCGGAGCGCCCGGAAGTGATCTTCACCACCTTCGGAGACGCGATGCGGGTGCCCGGGACGAAGAAGTCCCTGATGCAGGCCAAGGCCGATGGCGCCGATATCCGCATGGTCTATTCACCGCTCGACGCTTTGGAACTGGCACGCCGGAACCCGGACCGTGAAGTCGTTTTCTTCGGTCTTGGCTTCGAGACGACGACCCCCTCGACCGCCCTGTCGATCCAGCAGGCAGCGCGCGAAGGGCTCACCAACTTCACGGTCTTCTGCAACCACATCACCGTCCCACCTCCGATCAAGGCGCTGCTCGATGACCCGCATATGGTGCTCGACGGCTTTGTCGGGCCGGGCCATGTCTCCATGGTCATCGGCGTGCATCCGTATGATTTCATTGCGGAAGACTATGGAAAGCCGCTGGTGGTTTCCGGCTTCGAGCCTCTGGATCTGCTGCAATCCGTCCTAATGGTCCTCGAACAGATACGGGACGGCCGTGCCGAGATCGAAAACCAGTACGCGCGCGTCGTGCCGGAGCACGGGAACCCGATCAGCATCGCGGCCATCGACGACGTCTATGAGCCGCGTCCAACCTTCGAATGGCGAGGTCTGGGCGAGATCGACGCCAGCGGCCTGCGTATTCGCGACGCCTATCGCGCCTTCGATGCCGAAGCGAAGTTCGGAATTGGCTACGGAGCTGCCGCCGGTCGCGCTGTTGTCGAAGAGCCGGAGGGGTGTGCCTGTGGCGCCGTCATGACCGGGCGCTGCAAACCGACGGATTGCGCGCAGTTCGGCACCGGCTGCACGCCGGAGATGCCCTTGGGCGCACTCATGGTGTCCTCCGAGGGCGCCTGTGCGGCCTATTATCAATACGGCGGCGCCCGCGCGGTGGAGGCGGCGGAATGAACATGACAACGCGAGTTTCCCGCCTGCGCGACGAACGCGTCACCCTGGCCCATGGCGGCGGTGGCAAGGCCATGCGCGATCTGATCGAGGATGTGTTCACCGCCGCGTTCCAGCCCCCTGGAATGGAGGATCAGGCGAGGCTGATGACGGAGGCCTTGCAGGAACCCGGAGCAAGGCTGGCCTTCACCACGGACAGCTTCGTGGTCACCCCGATCGAATTTCCCGGTGGCGACATCGGCAAGATTGCCGTTTGCGGGACGGTCAACGATCTTGCCGTGGGCGGGGCAAAACCCCTCTGGCTCTCCGCGTCTTTTATCATCGAAGAAGGCACCGAGATCGCGCTTCTCCGCAGGATCGTCGCCAGCATGGTCCGTGAAGCAGAGGCGGCGGGCGTGCGCATCGTGACCGGTGATACAAAAGTCGTCGGGCGCGGGTCTGCGGATAAGGTCTTCGTGACCACATCCGGTGTCGGCGTGATTGCGCCGGGACGCGACCTGTTGGCCGAGAATATCCGGCCCGGTGATGTTGCCATCGTCAATGGTGTCCTTGGGGATCACGGCGCAGCCATCCTCACCGCGCGCGGCGACCTCGCCCTTTCAAGCGAGATTGTCAGCGATTGCCAGTCACTGAGCCTGCTCATGGAGACCGTGCTTGAGGCTGCTCCCGACGCACGTGCCGCCCGGGACGCCACACGGGGCGGCTTGGCGTCAGCACTGAATGAAATGGCAGAAGCTTCGGGTGTGACCGTCGCAATCGACGAAGACCGACTACCGTTGCGCGCAGAAGTCAAAGGTATGTGCGAGATTCTGGGGCTCGATCCCCTTTACCTTGCGAATGAGGGAACGTTGGTCATCTTCGTGCCGGAAGATCAGGCGGAAGCGGCCCTCGATGCGATGCGCCGGACACCTGCCGGGCGCAATGCCGTTGTTATCGGCAAAGCACAGGATCGGGGCGCCATGCCGGTCGTCATGAATACTTCGTTCGGTGGAACAAGAGTGGTCGATATGCTAGTGGGCGAGCAACTGCCCAGGATTTGCTGAAACCGTCGATCTTGGTGATTGTGAAACTGGGTGAGGCAGGAAGTCTTCATCCTGCTCTTGGACCTGCATTATCCCTCGACCACACTTGATCTGAAGTTGACCGGAGTGAAGCCGGGTATGTTCATGATTGAAAGTTCAGATTGATGAATACCCGCTCGGTCGGCATGGCGCACGTCGAAGATTCACGTGTCATGGGGCTTGTGTGACCTGCTCCTCTTGGAGCCCACGCTCTTGGATCAGCTCTGTTCAGGGTTTGGTCCTGTTCTGACCGTTGGTGATGCTTCTGCGGGGTGAGCCCGTCGAGGCTCGAATGCGGGCGGTGGTGGTTGTAGTCGTCGCGGCATGCCGCAATGATCCGGCAGGCATGGCGCAGAGACGGGAACAGATGTTCGTTGAGGCATGCGTCCACGCTTCGCTCGACATGGCGCTAGGCTATGGGATGGTTTGTTGGTTGTCACCGTGGGTGGGGAGCCGTCGGTCTCTGCTGGTGCAGGCATCGACACCGACTCTCAGAATAGCCGACACTGAAGTCTGCGTATCCGAGAAACGAATTCGAAGACTGTTCAAAGAAACGCTGACGTTATGGACATCGGACGTTCGGACGAACAGCAATCTCTATTGATCCGGCGGCCGCCATCACATTTTTTGGAGGACGGAGCGAGGGCCGCGCGAGGACTAGGCTTTACCTAACTCGAGCGCCAGAAATCGTAACCAGCCAAAGCGAGCGTGAAGCCAATCACAGCCAACAAGTCCGGGCTGGGTACTTCCATGCCGAGGATGAACAAAAACCCGGCGAAAACGGCGAAGGCGGCGAGGGCGAGGAAGCGGTTCATGTCATCTCTCCAGCGACTCAAGAAAGGATAGCAGCCAATTCGCTGTCCGCAAAAGGCGTCCATCGCGGTGCTTTTGTCCGACAAGCTGAACGCCCATCGGAAGGCCCTCTTCAGACGTGAAGACGGGGATTGTGACGCTTGGCACGCCGGTCATGGTCCATATTCCATTGAAGATGGAATCGCCAGTGTCGTCGAGGCCCTTAGGCGCCGGTCCAAGAGCCGCCGGGCACAGGATCACGTCAGATCGCGTGAAGATCTCATCCAATGCTGCGGCGAAGCGGTTTTTCCAGGCGCGGGCGTCGAGATAGTCTTTGGCCATCACACCGCGGCCTTCCTCGATCGCGGCGCGTGTCTTCGGCCCGAGGGTTTCGATCTCGTATCGCGCGTAATGATGCGCCATTTCGGCGAAGTTGATCCTGGAACGCAGGTCCGCGGCTTCGGCAAAGACGCCGGACAGATCGACGCCGAACACCTGATCACCGAGGAGCGTGTTGAGTTCTTCGAAGGCGGATCGGGTCTCCGGCGCGGCATCTGACCACCCGGGTAACTCTACAAAGGCGAACTGGGGCTTGACCGGCGCCTTCTCGGTCGCGATGGCGACAAGTTGGGGCGATGGCATCGGTTCGGTCGCCGGGTCGCCCGCGTCGTACCCCGCCATAACGTCCGCAATCATGGCAGCACCGGTCGGGTCGGCGGCAAAAACGCCGATTGTGTCGAGGCTGGGTGACTGGGTCAGCACGCCCGTGCGCGGGATCAACCCGAAGGTGGGTTTGAAGCCCGTGACGCCGCAGAACGCGGCAGGTCGGATGACCGATCCGCCGGTCTGGGTACCAACGGCCAGCGGCACCATGCCGTCGGCGACTGCCGCCGCCGAGCCGGAGGATGAGCCGCCAGGCGTGCGCGTGGTGTCATGCGGGTTTCGGGTCTTTCCTGCCTGCATGAAAGCCAGTTCGGTCGTGACGGTCTTGCCGACGATCATTGCGCCTGCTGCCCGCAATCGGGACACGAGCGTAGCATCACGATCCGGAACGCGACCCTCATCTTGTGCGCAGCCGTTTTCCGTCGGTATCCGGGCGGTATCGATGATGTCTTTCAGCCCGACCGGCATCCCGTGCAGCGGACCGATGGGATGTCCGGCCCTGCGGTAGGTGTCCAGCATTTCCGCCTGCTGGCGCAGGTAATCGGGATCGAACCAAGCCCATGCCTGGACCTCCTCCTCGCGCGTCGCGATGCGGGCGATCACCGCTTCGGCGAGGTCCACCGCGAGCAACGCGCCGGACGCCAAGCGCTGCCGCATTTCGACGGCAGGAAGGCTTAGCGGTGACGGCGTGCCGCTGTCAGCCGCCATAGAACAATTCCGGCAGGTAGAAGACGATCTGCGGGAAGATGTACATCAGCACCATCGAGATGATCACGCAGACGAGGAATGGCATGACGCCCGCGAAGATTTGCGTGAGCCGCACCTCAGGTGGCGCAATTCCCTTCAGATAATAGGCTGACATCGCCATGGGCGGAGTGAGGAAGCTCGTCTGCAGGTTCAGCGCGACAAGGATGCCGAAAAACAGCGGGTCGATGTCGAAGAACTGCAGAAGCGGCAGGAAGATCGGAACGAAGATGATGATGATCTCAGACCACTCGAGTGGCCAGCCCAAGAGGAAGATGATCAACTGCGCGAGGATGAGGAACTGCACCGGCGTCAGGTTCATTGATTGAACGAATTCCGAGATCAGGTGCTCGCCGCCGAGATAGGAGAAAACGGCAGAGAAGGTGTAGGAACCGACAAAAAGCCAGCACACCATCGCCGTCGTGCGGGCCGTCAGGTATACGCTTTCGCGCATCCGTTGCCACGTCATCGCCCGGTAGACGAAGGCGAGGAAGATGCCGCCAAGGGCGCCAATGGACGCAGCTTCCGTGGGTGTCGCCAGTCCGAAGAGGATCGAGCCCAGAACCGCAAGGATGAGAAATGCCAGCGGGATGAACGACGTCGCGATCATGAGGAGGAGCTTGCCCATCGGCACGTCCGGCACTTCGTCGTCGGTGGGTCTCGGCGCGGCGGAGGGTTGCAGGATCGATCGCCCGATCACGTAGACAAGATAGAGCCCAACCAATGTGAGACCCGGCAGAAGCGCCCCGGCATAGAGGCGCACGATGGAAACGTTGGTCGCCGCCGCATAGACGATGAGCATGATCGACGGCGGGATCAGGATACCCAGCGTTCCGCCGGCGCAGATGATACCGCTGGCGAAGGACGGATTGTATCTTGCCTTCAACATGGCGGGGAGCGCAAGCAGCCCCATCAGGGTCACAACCGCGCCGACGATGCCGGTCGCAGTCGCGAAGAGGGCGCAGGTGATGAGGGCCGCAACGCCCATCGAACCCGGCACATTCTTCGAAGCGACATTCAGTGTGGAAAACAGGCGATCCACGATGTTCGCACGTTCGACAATGTAGCCCATGAAGAGGAAGAGCGGGACCGCGGTCAGCACCTCGTTCGACATGACCGTGAAGGTCTGGTTCACGAATAAATCGAATATTCGGTTGTTGAAGAACCCTTCGAACCATAACGACCATTGGTCGACGGCGCTCGCGTCTTCCTCCAGCCGGTCATAGCCCCGCCACATGCGGCGGGCGTCGAAATAGGCGTAGTAGCCGAAACCTATGCCCATCGCCATCAGCGTGAAGGCGATGGGAAACCCGAGAAAGACGAATACGATGAACAGCCCCAGCATCATCAGGGCGACTTGAGGGTCCGTCATGGGTGGCTGTCCTTCTCGGCCTCGAAGGCCTTCTGCATCAACAGGTCTTCGGTTTCCTGAACGTCCTCGATCGGCTGAAGCCAGTAGTTATGACGGATTGCAATCAGGCAGCGGCAGACCTG
>JASJDQ010000252.1 GCA_030065075.1 Paracoccaceae bacterium | reverse complement strand
CAGGCCAACCGGGGGTATCTCTACATCGACGAGGTGAACCTCCTCGAAGACCACATCGTCGATCTTCTGCTCGATGTGGCGCAATCCGGCGAAAACGTCGTCGAACGCGAAGGCCTCTCGATCCGTCATGCCGCGAAGTTCGTGCTGGTAGGTTCCGGCAACCCGGAAGAAGGCGAGTTGCGTCCCCAACTTCTCGACCGGTTCGGCCTGTCGGTCGAGGTCCGCTCGCCCACCGACATCGACGAACGTATCGAAGTCATCAAGCGCCGCGATGCATTCGAGAACAATCCGAAGAACTTCCTCCGTCGCTTCCGCCCGAAGGACCGCGCCATCCGGGATCAGATCCTCGCCGCGCGCGAAAACCTCGGCAACGTCGCGACCAGGAAACCGATCCTGAAGGACTGTGCACAACTTTGCGTCACGCTCGGCGCTGACGGGCTTCGGGGCGAGCTGACGTTGCTGCGCGCAGGACGCGCGCTCGCGGCCTTTGAAGGCGCAAATGAACTGGCCCGCGACCACTTGCGCGCCGTGGCACCCTTGGCGCTGGCACATCGCCTCCGCCGCGACCCGCTGGACGAGGCAGGGTCAACGGCCCGCGTGGCGCGCACGGTCGAGGACGTCCTGGGATGAGGCCCTGGGACCGCGCCTGCCTTGCCCTGAACCTCCTCGCCGCCGATCCCGAACGCCTCCGCGGTCTGACCCTCCGGGCGCGGGCCGGACCCGTGCGCGACACCTTCCTCAACGCTTTTGGCCACCTGCCCCAGCCGCTTCAGAAACTCCACCCGGCCATGCCACGCGACGCCCTTCTGGGCGGTCTCGATCTCTCCGACACCCTTGCAACCGGCCAACTGACCCTTCGCAAAGGCCTCCTCGACCAACCGGGCACGCTCATTCTCGCCATGGCCGAACGCTGCCCGCCGGAGCTGGCCGCCATCCTCGCTGCAACGCTGGACAACCGTCCTGACATCGCCCTCATCCTCCTCGACGAAGGATCTGACGCCGACGAACACGCACCCAAGACCCTGACGGACCGTTTGGCCTTCCACGTCACGCTCGACGGCATCGGCCGTCTCGAAGCGAAACCCCCGCCTCTCCATCGACCCGGAAATATCCTGGGGGAGCGCGAGGGGGCAAAGCCCCTTCGCCTAGCGCGACCGGCGCAAGCCGGGCGCAAGACTTCATCTGTGATCACAGTTCTGACCACCCTCGCGCACCGCTTAGGCATCGACACCCTACGGCTGCCCAGCCTTGCCGTGAACGCCGCCTGGACCCATGCCCGGTTGAATGGCCGCGATCACCCGAATGACGACGACATCGAAGCCGCCGCGACGCTTGTCCTGGCCCCCCATGCGCGGCACCTGCCCGAACCGGAGCCCCCTCAAAAGGATGATGCAAAACCTCAAAAAGAACAGAAAAAGGCACAAGAACAGTCCCTCCCCGAAGACATGCTGATCGACGCCGTCAAAGCCGTTCTCCCCCCGGATTTGCTCGAAAACCTCCGAAATAGTCACACATCCCGCGCCCAAGGCTCGGGCGCCGGTCAGCGCAAGAAAGGAAACCGGCGGGGCCGGCCCATCCCGTCGCGCCCCGGGCGGCTCGACGGCTCCCAGCGCCTTGATCTGGTGGCCACGCTCCGCACCGCAGCCCCTTGGCAAACGCTCCGCGGTCGAACCGATGGCCCGCTCAAAGTCTATCCTTCCGACATCCGCCTCAAGCGCTACGAAGAAAAATCCGACCGCATCGTCATCTTCGCCGTCGACGCCTCTGGCTCCGCCGCGCTGGCGCGCCTGGGCGAAGCCAAGGGCGCAATCGAACTGATGCTCGCCCGTGCCTACGCCGCGCGTGATCACGTTTCGCTCGTCGCCTTCCGAGGCGATCAGGCCGACATCCTTCTGCCACCCACCCGCTCGCTCGTGCAAACCAAGCGCCGCCTCGCCGCGCTTCCCGGCGGCGGCGGCACGCCGCTTGCGCACGGGCTGAAGGCCGCCACCGAACTCGCGCTCCAGTCCCGCGCCCAGGGCCTCAGCCCGACGCTCGCGCTCCTGACAGACGGGCGGGCGAATATCGCGCTTGACGGCTCGGCCAATCGCGCGCGCGCCGCCGAAGATGCCACCCAGATGGCGCGTTGGGTGCTGACGACCGGCATCGGCTCCGTCGTGCTCGACCTCGGCGCGCGGCCGCAACCAGCGCTCGCGACACTCGCACGCGACATGGGAGGCACCTATCTGCCGCTGCCGCGCGCCGACGCGCACCGGATGAGCGACGCCCTTGGACAGGCCTTGGACGATGGATTGGGAGCGTGACTTATCCGGGTGGGCCTTGCCCCACCTGTCCCGCCGCATTGTCGCCGGACCGCACCGCTGGCACGTACAAGAGACGGGTCAAGGCCCCGGTCTGCTTCTTCTGCCCGGTGCCGGTGCCTCGACTCACACCTGGCGCGGCCTGATCCCAGAACTTGCCAGGACCCATACCGTCCGCGCGCTCGACCTGCCCGGCCAGGGCTTCACCCAGTCGCCCAACGCCAAACGCTCGGGCCTGCCGGAAACGGTCGAGGACATCACCCAACTCTGCAGCCAAGAAAACTGGACGCACCGCGCCATCATCGGCCACTCGGCAGGCGCCGCCGTCGCCCTCGGCCTGACCCGAACGATGGAAATTCGCAAGATCGTCGGCATCAACCCGGCGCTCGACAACTTCGACGGGGTGGCGGGCTGGCTCTTCCCGGTCCTCGCCCGCCTTCTGGCCGCCAACCCCTTCACGGCGAACATCTTCACCTTCGGCGCGACCACCGCGCGCGCCCGCCGCCTGATCGAAGGCACGGGATCAAACATCGACACCCAGGCCCTGTCGTTCTACACCCGGCTCACGGGGGACCGCGCCCACGTCAACGGCGCGCTTCAGATGATGGCCCGCTGGTCGCTTGATGGTCTGCTCAACGACCTTCCCGGTATCCAAACAGACGTCCTTTTTCTTGTCGGCACCAACGACAAGGCCGTGCCGCCAGAGGTCGCGCACCGCGCCGCTGAGCGCCTGCCCAATGCGCGGGTGACCGATCTGGACGGCCTCGGGCATCTCGCGCACGAAGAAGACGCCAGCCGCGTCCTCAAGGAGATAAAGGGTTTCCTCGCGGGCTAGCGATGCGGCAATCCCAGCGCGCCCGCCTGCATGGCGCGTGCAACATCCGTCAGAAACTCGGCCACCTGCCCGTTTGATCGCAGGTGGTGGACATCCTTCTCCGCCGGGGCACCCTCAACCAGCGCCTTCATCTTCGCCCGCGATGAATGCCGCGTTCGCCAGATAAACGCATAGAACTCGGCGTCAAATCTCTCGGGGCAATTGGCAGGAACATCGGGTCGCGTCCGGCCATAATCCTTCAACGTCCGCAAAACGACGCGCGCCACCCGCTTCGTCAGGCCGACGTCCAACCAGATCAGCGTATCGGCCTGCTCCAGGCGATCTTGCCATGTGACCGAATGACCGCCTTCGAAGATCCATTGCGGCCCTGCGTGTACAGCCCGACAAAGACGGGTTTTCTCGTCGCGATCACGTTCGACCCAGCCGGGTTTCCAATGAATGTGGTCGATGTGAACCACCGGCAAATGCGTGATCGCTCCCAGGCTTCGGGCAAGCGTCGATTTCCCCGATCCGGGCTGGCCGATGATCATCACGCGTTGCATGCCCGCGACCTTCGCCGCAAAGGCGCGTCTGTCAAGTCAAAGCGAGGCCGCCAGCCGCGACCCCTGATCAATTGCGCGCTTGGCGTCCAACTCGGCGGCTACATCGGCGCCGCCGATCACATGGGCTGAAACGCCAGCGGCCTCTAAGGCATCTGCCAGCGACCGGTCGCTCTCCTGCCCGGCACACAGAACCACCGTGTCACAAGGCACAACCTCTTGCGTCCCGTCCTGCCGGGTCACATGCAGGCCCGCGTCGTCGATCAGGTCATAGGTCACGCCGCCGACCATCTGCACGCCCTTCATCTGCAACGAGGCACGGTGGATCCACCCCGTCGTCTTGCCCAGCCGCTTGCCCGGGCGCTCGGCCTTCCGCTGGAACAGAGACACTTTGCGTGGGCTGCTGCTTGGCTGCGGCCCCTCGGGCGCAAGCCCGGCGCGATGCTTGCTCGGATCGGCAACGCCCCATTCCTCCAGCCAGGCCTCGAGGTTCTCGGTCGGGCTTTCACCTTCATGCGTCAGGAACTCGGCCACGTCGAAGCCGATCCCGCCAGCACCGACGATCGCAACACGGTCGCCCGCCACTTCGCGGCCCGTCAGAACATCGACGTAAGACACCACGCGCCCTCCCGTGGTCTCGATCCCCGGGTCGCGCGGCACGACACCGCTGGCGACAATGACCTCCTCGAAGGCCGACAGCATCTCGACGTCCGCCTCGGTGCCAAGGCGCAGGGTCACACCGGCTTCCTTCAGCATCGTCCCGAACCAATCGACCAGCCCGTGGAACTCTTCCTTGCCGGGGATCCTCTTGGCCATGTTCAACTGCCCGCCAATCTGATCGGCCCGGTCGAACAGGGTCACGTCATGCCCCCGCTGGGCCGCCGTAATCGCGGTCGAAAGCCCGGCAGGGCCCGCGCCGACAACCGCAACCGTCTTAGGCGCGTCCGCCGGTGCGTAGACCAACTCGGTCTCATGCGCCGCCTGCGGATTAACGAGGCAGGACGCGATTTTCATCTCGAAGGTATGGTCCAGACAGGCCTGATTGCAGGCGATACACGGCGCAATGGTCTTCGCCCGGCCCGCCTTTGCCTTCTTGATGAAATCCGGATCCGCCAGAAAGGGACGCGCCATCGAGACCATGTCCGCGCAGCCATCGGCCAGCACCGCCTCGGCCACCTCCGGCGTATTGATGCGGTTCGAGGTGATGACCGGAATACCGACCTCGCCCATTAGCTTTTTCGTGACCCATGTGAACGCCCGCCGCGGCACACTAGTGGCAATCGTCGGAATGCGCGCCTCGTGCCAGCCGATCCCGGTGTTCAGGATCGACGCGCCCGCGCCCTCGATGGCATGCGCCAGTTGCACCACCTCACCCCAGGTCGAGCCATTGGGCACCAGGTCGATCATCGACAGCCGATAGATCACGATGAATTCCTGCCCTACGGCCTCGCGCACGCGCCGCACAACCTCGACCGGCAGACGCATCCGGTTCTCGTACGCCCCGCCCCACCGGTCGGTCCGCTTGTTGGTATGGGTGACCAGGAACTGGTTCAGAAAATACCCTTCCGACCCCATCACCTCGACACCGTCGTAACCCACGGCCTGCGCGCGCCGCGCGGCCTCGACGATATCGGCGATTTGCTTCTCGATGCCTTCTTCATCCAGCTCGGCTGGTAGAAAGGGCGAGATCGGAGACTTCACCGGCGACGGCGCGACGCATTCGGGGGAATAGGCATAGCGTCCGGCATGCAGGATCTGCATCGCGATCCGCCCGCCCGCGTCATGCACGCTCTGCGTCACCCGTGCGTGGTTCGCCATGTCCTTGTCGGTGAAAAGCCCCGCCGCCCCCGGCAGCACGCCGCCTTCGCGATTGGGCGCCATACCCCCCGTCACCATCAAGGCCACGCCGCCTTCGGCGCGGCGCGCGTAATAGGCGGCGACGCGGCCGAAATCGCCAAGCTCCTCCAACCCGGTGTGCATCGAGCCCATCAGGGCGCGGTTCGGCAAAGTGACGTGGCCAAGATCGAGCGGGCGGAAAAGATGCGGATAATCGGTCATGGCGCGACCCTGCCTCGCTCACTCGGACGAGTCACCCGGAACGCAGCGTCAGTCCTCCATCGACCCACAAATATCCTGGGGGAGCGCGAGGGGGTGAAACCCCCTCGCTCAC
>JASJDQ010000251.1 GCA_030065075.1 Paracoccaceae bacterium | reverse complement strand
GCCGACTTGATGACCGCCGGTGTCAGGAATGGCAGCAAAAACCCTAACGCGATGTTAAAGCGGGCATCGCGCTCCAGCCTTTCCACCACATCGCCGCCCGCAGTCGGATCGAAGGTCGGAAGGTTGACCCACACGTTGAAAACCCCATTGCGGGTTGGCCAGCGGCGGACGCGCTGAAGCACGATGAAGATCGCCAGCGTGAACAGCGAGATGAAATAGGCCAGCCCCGCGCTGTCGCGGACAAGGTGCACATGCTCGACCGAGGCTTCCGGCGGCAGCATCAGAACGACCAGCCGTACCGGCGAATAGGGGAAGTCGATCACCTGGCCGACCTTCGATCCGATCACACCGACGATTTCACTGACCGGTGTGGGGGTGATCGTGCCCTTCGTCAGCAAGGACAGCAGGATGACGGTCAGAAACAGCGATCCGAAGCGCACACGGTTGAACGGTGGCGCGTCGCGAAATTCGACCAGTCCCGGATAGGTCGAAGCGTATTCGAAGAATGTCAGGCCCGCCGCAAAAAGCGCGATCAGTGTCACCACCTGCGCCACGTCCGCTGTCGTCCCGGGCAGGATCAGCGACGGAGTCGCGATCATCACAACCACAAGGAATGCACGGATAAGCGCGCCTAACAGACGGGAAATCACTGCCTCTGCCTCATACCACAGTGCAGTCCGGACGTGCCGCCGCACCGTTTTTTATGTTGAACCGCCTGGTTTGACGGACCTGCCATAGTTTTGCCCCATTTCTGCCTTGGTGCGGCCATCACAGCAATAACTCGTTTAAACTGAATGAAATTCTGGGCGATTTCGTGGTCGGAATGGTGCGACATTGCATCAATTCTTCCATAAAAAAGGGCCGCCCGACCGGGCAGCCCCATATCTTGTGGTTATGAAAAGTTCAGACCCAAGGTCGCTCGACACTCGCTTTCGCTTCGAACGCCTCGATGGATGGTGCGGCGCTTTCCATCGTCAGCCCGATATCGTCGAGCCCGTTCAACAGACAATGCTTCTTGAAGGCATCAACTTCGAACGCCACCTCGCCGCCATCGGGCCCGGTGATCGTTTGGCTTTCAAGATCAACCGTTAGAACCGCGTTCGAGCCGCGTTCGGCGTCGTCCATTAGCTTGGCGTGATCTTCCGGGCTCACGACAATTGGAAGAATGCCATTCTTGAAGCAATTGTTATAGAAGATGTCGGCAAAACTGGTCGAGATCACGCAGCGCACGCCGAAATCCAAAAGTGCCCAGGGTGCATGCTCGCGGCTTGAGCCACATCCGAAGTTGTCGCCTGCAACGATGATCTGTGCGTCCCGATAGGCAGGCTTGTTCAGCACGAAATCCTCGATCTCGTTCCCATCGCGATCAAAACGCATCTCGTCGAACAGGTTCGCCCCCAGCCCCGTCCGCTTGATCGTCTTCAGGAACTGCTTCGGGATGATCATATCGGTGTCGATATTGACCAGAGGCATCGGCGCCGCGACGCCCGTGAGTTTGGTGAACTTTTCCATTCAGAACCTCATATCCATTTCGCGAGGGGGCCGTCGCGCTCTATCCTGTCGTAAAGAGCATTGCCGCAAAGATCGCTTGCCGCCCACAAATGCTGACCGAGTAGAAGCTTGCCGTTTAACGTCGAAACCGTCGCAAAGCCTTCAATCCGTCCCATGTTCCGTGCAAGCAGCAATTTCCAGCCATCCTCGTCAGGTTTCGTCTTCAGATAGCCGATGAAGAAATCGGCTGACTGTTCGTAAGCACCACGCCCCAGACCATTCGCCGTGTAGAAATCGCGGAAGTCTTGCTCATCCCCCTGGACCGCAAAGCGAATGTTATGGTTCGTGCCACTCACATCATCTCCCGCACGTCAGTCAAATGCCCCGTGATCGCCGCTGCCGCCGCCATGGCGGGCGACATCAGATGCGTCCGGCCCTTGAAGCCCTGGCGCCCCTCGAAATTCCGGTTCGAGGTCGAGGCGCAGCGTTCTTCCGGCGCCAGTTGGTCGGGGTTCATCGCAAGGCACATGGAACATCCCGCCATCCGCCATTCGAACCCGGCGTCCTTGAAAATATCTGCCAGACCTTCTTCCTCGGCCTGCGCGCGGACAAGACCCGAGCCGGGCACGACCATCGCGCGCTTCACCCCGATCTTCTTTCCCTTCACGACCTCAGCCGCAGCGCGCAGGTCCTCGATCCGGCCGTTGGTGCAGGACCCGATAAAGACCGTGTCGATCTTGATATCGGTCAGCTTCTGACCGGGGGTCAGACCCATATAGTCCAGCGAGCGTTCCGCCGCGCCCACCTTGCCGCCGTCAAAGCTTTCAGGTGCAGGGACTTCGGACGTGATCGGCAACACATCCTCGGGCGACGTGCCCCAGGTCACGACCGGGGCGATATCTTCACCACGGATCGTCACCACCTTGTCCCAATGGGCGTCGTCATCCGAATAAAGCGTTTTCCAATAGGCAAGGGCTGCTTCCCACTGAGCCCCCTTCGGCGCATGCGGGCGGCCCTTGACGTACTCGAACGTCTTTTCGTCCGGCGCGATCAAGCCAGCGCGCGCGCCGCCCTCGATTGCCATGTTGCAGACCGTCATCCGGCCTTCCATAGACAAGTCGCGGATCGCCTCGCCGCAATACTCGATGACATAGCCTGTACCGCCCGCCGTACCGGTCTCGCCGATGACCGACAGCGTGATGTCCTTGGCCGTCACACCAGGGCGCAGCTTGCCGGTGATCTCGACCTTCATGTTCTTCGACTTCTTCTGGATCAGCGTCTGCGTTGCCAGCACATGCTCGACCTCTGAAGTCCCGATCCCATGCGCCAGTGCGCCAAAGGCCCCGTGCGTCGCGGTGTGACTGTCACCGCAGACCACCGTCATGCCCGGCAGCGTCCAGCCCTGTTCCGGGCCGACGATATGCACGATCCCCTGACGAATATCTGTCACAGGATAATAGTGAATACCGAATTCCTTGGCGTTCTTATCCAGCGCCTCCACCTGAATGCGGCTGTCTTCGGGCATCTGCGCCGGATCCTCCCGGCCCGCCGTCGTCGGCACATTGTGATCCGGGACGGCAATCGTCTTGTCGGGCGCACGCACGTTGCGACCCGCAATGCGCAACCCTTCGAAGGCCTGCGGGCTGGTCACCTCGTGCACAAGATGGCGGTCGATATAAAGACGGCATGTGCCGTCCTCGGCTTCATGGGCGACGTGATCGTCCCAGATTTTGTCATAAAGCGTACGGGGTGCAGGCATGGAACTTTTCCTTGAAGCGGTGGCCATCTGGCCGGACAGAGATGAGTGGCGAGGTGCCGCTATAGGTGGGCAAGCACGATGCTTTGCGCCCCGAAGAAACGCCACGGCAAGCGCGCGCGATCATCCATGTCGAATACGATGTTCATCGGCAGATAAATAAGGCCACTGGCCTGCAAAAGACAACCCCGCTGCGTCACCGCAGCGGGGTCGAACTCGTGAGATACAGTGATTTCGAAATCACATCCGGCTTAGGAAGCGATGGCTAAAGAATGGTTAAGGTGAAGGCGCGATCCGAAAGGGTTTCCTGTCAATCGCCCTCGAACTCACAAAGCGCGTGCACATCCATACCCAGCGCCTCCAGCCGCTTGCGTCCGCCAAGGTCCGGCAAATCGATGATGAAGGCGCACCCCACGATCACACCGCCCAGCCGTTCGATCAGCTTGATCCCCGCCTCGCAGGTCCCTCCGGTGGCCAACAAATCGTCGACGACCAGCACCTTTTCACCCGGCTCGATGGCGTCGTCGTGCACTTCCATCACCGCCTCGCCGTATTCCAGTTGATACTCCTCGGATATCGTCGCCCCCGGCAGTTTGCCCTTCTTGCGCACAGGCACGAACCCAACCGAAAGCTGATGCGCAATCGCGCCGCCCACGATAAAGCCCCGCGCTTCAAGCCCCACGACCTTGTCGATCTCTTCGCCCGCGTAAGGATGCAGCAACTGATCGACGCAAATCCGAAACCCGCGCGGATCAGCGAACAGCGTCGTCACATCGCGAAACATGATCCCTTCATGCGGGAAGTCGACAATGGTGCGGATATAGTCCCGGACGGTTTTCTTGCCGCTGTTCATATGGCCCCCGATCTGCTGTACTTGCGCGCATCGAACGCGCTCTGGTTGAAAAAGGCAAGCCTGCAAAGCCCCATGCGTCTGACGTCCACGAACCTTGCTATTCTTGCCCTGTTGATCGGCGCGGCCATCTTCGGCCAGGCGCTGCAGAAGCGCTTCACCGGCACGGATAGCGTCACCTTCGAACCGATCGAGGGCCTGCCCGGCTGGCGCCTTGTGGCTTTCGACAACGTCACTCTGCCCGGTGGGACCGCAACCAGCGCGGTCTTCGCGGGTCTCGGCGAAACAACCGACACCATGGATCGGGACGCGCTTTGCACCTTCCTCTATCCAGACGCGAACGAGACCCTACAGGCCGCGCATTTCTCGGACCTTAACTGCCCGAACTGCCAGCCCATGGAACGCAAGCTCCGCGCCCGCCTCAATGTCAACCGCATCGAACTGCCGCTGTTGGGACAAAGCTCAGAGAACTACGCCAAAGCCATGATCGCGATTTCGCTGCAGGAAGACACTCCAGGTATCCGAGCCAAGGATTTCCTTCAGTTCCGGCAACAAGCCAAGGCCCTGCAAACCGGTCGACCCGGCCTTCACCCGACCATTGCCGAGAAGGCCGAAGAGATCGGGCTCAAAGCAGACACCATCAAGGCAGCCATCAAGGGCCGAGAGGTGGCTGACCGATTGCGGCTGAACCACGCCGCTGCAAACACGCTCGGCATCTATGGCACCCCGGGCACCACCATCGGCAGCACCTTGATCATGGGCGATGTGAACGAGGTAACCCTCGACACACTCATCAAACTGGAAAATGCCCGCACAGACGGTGCTTGTTAGCCCAGCATGCGTCCAGCCACCGCATCCAGCTTGGCCACCACATCCGGGTCGCGCGCGTCCGGCTGCGTCAGAATCGCATACTCCAGCGCCCGGTCGCAGCCATGCGGGCACGGCGTACGCTCCGGTCCCAGCAAGGACGGCAGCGCCGCAGCCGAGGCCCGGCCTTTCTCGGCATTGCCCATCAACGTCTTTATGATGTCGGTGACATCGACCTCGCCGTGATCCGGGTGCCAGCTGTCATAATCCGTGATCATCGCCACACTCGCATAGCAAAGCTCGGCCTCGCGCGCTAATTTCGCTTCCGGCATATTGGTCATGCCGATCACGTCGCAGCCCCAAACCTCGCGGTACATCTTCGATTCCGCCAGCGTGGAAAACTGCGGGCCTTCCATAGCCAGATAGGTGCCGCCCCGATGCACCTTGGCTCCCGCCGCTTCAGCCGCCTCTGCGCAGACATCGCCCATACGCGGGCAGACGGGATGCGCCACGCTGACATGCGCCACGAACCCTGTCCCAAAGAACGACTTCTCACGCGCGAAAGTCCGGTCGATGAACTGGTCCACAATCACGAAATCACCGGGCGCCATCTCCTCGCGAAACGACCCGCAAGCCGAAACGCTGACAACATCCGTCACACCCAGCCGCTTCAGCGCATCGATGTTCGCACGATAGGGCACGGTCGTCGGCGAATGCACGTGCCCCCGACCATGACGCGGCAGAAACACCATCTTCACGCCATCCAGCATGCCGGTCAGAAGCTGATCCGATGGGTTACCCCAAGGCGTCTCGACGGTGACCCACTCGGCCCCCTCCAGCCCGTCAATCTCGTAAATCCCACTGCCGCCAATGACGCCGATGACCGTGTTGTTCATGGATAGCCCCCAATGCCCGAATTGAACCGTCAGTAGTGGCATGCGCAAAAAG
>JASJDQ010000038.1 GCA_030065075.1 Paracoccaceae bacterium | reverse complement strand
CGGAAATCAGGCGACGGCTGGAAGCTGTCGTGGTCCGGCGGCGAGGACCATTTCGACCGCGTGGTGATCACGGCACCCGCCCCGCAGACGGCCGCGCTTGTTCCCAAGGATCATTCCTTCCGCTGCTCTCTGGAAACTGTCGACATGGACCCATGCCTTGCGCTAATGGTTACCCTTCCACCGGACGCTGACTTGTCGTTCACAACCTGGTACGATCCGAGCGGTCACCTTTCCTGGATTGCACTCGACAGCGCCAAACCTGGGCGGTCAAAGGCACCGTGCCTGGTCGCACATGCAAGCTCTGACTGGAGCCTGCGTCACCTCGAATTGGAAATGCATGAAATCAAAAGGCACATGCTGCCGTTGATTTCAGAGGTTCTCGGCACGCAACTGACCTACGACCTGCCCTATGTCGCGGCACACCGGTGGCGGTATGCACTTGTAGCAAAACCGCTCGGGACCTCCTTTCTTGCGGATACCGGGCAAAGCCTGTTGGCGGGCGGCGACTGGTGCCTTGGCAATAGGGCAGAAGATGCCTGGACCAGCGGGAAAGCCATCGCCCAGGCACTGATCAGGTCGATCTAGTGCGGCGCCTCAACCCTTACTCTTGAAGGGCGAGTGATGTCAGAGTGTCAGGTGTCAAGGGAAGACGTCGGCCGCGCAACCCCGTAGCATCGCACACCGCGTTAGAGATAGCCGCCAGCACCGGGCCCGGTGAGGCTTCACCAGCACCAACGGACTTGCAGTCCGGCTTGTCCAGAATAACCACGTCGATCTCTGGCACATCTGAGAAGCGAAGCACGGGGTAACTATCCCAATCCCGCGAGGTTACGCCGTCGCGGTCCCAAATGACCGCCTCTTTGAGCGCCCAGCTTGCGGCTTGCAGCGCACCGCCTTCCAACTGCGCGGCAAGGCCGTCGCGATCTACCACCCGTCCCGCATCTGCAACAAGGATTATGCGCTCTAGCTCGATTTCCGCCGCATCCGAGACTTTCAGGTCAACCGACACTCCGACGCGTGTCATTGCGTTCTTGTATTGCGCATAGGCAATACCCCGACCGGATCCTGCCTTGGCTGGTCGCGCAACCAGTTCCATTTCCAGCCGTTCGAGAATAGCAATCGCGCGGGCGTCGGTCAAATGTGCCTTCCGAAACGCGAAAGGGTCTGCGCCTTGGTCGCGTGCGATTTCGTCCATGAAGCTCTCTATGGCAAAGACGTTCAGCGCGGCACCAAGACATCGAAGGGCCGAGGTTCTGAGCGGCATCCGGGGTAGGAGGTTCTTCACATACCGCGTTTCCGGGATGTCATAGATCGGAACAAGGTTTCGTTGCAGCCCGCCGTGGCGGTTCATATTCGGCACGCCCGGTTGAGGGTTGATGGGATCGGCACGGAAATTGTTAGCCAACAGCTTCGCCGGTCCGGCCTGGTTCGGGCCACTCCTGGGGCGACCGCGAAACGTGCCGCCGATTGCTTCGGCGGAGAAAGCCTCGAGCCGTCCGTCCGGCCCGATCCTTGCCGCAAGCTCTGTTGCGCCGGCCGGACCGTAGGGTTCCCAAGCGTGCTCATCCTCGCGGGTCCACTTAAGCAGAACGGGTGTGCTTGGCAGCCTCATAGCGATAAGAGCTGCCTCGAAAGCCGCATCATCCGCGCCGTTATGTCCATAGCAGCCGGAGCCGGGCATGAAGGTCAGGATGACATCGTCCGTTGAAAGGTCCAGGCTTTCGGCAATGCTCTCACGCAGGATGTAGATGCCCTGGCTGTGAGTTTTGATTTGAAGTGTCTTGCCGTCCCAGGTGGCGCAGGCTGCAGACGGCGCGAGCGCACCGTGCATTGTAAACGGGCGTTCATAGCGAGCATGGTGCGTCGTCTCCGTAAGTTCATTCGGAATAGGAGCATCTTTGATGGGCATGCCATCTTCGACAGCAAGACGTAACCCGTTGGCTTGCGTGAGTGCGTCGTAGATGTCCGAATCGTTAAGTCCGTCGCCGGCGTCCCACTCGCACGCATTGGCCAGTCTTTGGGCGGCGCGGACCACAGGCCATTCTGCGGGCCCGGTAACAGCCAAGAAACTGCCGTCGCGAAAAACGCTTAGTCCTTCATCTTCGAGCTTTGCTTCGACGTCACTTCGGATGCCGCCCAAGCGCGCCTCCGCATGCGGGGGGTGTACAACCCGAGCGTGCCTCATGCCCGGCAGGTCGAGATCGTGGAGAAAGCGGTAGGTTCCTTGCACCAGTTCCGGCAGTCCACGCATGGGCAAACCAGATAATGCCCCTGCATCGGCAATACGCGCCCCGGGATTAACAGGCATGTCGAGGCCGATTTCCCCAACGATATCGAGCAAGGCCAACGGTCGGTTCGTACCGGGCCCCGTGAGTTCCCCCTTTTCAAGCGACCAGTCCTCCGGGCGGCCTCCCAAACGGTTGCAAAGATAGGTGACAACTTGTGCTCGCAAGGTCGCAGCGGCAAGTCGGACTGCGTGTCCGGACTGCTCGATGGAATTGCTGCCGGACGTCATGCCTTCGTCCGGACTGCCATCGGTACCAACAGGTTGAACGTTGACGAGATTGGAAGGAAGCGTCAATTCGTGCCGAGCGATCCCGGCCAGTGCCGTTGAGATGCGTTGGCCGATATCTACTTTGCCCGTTCGCACTTGAAGCCTGCCATTGGACATGGCCAACCAATCCGAGACGTTTGGGAAATTCGCGAGGCTCATGACCGGCCACTTGCAATTTCGATCGCTCGCAGCACATGTGGATGAGCACCGCAGCGGCAAAGATGCGGGTCAAGCGCGGCCTTTGCCGCATCCCGGTCCGGACTTTCGTTCTCGGCAAGAAGCGAACTGACGGCAACGACCAAGCCGGCTGTGCAGTAGCCGCATTGTGCCGCGTTGGTCTCGACAAAGGCCGCCTGCACACGCCGCCCGATTTCTGTGGCAGCAAGCCCTTCGATCGTGACGATGTCCCGACCTTCAAACGTTGCGGCAGGAGAAACGCAGCTCAGTTCCGCCTTCCCATCGACCAAGACCGCACAGGACCCGCATTGCTCAAGTCCGCAGCCAAGCTTCGAACCCTTCAGCTTCAGCTCGTTCCTGAGAACATAGACAAGCGGGGTCTCGGGATCCGACAGGATGCTCCGGTCCTCGCCGTTTATGCGAAGCGTCAAGCTCATCCACCGACCATTTCCCAAGCCACATCCACTTGCACGCCCGCCGACCGGAAAAGGTTCATGACGGGGCAACAGCACTCTACATTGCGCGTAACAACACGGCGAATGCCAAGCGCGGATTTGTTCGGGTCCACGCTGGGCGAAAGCAGGTCGATTGCGGTTGCCGTCACAATGTCATCTCCAGAATATCGAGGCCGTTGTTCCGGTCGAGCAGATAAACCAGACCATCCTCGTCTACATCGACGTCGTTCGATTGTGGGGCACCGCCGCCCGGTCGCTCGGACATGAAATGTGCAACCTCCATCGGCATATATGGGTCGGCCAGATCAAGGACACGCAAGCCACCGGCGAACCACGTGGCATAGACCAGCGTGTTGTCGAGATTCTCACGGTATTGGTGTGCACCGAAACGCACGCCAGGCTCTCCGACCCAGGGAGACGCGCGCTCGGACAGATCCCAGGCGGCGACGGGTTCCATGTTTTCGATGTCGGTGACGTCCATGATCCATATGAAGCCGTGCAGACGACCGGGCTTGTGATCGTGTTCCTCGTCGATGGCCACAGCGTAACGGCGACCATTTATCGTCTGCTCCAGCGGCATTACGGTATGCGTCGGTTCCGGAATGGCCTGCGGGAACACGTAGCTGCCGATCTGGCGAGGCTTCGCAATATCGCTGGCATCGAGGACGCGAAAACCCGCGTGCCAAACTGCGGCCCACAGTTCGTCGCCCACACGCATCGCGTGATGCAGGCGGTGGCTGTACCCGTTGCCGGTCGGCGTCTCGCCAGCCGCAACATGCTGGCCCGGCATGTGCCAGCGCGACACCTCCGTGGGGTTCGTCGGGTCGGCAAGGTCGTAGATGACGAGGATGTTGCCGACATAGCCCTCCATTTCGGTCGAAATGTAGGCATAGTTTTCATCCATGTCGAAGCGATGCACGCCGAAGCCATGGGTCTTTACGTACGACAGCAGCTTCGGTGCCGTCTTCTCAGAGATGTCCCAGACCCGAAAGCCGCCGGAATGGTAACCACGGTCCAACGCTTCTTCGAGGACGGGGATATCCGACATCTTCACACCCAGTTCGTCGGCAATGTCTGCGTCGTTCAGACCCTTGGCCCTCAATCCTGCGATCTTTTCACCCTTCCGAAGGAAGTGGCGACGATCCATTTCGACATTGGTGACCATGATATCACCCTCGACCCGAACCTTGTGCGTGTGAGACCATTCGTCCGGTGGGTCGACATGGGCCACCACCTTTGGTTCCGCCGGGTTGCGTACATCGATAATCGAGGTGCCCATCGGCGGTTTCATATGGCCTACGAAGGCATACCCGTCCTGCACCACGATCTGTCCGCCGCCAGCGATGTCGAGCCCGCCAAGGCGGCGGATATTTCGGGCCAGTTGATACTCAATTTCGCGTTTCATTCGGCGGGCACCTCTGCGCTGCGGCGGTTCCTGCGCCAGTTGAAGAAGACTGGCAGGATCAGTGACATGAAGAGCGCGACCCAAAGGATATTGCCGAGGGTTGAGGAAAACAGCACGAATACGTCACCGTCGGATTTCTTGAGCGCCAAGAGGAAGTAGCGCTCCAGAAGCGGACCGAGGATCACCCCGATCAGGATCGCGGCCACGTGGTAGCCGGTGCGTCGCGCGATATAGCCGATCACCCCGAAAGCAAGCGCCAGATACATGTCGAACATGTACTCGCGCGGGACGAAACCGCCGACCAGTGTGAACGAGATAATGAGCGGTGCGAGATAGATCGTCGGGATCGTTGTGACGTGGCTCATGTAGCGCGACAGGGGCAAGATCGTCAGGAACATGATCAGATAGCTCACCGCCATCGCCATGAACATGCCGTAGCCGACCTTGGGCTGGTTCTCGAACAGAGCCGGGCCAAAGCTGACGCCGTGGAACTGCATAACGACCAGCATGATCGCCGCCGTCGCTCCGCCCGGGATGCCAAGGACCAGAAGCGGCACGAGCGTTCCGGACGTCACGCCGTTATTGGCGCTTTCCGGTGCGATCAGGCCTTCGGGATGGCCGGTGCCATAACGCTCGGGCGTCTTAGAATAGGTGCGCGACTGCTGATAGGCGACGAAGCTGGCGATCGAGGCACCTGCGCCTGGCACGACGCCGATGGCCAGCCCGATGATCGAGGTCCAGATGATGTGCCACCAGCGCTTGAGCGCGGTCACGGCGCCTTCGATCGTGTCTTGCCAGTTCGGATGCTTCGGTTCCGCATCCTCGCTGATGATCACCCGTTTCTCGATGATAATAAAGGCTTCGCTGACTGCGAAGAGCCCGACGAGCGCGGGAATTAGTGGCACGCCGTCGTATAGCTCCAGGAAACCCATGGTGCCACGCGGCGTGGCATAGACCACGTCGGTGCCAATTGAGCCGATCATCAGCCCGAAGAACCCCGCGATCAGGCCCTTCAACATGTCCTGTGCTGCGATAGAGGCAATCAGTGAGATGCCGAAAAGCATGACCACAATCATCTCGACCGAGTGCATGTAGAAGCCGACACGCGCCAGGATCGGCATTGTCGCCAACGCGATCAGCGTCGTGAGCAGCCCACCGATGCAGGATGCGACGAAGGAAATCGAAAGCGCCTGCTGCCCCTTGCCCGCCTTCGCCATCGGGTAGCCGTCAAGCGGCGTGGCCGCTGCACCGGCCGTCCCGGGAATGTTGACGAGGATCGCGGGTATCCCGGCCCCCATCCGGGCCGAGCAATAGAGCGAGACCATGAACACGATCCCGGTTTCCAGGTCCATCGCCAGCGTCAACGGCATCAGGATGATGATCGTGTTGGCCGCCGAGAAACCCGGAATGCCGCCGACGATCAGCCCGAGGAAAATCGTGGGCACGATGACCCACCAATAGTTGAGGGTCTGGAAGAAGACCTCGGTCAGGATCGTTGCCGTCTCACCCATTGGCCATCACCGCCTGCATGGTGGTCTCGAACCAGCCGCGCGGGAAACGCGTGTCGAACGCCAGAATGAAGACCGCCCAGCCGATCAGCGAAATCAATGAGGACAAAAGCAGGATCAGCCCCAGCCGACGACCCTTCGCCAGCACCGTCATGCTGATAAGTAGAAACAGGAAGGTGGTGAGCGTGAAGCCCAAGGGTTCGATCAGAACACAAAAGCCGATGGTCGCAATGAATAGCCCGATCCTTCCGGTCCGGATATCGTCCATGTTGATGAGATTGCCGAACCCTAGCGAGCCCTCGCCACGCGCCAGCCAAAAGATGCAGCGAAACAGGAAGATACCGCAGACAAGCAGCAGGATGCCGCCAACCAGGAAGGCGCTGACCTGCGCCGTCCAGGGCGAATTCCAGATTGTGGTGAAGTAATAGAGCGTGAAAGCGACCGCCATCACGGGGATCAGCATTTCACCGCCAAGATGCCGACGTTTTTCGGTTTCGTCAGTTTTCATGTCGAACTCACTTGTTGGCGACCAGCGGCCATGACGCCGCTGGCCGGAGGAGCGGCGCCTACGCGCCGGTCAGAAGCGGTTTGTATTTGGCACCGAGTTCCAGCATGGCCTGCTTGAAGGCTTCGCATTCCTCGACGCCACCATAGTTCAGGTACTCGGGCGTCCCCTTCTGCGCGACATAAGCCTCCAGCAAAGCGGGATCGTCGAAGCTTTCCTTGAAGGTCCGTGTCAGCACTTCGAACCGGTCTGGATGGTCATCTACCGCCTTCTTGTGGATGCCAAAGGCGCGGGACGACAGCATCTCGGGCAGGTCCGTGCCATAAACGTCGTTCATGCTGGGCGCGTTGTCGAGTGCTTCGCCCACCCGGTTCTCGCCGAACACGAGAAGCGTCTTCACCGCGTCGCCGGCGGCGATCACGGAACCGGAGGTCAGAACCGAGAAATCCACCTCGCCGGTTACTGCGCCCGCCACCGTATTCTTGCCGCCCGAAAGCGGAATCAGGTTGAACTGCGCACCCGTGACTTCGCCCAGCGAAAGAAGTCCGATGGACGCGGGGTGCGCCATCCGGCTGGTCCCGACGTTCAGCTTGCGCTCCTTACCGGCCGCGATGATGTCGTCCAGCGTTTGCAGCTTGCTTTCCGCGCCGACGAACAGGCAGCCCGGATCGGTATCGACGCGACCGAAATAGATGTAGTCAGCCACATCGAAGCTTTCTGGCGGCTGCATGGCCCAGTTCAGGACCTCGGGACCCATGTTGCCGAAGATCAGGCTGTAAGCGTCGGGCTCGTTCTTACCCATGTATACTTCGTACCCGACGCGACCTGACGCGCCCGGGAAGAAACCAGGCTCGAACTCGGCCCCGAGTTTTTCTTTCCAAATACTGGTGAAGGCGCGGAAGTTTCGATCGGCCCCGCCTCCTTCGCGGGTCGGGATGATGACGTTGATGTTGCGCTCCGGATAACCAGCTGCCCTTGCAATGCCGGGGGCGGCAAGAGCCATCCCGCCAGCCGCAGCAGTGGTTTTCAGGAAGTTCCTGCGGTCCAGTCTTTTCATTTTCTCCTCCTTCTTGATTTCAGGCCTTTTGAATTTTGCTCCTGTCAGATGCCTGCTCTTTTTCCCCTTTCTTCAGTTTGTCCCTTCCATCAGAGCCCCAGCGCCCGAATAGATAAGACGCAGCGCCAGTACGCCTAGGACGAGGTTCAGTATGATGCGGAACCGGTGTTCGTCGGTACGCATCAGCACATGTCTTCCCGCGATGGTGCCTAAAAATCCGGCGGCAATCAAAAGTGCGACCAGACCCGCCCAAAGCGAAAACGCGAAACCCAGAAAGCCGAAAGTCAAGGTCTTCAAGGCGTGTTGGATTGTCATTAGTGTTGCATGGGTGGCGGTGTGTCCCATGCGGTCGAGGTCGAGTGACCTGACGAAGGTCGCGACAAACGGTCCGGTCGCCCCGAAAAACATCGTCAGAAAGCTTGAAAACGCGCCCGCAACTCCAGCCGAACGACTAAGAAAGGTCGGCGGACGCATCATAATCGACCAAAGGATGAAAAGGCCAACACCGATCTGGATATATGCGGGATCGAGTTGGACAACGAAGATCCCGCCAAGGGCAACCCCTATCAGCGCTCCTACGGCGAAAACGGCAACGACTTCTCGTTCAAGATGGTTCAGCGTTATCGCGGCGCGACCCACGTTCGAGCCAAGTTGAACGAGTCCGTGCACTGGTATGATGGCTGCCGCCGGCAAAAGCGTGGCGAATACGGCAAGCATTACGGCGCCGCCACCAATCCCAAAAGCAACTGTAATGAATGAACCAATGAAGCTCATGGCGATCAGCGTCGATGCAATGGGCCACCCAAGACCGGCATGTAACCATTCGGCGGCCATGTCAGGTCTCCTGTACCGAAGGATGAAAAAGCTCTTCCGGCACGACGCGGCGTTCGGCCAGGAACTGTTCCACCGAGTAGCGGCAAACGGCCTCCAGTTCCGCACGGTTCGCCGAGCAACCATAACTCCAGTAGTCCGGACCAAGTGTCGCTAGCGTCCGTTCCATGCTGGCGTTCAGCCAAGGAAGAGACAGGCGGTTCGCATTGCCCAGCCAGACCTTGCGCAACCGTTCGATTGCAATGTCGCGTGCCTCTAGAAACGCTTGGTAGACTAAAAGAGGCAGGCCCGGATGGGCATCGACCAAGGACTTGCGGATACCGATCAGGTGCATGATCGGGAAAAAACCGGTCTTCACATGATAAGCCTGCTCTGCCGCCTCGAAGTCGGGAAAGAGCCTTTGAAATCGGTCGTCGCCATCAAGGAACGCTTGCGGAGGTTTTGGTGCCAGAAGGCCGTCGATTGCTCCGTTTTGAAGAAGGGCTTGCAGCGTTTCGCCCTCTTCGATCGGCTCTACCTGCATGGTGTCGGGTAGCGCCAACTCAAGACGTTCCCGCCGAACTCCCGCATCAAGCGCTCCGGTGTACCAATGAATGCTCGTGGCATCCACGCCATATTCGTCAGACAGAATCCCACGCATCCAAAGCGCCGCAGTCATCTGGTATTCCGGCACGCCAATCCGGCGACCAGAAAAATCCGATAAGTCTTCTATGCCGGACCCCTTGCGTGCAAAGAAGCCAGAGTGTCGGAAGGCGCGACTGACAAACGCCGGAATGGCCACATATTCACCGATGCCCCGCGACACTTGCAGGATATAGCTGGAGATCGACATTTCGGTGATGTCGTAAGGCGCCTCACCCACGGCAAGTGGGAAGAGCGTCGAGGTCGGCTCGACCACACTTTCAAGCGTTATCCCCGGCACTGCCACGCGCCCTTCGTGCAAAGCCATGACGCGGTCGTGATCCCAACTCGCGAGTGTCAGCGTAAGCGCTGGCGCATCAGCCGATTGGAGCGCTGAGCCGGAAACTGTGACCACGTCTCGCACCGCAGATCAGACGACCGTGACGGTCATCGAGCCAAGGCCCTCTACCGCGATTTCCATCACATCACCCTTGACGACGGCGGCAACGCCGGAGGGTGTGCCAGACAAAATTACGTCGCCGGGTGCGAGTTCGTAGTAATCCGACAGATAAGCAATCTGCTCGGGCACTTTCCAAATCATCTGGTTCAGATCACCGTCCTGACGCAACTCGCCGTTGACGGTCAGCGTGATGCGTCCCTGGTCCAAATGGCCGACTTCAGAGACCGGATGAATTGGGCCGACCGGTGCTGAAGCCTCGAATGCCTTCCCGATCTCCCAGGGGCGCCCGAGCTTCTTCTGTTCCCCTTGAAGGTCGCGACGGGTCATATCGAGCGAGAGCGCATAGCCGAAGACGCAATCGAGGGCCTTTTCGACCGGTATGTTGCGGCCACCCTCTTTCAACATAACAGCCATTTCGACTTCGTGATGCACGTCACTGGTCTTCGGCGGATAGGGAAATTCGCCGGAGGGATCGAGATTGTCTGGGTTCTTTTGAAAGAAGAAAGGAGGTTCCCGGTCCGGATCGTGCCCCATTTCAATCGCGTGGGCCGCATAGTTTCGCCCGATGCAATAGACCCGGCGCACTGGAAATACCGCGTCTGACCCCGCCACAGGCAACACGACAACGGAGGGCGCCTCTATCGCGAACTTGGGAATGATGCCTTCCATGATGGTCTCCTTTATCTGCGTTCACCCTACCAATTAGCTCAACCAATCGAACCAATTTGCCGAGAGAGCGTTATTTCTGTTGCATTTCACTGCACCATAGCCGACAGTTGAACCAATGCAACCAATTTGATCGACCAATTCAGAGAGGCAAGGGTGCTTCACACTCCGGACACAGCAGACAAGCAAGATGCGCTGGAAGCCCTGCACGACTTCCTGGAGCGCGGCAAATTCGCGCCAGGTGATCGCCTTCCGTCCGAGCGTGATCTGATGGTTCAGCTTGGCATGACGCGGACGACGCTTCGAAAGGCGCTCGACAGCCTCGAGCACGAGGGCCGGATCTGGCGCCACGTCGGAAAGGGCACATTCATCGCATCCCAGTCAGGCGCTGCGCGCCCCGGGCGGCTCACCGAGCTCAGCGCACAGGTTAGCCCTGTCCACATGATGCGCGCCCGGCTGGCGCTCGAGCCGGCGATTGCACGTGAAGCCGCTATCAACGCATCGGAAGCGGCCGTCAAAAAGGTTCTGGCTGCTCGGGATAGCGCATTCGAAGCATTGGATTGGGACACCTACGAAGCCGAGGATGACCACTTCCACCGCACGATTGCCGAGGCCACGGGCAACGTCTTGTTGCTCGAACTCTTCGACCAGTTGAACCAGGTGCGCCGCGCCGTTGCGTGGAATTCCGTTGTTCGTCATTCGACACGCCCGCCGCGCGACCACACGAGTTTCGGCGAACACGATCGGATCGCCGAAGCAATCGCTGCCCGTAACCCCGGCGACGCCCACGCAGCTATGCGTGACCATCTTGGATCCGTCTCGTCGCGGCTGTTCGGAGAGCACTAGCCAACGAAACATGAAGACCCGGAGAAACTGGGCGAACCATAACTTTCTGGGAGGAGAGACATGAAGACACTACTCAAGAAAACCGCTGTCGCGGCCATCGCGCTTGGATTGAGCGTCTCGGCCGCAGCTGCCGACAAAATTCGCATCGCACTGGCGGAAACGCCCTCTGATGAGCTTGCCGCTTTTTTCGTGGCGCTGGAGCGAGCTAAGGCAAATGGGCTCGACTACGAGTGGACCGCGTTTTCCGATGAAGAACTCGCCATTCAAGCGGTTCTCAGTGGTCAAATGGATATTGGCTTCGGGACGCCATATGCGGCCATGCAGCGTTCCAAGGCACCACTTCGGATCGTCTTCCAGCTTTCGAAGCTGAAGTTCTTTCCGGTCACTACCAAAAAGTACAGCTCGCTGAATGACCTCGACGGCGAACCAATCCTGTTGCACTCGCGCGGTGGCGGCACGGATTCGATTGCGAACGTCATCGAGGACCGGCTCAGCATGAAATTCGGCGAACGGTCTTACGTGCCCGGATCGTCAAACCGTGTTGCGGCGCTTCTGGGTGGTCGCGCGGACGCAACCATCATCGACCTTTCGAACAAGAACAAATTGATGCGCAGCGAAGCCGGCAGCAACTTCAACGTGCTTGAGATGTTCGATGTCGAAGCCAGCGACGAAGCGCTCTTTGGAAACCTGAACTGGATTCAAGAGAACGAAGAAGACGTTGCAATCTTCGTGGAAGCTCTCGTCAGCACGTGGCAGGACATGCACGAAGACCCGACGATCATCCGTAAGGAAACCAATCCCGACGGCCCGATCGGCCAGCTTCCAAAGGAAATCCTGGACGAACTCGACGGGTTTTACAGCGACGCCGTCGAAGGCGGGCTTTACGACCCGAATGGTGGCGGACGCAAAGCTGCACAGGCGGACATGGAATGGTATTCCGCCGCTGGCCAGCTTGAAGGAGACGCGAGCGAGCTGAACATCGAGGACTTCTGGTACCTCGCACCGCTCGATGCAGCGATGAACAAGTGATGATCGCATCCGTCGCGCTACTCACGTAGCGCGACGATCCCGCCTCTTTAGCCCGGAGACAGACTCCATGGCCAATCGCGCGCTATATCTGAAATTTCTGTCGGCCGTTCTGCTGTTCGGTGCCTGGGAGGTTGCCGGTCGTATCCCGGTTAGCTTTGCGTTCCCGACGTTTCTTGAATCGATGGGGGCGCTCTTTCGGATGATCGGCGATGGCACAATGGCGACCGCCTATGCCGAAACGCTACGACCGCTGGTGGTGGGCGTCGCTATATCAGCCTTCCTTGGCATTGCGATTGGTCTGTGGGTGGGACTGAGCAGCTTCTTCGAATGGCTCTTTTCACCGATCTTCATCGTCATGCAGGCAGCGCCGCTTGCCGCCCTGATTCCCCTACTGGTTTTGGCTTACGGCATTGGCCTGACGTCAAAAGTGCTGGTGGTCTGCATCATGGCAATGCCGGTCATCGTTCTGAATACCGCGGGGGCCGTCCGAAACACGCCGGAATCCATGAAGGAAATGGGCAAGGCGTTTCTGGCCACCGACTTGGCAATCATCCTAAAAATCGTCATCCCAGCGGCCTCGCCCGTTATCTTCGCTGGCCTGCGCCTTGGCATCTCGGCCGGTTTCATCGGCGCCATCCTGGCCGAATTGAAGATCACCCCCACCGGGGTCGGCGACATCATTACGTACAGCCGGTCGATTGCCGACTATCCCAGCATGTATGCAGCAATCTTCTCGATCATTCTCTTGGCGGTTCTCTTCCTGAATCTGCTCGAAAAAATCGAGACTGTACTCTTCAAAGGAAATCAACGTGGCTATGTCTCAGATTGATCCCGTCGTGATCGACAACGCCGAAAGCGCGGTTTCGACGCGCAATATCTCCAAGAACTACGGCGATGTCGAAGCGCTTCGTGACCTGTCACTGGAATTCCCGCGGGGTCAGTTGACTTCGCTGCTGGGACCGTCCGGTTGCGGAAAGACGACACTTCTGAAGATTATCGCCGGTTTGCTTGAACCGACATCCGGCGAGGTCGAGGTCAATGGAAAGACCGTGACCGGCCCCGGACCTGATCGCGCTTTCGTCTTTCAGGATTTCGCGTTGCTGCCGTGGGCAAGCGTCATTCGCAATGTGGCATTTGGGCTGGAAATGCGTGGCATGGGGAAATCCGAACGCGAGGATATCGCTGCAAAATACATCAAGGAGGTTGGTTTGGGAGGGTTCGAGCACAGCTATCCGCATGAATTGTCCGGCGGTATGCGGCAGCGCGTCGGCCTTGCCCGCGCATTATCGGTTGACGCCGAGGTCCTGCTGATGGACGAGCCTTTCTCTGCGGTCGACGAGCAAACCCGACGGAAGTTCCAGGAAGACCTCCTGGCACTTGTGCAAAACGAGAACAAGACATTCATCTTCGTTACCCATTCAATCGAAGAAGCGGTCTATGTATCAGACCAGATTGCCCTTCTTCTACCGCGCCCAAGTCGGGTGCACGAGATCATCCGTCCGTCCAATTTCCGATCGAAGGGCGTCGACAACATTCGCCGCGACCCCGAATACCTCGATATTGTCGACGAGATCTGGGCATCACTTCGCACATATGTGGAATAAGCTATGACTCTGTTCGGATATCGCTTGCCCGGAATGTCATCCCTTATCCTTTGGGGGTTGCTGTGGGAATTCGTCGGACAATCCGGCATGACCTTTTTTGTCCCACCGCTGTCCGAGGTGCTCTCCACACTGTTTGAAGTTGTTCAGACAGCGGCCTTCCAAAAGGCACTTTACGAGACAACCTATGCATTCCTGGCTGGTGTCTTCTTTGCCATCGCAATCGGCATCCCCGTCGGAATTCTGATGGGAAAAAACCGCCTTTTGGATGAACTGCTTTTGCCTTGGGTCAATGTCTTTCTCAGCGCTCCCCTAACGGCGCTGGTCCCGGTGCTCATGGTGCTGTTCGGCTTCGGGATGAAAGCGATTATCATCACGACAACGCTGTTCGGAATTTGGATCATCATCCTGAATTCCCGCGCCGGGGTGAAGCAGATCAACCGATCGCTCGTCGAGATGGCGCATAGCTTTGGCGCATCGCCGTTGGACGCGTTCTTCAAGATCTATTTCTGGGCGGCCTTACCCGAAATTCTGGGCGGCGTCCGGATTGGCATCATCCGGGCGGTCAAGGGCGTCATCATCGGTCAGCTCCTGATCTCGATCGTGGGATTCGGAGCATTGTTCGAACTCTACTCGGCCAACTTCCTGATGGCGCATTTCTGGGCAGTTCTGATCGTCTTGTTTGCTTTGGCCTTCACAATCTCAGAGTTCCTTGCCTACTTGGAGCGCCGTGTTTCCTACTATGCGGCCAAACGATGAAGCGTGGGCGGCTATTGGACGGCATACGCAAAGACTTTGGCTGCCATAACATGACGAGCACCACGCAATCCGATCTTCCTTGGTTCAGCCAGTGAACCCGTCAGAAATTGCCTTTTGAACAGAAGCCCGTGCTTCCATCGCCGCCTTCCAATCCGCCAGCTTCGGAAACGCCGCAACATTGACGCCATCGCTCTCCAACCAAGTAGCAATTGGATACAGATAGAAATCCGCGAGAGTCGGCTCAGTTCCAAATAGGTATGGCCCCACAATCAAGGGTTCCAGATAGGCACAGGACGCGGTCATCGTCTCTGGCACCTTCGCTTGCATGTCGTCGTAGGAGCTTTGCTGATCCGCCCACCGATACCCGCGCATCTTATGGGCATGGTTCACATGCATGCTGGTGCCAAGATAATACATCTCCTCGCGCATGCGCGCCCGCTGCAGTGGATCGACGGGCACCAGGTTCGGCAGCGCCGTTTCGCCTAGATATTCAAGGATGGCACCAGTTTCCGTCAGTGCACCTTCGGGAGTGACTAGTACTGGCACACGGCCTTTTGGATTGATCGACAGATACTCGGGTTTCGTCTGCTCGGCCTCACCGAAATCGACACGGATGGCCTCCCAGTGGACGCCCTCGTTCAGGGCCGTGACCACAGCCAGCGATATCGTCTTCGGAGCACAGTAGAGTTTGAGCACGAGCAATCTCCTCTCCTAAATGTGTGTTCGAGCATGGGCCCGTTCCGGTGCCTCCAGATGCGGAATGGCATTGTACCCGGCCAGTACGGTTTCATGATCCCGTACCCGAAGCCGATGGACCGAGCTGTTCCATATCGGCAAGATGACACGGCTCATCTTCATCAGGTCCAGATCCAGAATTTGCCTTAAAACCATACCAATGACCCCGCCGGACGTAGCGCAAAGCACCCGCCGACCGGGAACAGACGCCTCGTCGATCAAGGCCGCGATACGTTCTTCGAAGGCATGATAGGGTTCCTGACCCTGAATCTCGGCTCGCTGCCAGGCGGCGAAAACCTTCGGCATGTGATCGGCGAAGCCATTGGCGTCTGGATGCGGCTCGCCCGTCGCTTTGTGAAGCGCGTCCGACAGGTTGTAATAGTCGATCTCGTTCAGCCGCGCATCTTCATCCGCCTGATACCCCATCGCCTGAACCGTTTCGCGGTGGCGCCGAAGCGTTCCGGACACCACATGGTCGAAAGCATAATCATGCGCGCGAAACCACTCGCCCAGCCAGGCGGCTTGCTGATGGCCAAGCTCGCTCAACCGATCATAGTCTTCTTCGTTGGTCGCCTGACTGTTTGCCTGGCCGTGGCGGACCAGAATGATTTCGCCCATGCACCTCTCCTCTGCCCCGGCAGGTAGCGCACCTGCCTGATCTTGCCAACCGCGCAAAGCTCCGCCGTACCTTCGCTTGTGGCTTGACCCCGGCGCGGGCTTGACCGACACCGGTCGCCATGGGTGCCGGAACGCTGACCATCGACCTTGACGCCATTGTCGCCAATTGGGCGGCACTGGATGCCATCGCGGGCGCCGGTGTCGAAACTTCGGCAGTCATCAAGGCGAACGCTTATGGCTTGGGCGTCGATGTCGTCGCTCCGAAACTGGCCGCCGCCGGCGTACAGACCTTTTTTGTGGCCACTGCAGAAGAAGGTTTGCGCCTGCGGTCCTTCGTGGGCGACGCCGATATCTTCGTGTTTTCCGGCCACATGGCAGGCGATACGGACATGCTGACGCAAGCCAAGCTAATTCCGATGCTGAACGCGCCAGAGCAGGTCACCCGCCACTTCTCTGCCGCCCAAGGCCACCCTTTCGGCATTCAGCTCGATACCGGTATGAACCGGCTTGGCATCGAGTTCGGCGATTGGCACGCGCTGTCATCCGAACTGATGGCGGCGGGACCAAGACTGGTCATCAGCCATCTCGCCTGTGCGGACGAGCCCGACCATCCGATGAACGAACGCCAGTTGCGGACTTTTCACGAGATGACGGACGGAATAGCCAGCCGGCGCTCGCTTGCAGCCACCGGCGGCACGCTCTTGGGATCGGAGTATCACTTCGAACTGGTGCGCCCGGGCATCGGCCTCTATGGCGGCCTTCCCTTTGCCGAAGCGACACCGGTTGTTCGCCTCGACATACCCGTCATCCAGACGCGCATCGTGCAGCCCTTTGAAACCGTTGGCTATGGCAACACGTGGGAGGCGCAGGTCGAAAGCTGCATCGCGACCATTTCCGCCGGATACGCCGACGGGTTGATCCGGGCCATGGGCGAGAACGCCAAAGTCTATGCAGGCGAGATCGCCTGCCCCGTCGTCGGTCGTGTGTCGATGGATCTGATCACGGTCGATGTGTCTCATCTGGAGGCGGTGCCCGATACGCTCTGCCTGATCGGACCGCATCAGTGTATCGACGATATCGCCCAAGCGGCTGGAACAATCGGATACGAGATCCTGACCTCGCTTGGCGACCGCTATCATCGGCGCGCGACATGAGGTTTCTGGCCACCATAGGCGCGACTGTCCTTGGCCTTTTGGCCGCCATCGGTCGGGCGACACGGTTCGGCATCGAAACCATCAGTCACCTGTTCCGCCCGCCGTATTACCCGCGCGAGGTGGGGCATGCGCTGCTCCAGATCGGCTTTTATTCCCTTCCGGTCGTGGGTCTGACCACGATCTTTACCGGCGGCGCGCTGGCCTTGCAGATCTATGCTGGCGGCGCGCGCTTCTCGGCTGAAGCCGTCGTGCCGCAGATCGTCGCCATCGGCATGGTCCGCGAATTGGGACCCGTACTGGTCGGGCTGATGATCGCAGCCCGCGTCACGTCCTCCATCGCGGCCGAGATCGCAACTATGAAAGTGACCGAGCAGATCGACGCCCTTGTCACGCTGTCCACGAACCCGATGAAGTACCTGACCCTGCCGCGCGTTCTGGCTGCGACCCTCGTGATGCCCGCGCTTGTCGCGGTCGGCAACATTATCGGCATCCTCGGAGGGTACTTGGTCGCAACCGGGCGGCTTGGGTTCAACGAAGGCACTTATCTGCGGAACACCATCGACTTCCTCGAACTCTCGGACATCACGACATCGCTGGCCAAGGGTGCAGTATTCGGCTTCCTAGCCGCGCTGATGGGATGCTATTTCGGCATGCAGTCGGGCCGCGGCGCGCAAGGCGTAGGCCGCGCCACGAAAAGCGCTGTCGTCGCGGCAAGCGTGCTGATCCTGGCCGCCAACTTCATTCTGACCGAACTGTTCTTTGCCGCATGATCGAGCTTACGGGTGTTCATAAGTCCTTTGGCGAAAAGCACGTGCTGCGCGGCGTCGATCTGACGATCGAGCGTGGCAAGAGCCTTGTCATCATCGGAGGCTCCGGAACCGGCAAGTCGGTTACGCTGAAATGCGTGCTGGGCCTGATCCAGCCCGATCAGGGAAGCGTCACGGTCGATGGTCTGGACGTTACGAAGCTGCGGCAGGGATCATCCGAGCGCGACGCGTTTCTGGCACGCTTCGGGATGCTCTTTCAGGGTGGCGCGCTCTTTGACTCGCTCACTGTCTGGCAGAACGTGGCCTTCCGCCTGTTGCGCGGCTCGCTGAAAAGACCGACCAATGAGGCGCGCGAGATCGCCGTCGAAAAACTGCGACGTGTCGGATTGACGCCGGACGTCGCCGAACTTTATCCAGCCGAGCTCTCGGGCGGCATGCAAAAGCGTGTCGGTCTGGCGCGGGCGATTGCGGCGGAACCCGAGATCATCTTCTTTGACGAACCGACGACGGGGCTCGATCCGATCATGGCCGGCGTCATCAACGATCTCATCCGCGAGATCGTTGTCGAAATGGGCGCCACAGCGATGACGATCACCCATGATATGACCAGCGTCCGCGCCATTGCCGACGATGTCGCCATGATCCATGGCGGGAAGATTCGCTGGACAGGTCCGGTGAGCCGGATGGATTCCAGTGGTGACCCCTATGTCACCCAATTCATCTCGGGAAGCGCCGAAGGGCCGATAGAGACAATTCGCTAGGCTCTTTTTGCGCGTATCTTGCGGGGCACGTTCCACATTGGACGAGATGTTGTAGACACCAGCACCCTTTGAACATTTGCAACAATGCAACAGTTTGGTTCCGTTTTGGAAACAAACTCAAACATGACTCCGCGTAACACACTTTTAATAAAAGTATAGACAGATGCCGCTGGGGTGGCAGGAGACGTACGGAGCTGCCAATGGACGTCTTAGGCCCTTTGATCTTACTGGTTCTGCGAAGCTTGGTTGTCCTCTTTCCGATGACCGTTTGCTGGCTGGCCTTCCGCCGCCTTGCCTTGTCGAAAAGCGGCAACGCTTGGCTATATGCCGCCATGTGCCTTTTCTCTGCCGTGACAACTGCGGGTGTGTTGCCTTGGGCGTTAGGACTGACGCCTCTTAGTTGGCTGTTGCTGGGCCTGGCTCTGATCTGCCCCGTCTTCTGGATCATCACGGTGGTTGTCTGTGATGTGTCCCGCCAGTCGCGGTATGGTCCGGATGTCATTGCCCATGTCTCCAAAAGGATCACCCGAAACTCGCCTAAGCCTATCGAGCCCCTGGTCCTTGAGAACCCCGAACCTCCGAGCACACCGGTGCCTGTCTTCCGTCATACGGAGAAAGTCAAAGAGCGCCCGAAAGACCGCCCCGCTGTGTCGACCGCGACCAGGACAATATTGAACCTGGCGCGCGATATCCGCAGCAACCCAACATCCGAAAGCCGGCGCCCGAAATTGCTGGCGCCGCCGAAAAGCGATGGATTGCCTTTCGTGAGGCGCCGGGCAGACGGATAGCGCCCCCTTGCCTGTCGCCCTCTGGGCGGGCAATTAGGCGCCATGGCAAAGGCAGCAACTTTCACATGCACCAACTGCGGTGCGGTTCATTCCAAGTGGTCCGGACGCTGCGACGATTGCGGCGCGTGGAACACGATCGCAGAAGACACCCCACTCAGCACGGGTCCTTCGAGCAAGAGCCTTGGCGCCGCGAAAGGCAAGGCGATCGCGCTGACCGACTTGGCCACCGAAGATGCCAGTCAAGAGCGCGCGCAGTCGAAGATTGCCGAACTGGACCGCGTTTTGGGCGGTGGGCTTGTCCCCGCAAGCGCCATCCTGGTGGGCGGTGACCCTGGTATCGGGAAATCAACGTTGCTGCTGCAAGCCGCTGCCGCCTTCGCCGAAACCAGACTGAAGGCTGTCTATATATCGGGCGAAGAAGCTACGTCGCAAGTCCGGATGCGCGCCCGTCGCCTCGATCTGCAGGACGCACCAGTGAAACTCGCCGCCGAGACCAACCTGCGCGACATCCTGACGACACTTGAAAAGGAAGCACCCGACGTAGCGATCATCGATTCCATCCAGACGATGTGGCTGGACACCGTTGGGAGCGCGCCCGGCTCGGTCTCTCAGGTGCGCGCCGCAGCGCATGAATTGACCAGTTTCGCCAAACGGCGCGGCATCAGCGTCATCCTTGTCGGTCACGTGACCAAGGAAGGCCAGATCGCAGGGCCGCGCGTTGTCGAACATATGGTCGACACAGTGCTCTACTTTGAAGGCGAGCGCGGGCACCAGTTTCGCATCCTCCGCGCCGTGAAGAATCGGTTTGGCCCGGCAGATGAAATCGGCGTCTTCGAGATGACGGGTCAGGGGCTGGCAGAGGTTGCCAACCCGTCCGCCCTGTTTCTGTCGGACCAGGAAGCGCAACAACCGGGCAGCGCGGTTTTTGCCGGCATTGAGGGCACGCGACCCGTTTTGTGCGAATTCCAGGCTCTTGTCGCCCCAGCCCCCGCAGGACAAGCCCGGCGATCTGTCGTTGGCTGGGACAGCGGTCGATTGTCGATGATTCTGGCAGTTTTGGAGTCACGCTGTGGCATCCCGTTTGCTGGGCTGGACGTCTACCTGAACGTCGCCGGAGGCCTGAGAATAACCGAACCGGCCGCGGATCTGGCTGTGGCAGCCGCGCTACTTTCCGCGCGTGAAGATGCCTCACTTCCGCGTCGTACTGTCGTTTTTGGCGAAATCAGCCTATCAGGAAGCGTAAGGCCGGTTGGGCAGACGGAAACGCGGCTTAGAGAAGCTCAGAAACTTGGTTTCGAATCCGCTATCCTGCCTGAACGGAGCAAATTGGGACAGACCGCCGGATTGCAGGTACAAAAGATGCCTGACCTGGCGGCATTGGCTGGCACTGTCTTCGGGGCTGGCTGAGGCAGGACAAGAACGGGAACGCTATGGAAGGCTTCACCATCGTTGACGGCATCGTGGCCGTGGTCATCATCCTTTCGGCAGTATTGGCCTATTCGCGCGGCTTCGTCCGAGAAGCGCTTTCCATCGGCGGCTGGATACTTGCCGCGATCGTCGCCTATATGTTCGCGCCGATGGTGCAACCGTTGATGAAGGAAATACCTATTTTGAAGGATTTCCTCGGCGATTCCGGCGAGTTGGCGATGATTGCAGCGTTTGCAGTCGTGTTCGCGGCGGCCTTGATTGTGTTCTCTGTCATCACGCCGCTCTTCTCTGGTGCTGTCCAACGCTCTGCCCTTGGAGGGATCGACCGGGGCCTTGGCTTTTTGTTCGGGGTCCTGCGCGGCGCCATTCTGGTGGCCATCGCATTTCTCGTCTACGAGCGCGTTATTGTGTCTGAACCGATCCCGATGGTGGATGACAGCCGGACAGCCATTGTCTTCGCACAACTGTCAGAAACGCTGGACGAGCAGATACCAAGCGACCTGCCGGGATGGATTGCGGCACGCTACGATGAGCTGATTAGCAAGGCGCAGTAACCATCATTGGTGTCCGCAAGGAGCCCATTTGAAGCAGAACAGTCCGTTTCCGAAAGCGAAACTGATAGAATATGGCGATCTCGCCACGCGTTTATCAGGGCATCGTTAACAGAATTGTTGCCCGTTCGTGAACTGGTTCCCGAAGTTCTTTGGTGTTTGGCGGTAAGTGCGTGGGTTTCCGGCAGGATTGTTTCCACAAACGCATTTCTGATCGATTGCCGCCCTCTTGCTGAGGCAACGCACAACACAAACTCGCCCTGAAACGGAATATTTGCGCCCAACTGATGCCAAGGGCGACTGCGATACATGTTTTTGTAAAGCGGAGTTGCGGGTGGTTCCGGAGGTCCGCGTAGCGAGTGAGTGAGTCGGGCGTCGGGGTTGCCAGTTGGCACCCGGCGCCTTTTTTCAGGGCCAGTCACCAGTGGTTTTCTTTTTAGTTTGCCCATTTGTTCACAAGTACCACCCGTTCGGTGCGAAAATCACGAGGGCCCACGGAGAAGCCGGCGGGCCCTCGGCTTTTTTCAAGCTTCTTACGTGACAGGCATATGACAAGGCGCTAAGTAACGGTTGCTGCCGTTAACCGAGCCTTATGCATGACCGTTCGAGCCCGCGCGCTGACCACCGATCCTTTCGATGACGACAAGCTCCGCGAAGAATGCGGTATATTCGGCGTAACCGGCGTAGCCGATGCGGCCAACTTCGTTGCTCTCGGTCTTCACGCCCTTCAGCACCGCGGCCAGGAAGCGGGCGGCATCGTGACATACGAACCCGCCGAAGGCTTCCACTCCGCCCGCCGTTTTGGTCTTGTCCGCGACAACTTCACCAAGCAGGACGTGATCGACAGCCTGCCGGGCGCTCTGGCCATAGGGCACGTGCGATATTCGACCGCCGGTTCCAAGGGTCACACGCAGATACGTGACGTCCAGCCCTTCTTTGGCGAGTTCTCCATGGGCGGGTCGGCGATCGCGCATAACGGCAATATCACCAATGCGGATGCGCTGCGCCGTGAACTTATCGGCATGGGGTCGATTTTTCAGTCCAGCTCGGACAGCGAGTGCATCATCCACCTCATGGCCCGCAGCCTGCAAAAAACGGTACCGGAACGCATGAAGGACGCGCTTCGCCGGGTCGAAGGCGCGTTTTCCGTTGTTGCCATGACGCGGACCAAGCTGATCGGTGTGCGTGACGCCTTCGGTGTCCGCCCGCTTGTCCTTGGGCGCATCGGCGAAGAGGGCTGGGCACTGGCGTCAGAAACCTGCGCCCTGGATATCATCGGGGCGGATTTCGTGCGCGAGATCGAACCGGGCGAGATGGTCGTGATCGAAAACGACGAAATCACCACCCATCGCCCATTCGAACAGAAGAAAGCGCGCTTTTGCATCTTCGAGCATGTCTACTTCTCGCGCCCCGACAGCTCGCTAGGCGGCCGATCCGTCTATGAGACCCGCTCGGCCATCGGCGCCGAACTGGCAAAGGAAGCGCCGGTCGAGGCTGACCTGGTCTGCCCGGTCCCCGACAGCGGCACACCGGCGGCCATTGGCTATGCGCAGGAAAGCGGCATCCCCTACGCAATGGGCATCATCCGGAACCAGTACATGGGCCGGACGTTCATCGAGCCAACCGAGCAAATCCGCAATATGGGCGTGCGCCTGAAGCTGAACGTCAATCGCGCGCTGATCAAGGGCAAGCGCGTCATTTTGGTGGATGACAGTGTTGTGCGCGGAACGACCTCGCGAAAGATCAAGGAAATGGTTTTGGACGCGGGCGCGGCCGAGGTTCATTTCCGCATCGCCTCACCGCCCACGGCGTGGCCTTGTTTCTATGGCGTCGATACGCCCCAGCGCGAAAAGCTTTTGGCGGCCACGATGAGCGAAGAGGAAATGCGCGATCACCTTGGCGTCGATAGCCTGAAGTTCATCTCGCTCGACGGGCTTTATCGCGCGGTCGGCGAAGCGAAAGGCCGGGACCCGAAGGCCCCGGCCTATTGTGATGCATGTTTCTCGGGCGAGTACCCGGTGGCGCCGGCGGATCAGATCGAAAAAGGTTTTGCTCTGAAAGCGGCAGAGTAGCTCAGGCGCTTAGAACGGACGGCCAGTTTGCATCGGCGCTTTTAATATGGTGGCGCTTCCGCGCGGCCCAAAGCGCGCGCACTGACTTCGAGTAGTTGAGGTAGAGCCGGTCCTCGTGAATGCTCCATGCATCCGGGTCCGTTTTGGCGATGTACCCTTTGGAGACGGCATAAGCGCAGTAACCACCGTATTTTGGAGCGTATTTCACAGGATCGGCATCGAATATGGCCTTGTTCTCGGCACTGGCGAACTGCAGTGTCGCGCCGTCCCAGTCAGACGTGAACTCAGGCGATCCTTTCACCGGCTTTTCTTCGGTGAAATAGGCGACGGGGTCGTATCCGTTTATCGCAACGCCATCGGTCGCATAAACGGGTGGTTCGGCGGCGGCGGCCTGGGTTGCGATCAACGTCGCAGCAGGAAGGGCGGCGGCACTTGCAAGAAAGCTGCGGCGGGTCAACATGGGGCATCTCCTTTTAATTCAATAGGGCGAAGATGGCGTGTCGCGCCGCCGCTCGAAAGCCCTCTCGCGTCCATGTGAAGCCGGGTCCTGCCGCGCGTGAGGTTTGTTACAAGCCCGATCTCTGGCACCTTTTCGCGCAACACCGGTTGACCACTGCGACCGCGACCGTCATTCAGAAAGAAAAACGGAGCAGTCATGGCCAATCAGCCATTGAAAGGCATCCCCCGTATAAGCGCCGCATGGCGAAACTCACGGCAAGGGTTTCGTGATGTCTGGCAGGGCGACGAAGCGTTTCGCCTTGAGGTTATTGCCTTCTTCGTCTCCATCCCGCTGGCGTTTTGGATCGGATCCGGCCTGTTTCAATCTGCCATTTTGATCGGGACTGTCCTGGTTTTGCTGATCACGGAAGTCCTGAACTCTGCCATCGAAGCAGCAATCGACCGGATCGGGCCGGAACGCCACGAACTGTCTCGCATGGCGAAAGACCTTGGATCATTGGCTGTCGTATTGGCCTGCGCCTTGGTTGCCCTCATCTGGCTCGCCGCCTTGGCCGAGCGGTTTCTGGTTTGAAGGAGGGCGCAATGGCCACCCCAAAACCCTTTGCCCCCTTCGAATTTCTTATCGCCTGGCGTTACCTGCGCGCCAAACGCGCAGAGGGTGGCGTCAGCGTCATGACCTGGATCTCGCTCATCGGGATCATGCTGGCAGTCGCAGCACTTATCATCACACTCGCCGTAAGATCTGGTTTTCGTGACGAATTCGTCTCGACCATCCTTGGTGCTAACGCCCATGTCACCGTCTATTCGATCGCCTATGCCGACACGAACGGCAACATAACGAACGTCGTTCCGAACTATGCCGAGTGGGCAGATCAGCTTGCCTCCGTTCCCGGTGTTGTACGCGCTGCCCCATTGGTCAAGGGCCAGGCCATGGCGGTCCACAAGCGCGAGAATACGGGACTGGAGGTCTTCGGGATAAGCGAAAGCGACCTGCGCGATATCGCCGGAATTGCCAACGAAGAAACGGCTTTGGGCACGCTCGATGACTTCGGCAGTGGCATCGCCATAGGTCAGGCGGCTGCGCGCGAATTGGGTGTGACGGTAGGCGACGTGGTGCGACTGATTAACCCGAATGGGACCGTCACAGCCTTTGGAACCAGCCCACGCGTGAACGAGTATCGTGTCGTCTATGTTTTCAATTCGGGCCGATACGATATCGATCTGACGCGCGCCTATCTGCCGTTCGAAGACGCTCAGGTCTATTTCAACCGCGAAGGCGTGGCAGACGAGCTGGAAGTGATCGTCGAAAACCCTGAAAACGTTGATACAATTGCACCTGACTTGGCGTCGGCGGTCGGCGAGCGCGGGTTGACCTGGACTTGGAAGCAAAGGGCTGGTGGGTTTCTGAGGGCGCTCGAAGTCGAAGACACGGTGATGTTCGTGCT
>JASJDQ010000250.1 GCA_030065075.1 Paracoccaceae bacterium | reverse complement strand
TGCGGCGGCGACTGAAAAAGCCGAAAAAGACACGGAATGAACCATGGTGCATCTCCCTTGAGTATTGAGTTCGCGCCGTCCGTGGCGCTTGGAGCGCTCTCGATTTCGGGACTGGCGTAAGTTCACAGTAACGTCTGCCTGCCGCCGGTCAAAGATTCTCCACGCGGCAGCGCGGCATTAGCAAGCGTGCTCCCGGTTAGTCATCTGCTAATGAATGCTAACGCGATCACCACATGGTGTGGGCGCAATCGAAGCAGCCCGTAGAGGCACCGACGCAATACCGACGCGATACCGACGCAGTACCGACGTGCCGTTTACGCCGATTTCCCTTCGTTTGCTGGCATTAACCTCTTCTCCCGGGACGATGGGCCGCAACATATCGAACGTTGCATCAAAGCGCTTGAAATACCGGGCCGAGGGGTGTACCTCCCGCCAGTCTGCACCGCAGGCAATCCGTGTGGGAGGCGAAGGCGTCGCGACGTCCGGACCGGACCACATCAACCACAAGGCTTAGGCGACGCGTCGCTAAGCTGTTGAGAAAGGAGGCCAAAAAATGGCCAAGAAAGTTGCTGGCACCATGAAGCTTCAGGTGCCCGCCGGACAAGCGAACCCCTCTCCGCCGGTCGGCCCGGCGCTGGGTCAGCGCGGCATCAACATCATGGAATTCTGCAAGGCGTTCAACGCCAAGACGCAGGAACTGGAACCGGGCGCCCCGTGCCCGACTGTGATCACTTATTTCCAGGACAAGTCCTTCACGATGGACATCAAGACGCCGCCGGCGTCCTATTTCCTCAAGAAGGCCGCCAAGCTGAAATCCGGCGCCAACACGCCGGGCCGCGCGACCGTGGGCTCGGTCACCACCAAGCAGGTGCGCGAGATCGCCGAGGCGAAGATGAAGGATCTCAACGCCACCGATATCGAGGGTGCGATGCAGATCATCGCCGGCAGCGCCCGCTCGATGGGCATCGAGGTGAAGGGGTAAGATCATGGCAAAACTGGGAAAACGCACCCGCGCCGCACGGGAGGCCGTCGCCGGCAAGGGCGAGGTTTCGGTCGAAGAAGCCGTCGCGCTCGTCAAGGGCAATGCCTCCGCGAAGTTCGATGAGACCGTCGAGATCGCCATGTGCCTCGGCGTTGATCCGCGTCACGCCGACCAGATGGTCCGCGGCACGGTGAACCTGCCCAACGGTACCGGCAAGACGGTCCGCGTGGCGGTCTTCGCCCGTGGTCCCAAGGCGGACGAGGCCAAGGAAGCCGGGGCCGATATTGTCGGCGCCGAGGACCTGATGGAGACCATTCAAGGCGGCACGATCGAGTTCGACCGTTGCATCGCGACGCCGGACATGATGCCGATCGTCGGCCGTCTGGGTAAGATCCTCGGCCCGCGCAACCTGATGCCGAACCCCAAGGTCGGCACGGTGACCATGGACGTCAAGGAAGCCGTGACCTCGGCCAAGGGTGGCCAGGTGCAATTCAAGGCGGAAAAGGCCGGCGTCGTGCATGCCGGGATCGGCAAGGCCTCGTTCGACGAGGGCAAGCTCGTCGAGAACCTGCGCGCCTTTGTGGACGCAGTGCAAAAGGCCAAGCCCACCGGCGCCAAGGGCACCTACATGAAGAAGATCGCCGTCAGCTCGACCATGGGGCCGGGCGTGACCGTCGATGTGATGAGCGCGACCGGCAACTAGGCCGCGCGACATCGGAACAGGAAAGGGCGGGCCGGTCGGTCCGCCCTTTTTCCTTTGCGCTTCCTATTCAGCCTGAAGCGACTCGATGTACTGCACCAAAGCAGTGATCCGCCCATGAACCAGAGCCTGCGCGTCAGGGTCATGCGGCACGCTTCCGGCCAAGTCCACTGCGATCTCCCAATAGCGAGGCCCCCAAACCGGCATCTTCCGATCGCCATGCGGGTTGATCATGTTGGTCCCGTTGAATTCGCGGTAGACTTCGCCAGGGGGGAAGGTGCCGCTGTAGGATTTCGAAATCATTGTAAGGTCGCTGGGCGGCGTCAAGAGCGCCTCGGCCACGGGGCCGTCGCCTTGCCCGGACGCGCCGTGACATGAGGCACAATAGCCGATGTACTCGATCTCGCCGATCTTGAGTTGCGTCTCCATGTCGAGGGCGAACAATGGCCCGGCTCCCAACAAGGACAAAACCGCCACTGCTGATGCCGCTGCAAATCTCGTTACGTATACACTGACCTCCTCCCAGTTCGTCACAATGCGCTCTTCCTGCAGAGATCCGGTTGGCGCCTCACGATATTCCCGCCGCGCTGTAGCGGCCACACCTCCGGTGCGGTGTGTGACGTCGTGACGTGATGCGGTGGCCATGGTGTGCCGTGGCGGCTTTTGCTAAGCAGCCGGCATGCGGGTTTTGTCGATTTGGCCGTGCTTGGTGTTTTCGCTCTGGGCGCTGCCTTCCGACGCGGCGTTCCTAGCCGACCGCAGTATCCCTGAGGAATGTCCGGAGCCCGACAACACCGATGCCGCGCCCCTGTCACCAGCGGCTGACGTCATGGAAGAGTTACTTTCATGGATCGAGGCGCAGACCGCCTATGACGTCAGTGCCCTGCGCAACTCTCCACCGGAGATATCGTTCTGCGCGGTCGGAGAGCGCATCCCCTACGAGGCGGGGTCAGCCCTTGTCGATGTCGCATTGAATGGGGCGTATGATCACCTGCGCAACACGATCCTGCTGGTGCAGCCCTGGAACCCGGACGATCCCCGGGACCGTTCCGTTCTGTTGCATGAGCTACTCCACGCGGCGCAGTTGCAGAACCGGACGTATGCCTGTCTGGAAGAAGCCGAGTGGGAGGCCTATAGGCTGCAAGAGGCCTACCTGGCCGAGCGCGGGCTCGAGTCGGGCTTCGATTGGCTGCAGATATATTTCTGGTCGCAATGTCCCAGGGACATCCACCCGGATTAACGCTTGCTGGGCGATCGAGAGCCCTCGGAGCCTCTCAGATCTGCGCTACCCTGTCGGCTCCAGCTTATCCTGGGTCCGGGTGTCGAAATCGCTCGCGTGGTGGCGCTCGTGAAGCTGCATGGCAGGGTCGCCAAAGGCGCGGTTGACCATGCGACCGCGCTGCACTTCGGGCCTCGCGTCAATTTGATTGGCCCAGCGATTGACGTGCTTGTAGGAAGTGACGTCGAGGAACCCGGCGGCGTCGTAGAGCCGGCCCAGCACCAGCTGCCCATACCAGGCCCAGATCGCCATGTCGGCGATGGTATACTCGGTCCCGGTCATGAATTTGCGCTCGGCCAGGTTCCGGTCGAGCACGTCGAGCTGGCGCTTGGCCTCCATCGCGAAGCGGTCGATCGGGTACTGCCATTTCTCCGGCGCATAGGCGTAGAAATGCCCAAAGCCGCCGCCGAGATAAGGCGCCGAGCCCATTTGCCAGAAAAGCCAGGACAGCATCTCGGGCCGGTCGGCGGGGTCTTTGGTCAGGAATTGGCCGTGTTTCTCGGCGAGGTAGAGCAAGATCGCGCCGCTCTCGAAGACCCGGGTCGGGGTCGGGGTGCTGTGATCCACGAGGGCAGGGATTTTGGAATTGGGGTTGGCTGCGACGAAGCCACTTCCGAACTGGTCGCCGTCGTTGATCCTGATCAGCCAGGCGTCGTATTCGGCTTCGGTCACACCGAGCGCCAGAAGCTCCTCGAGTAGCACCGTTACCTTCACACCGTTCGGGGTCGCCAGAGAGTAGAGCTGCAGGGGGTGCTTTCCGACGGGCAGGTCCTTGTCATGGGTGGCGCCGGCGATGGGACGATTAATACTGGCGAATTTGCCGCCGCTTTCGCTGTCCCAGGTCCAGACTTTGGGGGGCGTGTATGGTGCAGGGTCGGTCATCGTTTGGGTCCTGGGACAAAGATCGGATTCGGATCACTTAAGTCGTGTGTCCCGAAAAACCAATGCGCAAGGGTCCCGCCGCCCGTACACAGTGGAGGGCGATTGCGTGTTAGAGCTAATGCCGGTGGCGTTCAGGCGACGACGCGTTCCTCGGGCGGCGCCTCGGCAAGGCGCATCACCGCATCGGCCACTTTGGTGACCACCTTGGGATCATGCAACGCGCAGGGCACGTCGATGATCGCGGCGCCGCGCTGGGCCAAGAGCTCATGGGCGCGCCGGAACATCCGGTCGCGGCGCACGTAGTCCTTCAGGTGCCCGTGCTTGGCATGAACGGTCGCCAGCGACTGTGCGCCGCGCCGCTCGACCGCGCGAGTATAGGCGACCTCGGGCCGGACACGGATCGCGAGGACCGCGTTCGGCACCGGGACATGAGCCATGTAGCGCTCGTAATCATCGGGCGTCTCGTCGCGCAGGCACATCGCCGTGCCGCGCTGCACGAAGCCCTCATCCACCATCAAGACGCCGCCCGCATCGGCACGGGCGCCATGCGCCTGGTAGCGCGAGGCCATCAGCCAGAAGAGGAAATGCATCGACGCGGTGTCGGGCTGGTCGAGCTTTCTATCCACCAGATCAGCCAGCTCGGGATGATCGCGCTTGAAATCGAGATGCCGGAACAGGAGTTCGCGCGATTCCTCGTTGCGCACGAAACGCGGGGCGGTCTGGCGCAGATAGGGCGTCCCGAAGATCTGGCCCAACTCGTGGACTTTGAACTTGCGGCGTGTCAGTTCCTTCCGGAGCGCCTTGAAGAAGGTCGTTTTGCCGCTGGCGGGAAGACCGGCGAGCTCGATCACGGCTAGGTCCTCTCGCAGAGGATATGGTGAATCTCCGAGTTCTCGTCCTCGTCATATTTGACGAGCCGCTTTTCGGTCACCGTGAACCCGTGATCGGCCAGGAGTTTGTCGATCCCTTCGGCTGACATCTCTGACCGCATGGTCACGTGATCCTCGGGCGTCGTGCCGCCCTCGATCGCGTGTCCCAGCTGGATGATGGCGAAGCGCTTCGTCACGCGGGCGAATTCGTCCAGCGAGCGGCGCGCGTCGGCGAACGAAATGATGTCGCGCAGGAACCGGGTGCTGACCAAGAGATCGAATGCGCCATCCTCGAACGGCAGGTCGATCGACTGGCCGCGCACAAGCTCGCACTTCTTGATCATGTCCCCGAGGATCACCCCGGCCTGCCCCAGCATTTCGTCAGAGCTGTCGAGCCCGGTCACCTTGTACCCGCGCTCGATATAGTAGGGCGCGAACCGGCCCGTGCCGAAGGGCACATCCAGCACCTTCAGCTTTTTGGGCAGCGTCTCCAGGAGCGCCTGCATTTCGTGCTGTTCGACATGCCACCAGGGCTGCTTGCGACGACGCACTTCGTAATTTCGGGCTGTACGGCCATAGTAACGGTCCCCCTTGCCCGCGGGGATCGATTCATGCTTCATCCTGCTCTCTCTTTGTTTTTTGTTTGTTTTTTTCATATTTTTCCGCAAGGATGCCTGTGGATCAACGGTTTCGGGCGTCAACATTGCCGATAGAAACCGTGTGTGGCGGACGAGCCATAGGGCTGCAGCGGCGTGCGCTGTAACTTTTCGTGCTGTTTGCCCTTCACATTCCTCTGCAAAAACCGTAAACGCTCGCGCATCAGGTCGGTGCGGATTCGTGCCGGCCTGATTTGTCGTCCAAGACGGTGGGTCGGCCGCGCCCTCGGGCAACGCCCATAAATCCTGCCCGAGACGGGGATGGAACAGTTTTTCTTCGCGGGCGTAGCAGCCTTCGAAGGGCGATTGCGACGGACCCGTAAGGACCCGTAAGCCGGGCCGCGAGGTCCGGCAAAGCTGAGCCGGGGGGCAACCCCCACAACTGGAGTGAAACTGTGGATAGAGCCCAGAAAGAGAAAGTGGTCGAGGAACTCGGCCAGATCTTCGAAAGCTCTGGCGTCGTGGTCGTTGCCCATTACGCAGGTCTCACGGTTGCCGAGATGCAGGATCTGCGGGGTCGCATGCGCGAAGCCGGCGGATCCGTACGCGTCGCCAAGAACAGG
>JASJDQ010000249.1 GCA_030065075.1 Paracoccaceae bacterium | reverse complement strand
CCTTCCCTGACCATGGCCTCTTTGACGCGGCCCGGGATTTTCGTCGAGATGTCGACCTGCACGGCTTCAACGCGTCCATTTCCCGACGCAACGCCATCGGGGAGCAGCTGCTCCTGCGGTGCGGCCAACAGAAAGTATGCAATCCCGGCCAAGACCGCCGCGATTGCGATCATTGAAATGCGTCGCCCAAGCACCTGTCTGCTCCCAAGATCAAACAACAAAAGCGAATATCGATACCGCGAAGTTACATGTCTGTTGTTGCCGTGCATTGACCTTGATCAAGGAGGTGCGTCGCGGTTCCATTTCTCGACGTCGGCTTTTCGACAACCAGCTGTCACATCAAGAAATCGGACGAACTGCAGTGACGAACCGGCGGCTTCACTAGTGTTGGGCGTCGGTTTCCGGCTTGCCAGCGTACCGTGGTCTGCCAGATGGCGTTAGGCTCGATAAAAGCGTCCGGTCAGTCCACCAGGACCCGTTCGGCAATATCGGAGAGCAAGCTTTCCAATTCGGTTTCGCCGCCCATGTCGGCCAGCTTCTTGTCGACCAAAAGGAACGACAGGCCGTGCACGAAGCTCCATAGCATAAACCCGCGGCGGCGAACTTCCGGCGTGATCTCTGTCTCGCCGAGGCACGCCGCTACCTCGCGAAGCACGATGCCGAAGGTCTCTTCGCCAGCGGCTTGAAGCCGGTCATCTTCCAGGCGGTCGGTAAAACCGCCGAACTTCAGGCGGAAGACGCCGTTTTCACGACGCGCGAAGTTCACGTACTCGCTCCCAATTGCGGTGACGCGGGCAGGCGTGCCCTTCGGGATGCCCTCCAGAGCAGACAGCATGTTGGCACGGTGCCGCTGCATGCCTTCCAGAACCATCGCCACCAGCATTTCGTTCTTGTCCTTGAAGTGCTTGTAAGGCGCGGCCGTAGAAACCCCTGCGAGGCGGCAAGCATCGGATACGGAAAAACCGTCCGGCCCCTTGTCTTCGACCAGGCGGCGCGTAGCCTCAATCAGCCCGGCGCGCAGGTCACCGTGGTGGTAGCCCGACTTCTTAAGCGCTTGTCCGCTTTCGTTAGTCGCCGGTTTCGTCATAGTTTTTTCGTCTTCTTTCATGATCCAAACTTTCGCAAAAGACGTACCTCTTGTCAAAGTAAGAACTTCTAACATATGTTAGAGGAGCTAACATTGCGAGGATTCGACGATGGATAGGACTGAAGAAGCCCAAACGAACGGAAGAATCACAACTTGGCTAGGCCTGGCGGCGAGGCTCGCAGGCAGGTTCGTTTTGACGGCCGCCGTCGTCGTTGGCGCCGCCTTCGCGGTTCAATACGGCACCGCTGAATTGACCCGCCGTGCCGAAGCAGCACCATCGCCCGACGCGGCCCCTGCCATCCCGGTGCAGACCGTACCACTCCGCCTCGAAACCGGCTACGACGTCCAGCGCGCCTTCGTTGGACAGAACGAGCCACAAAGGACAGTTTCGGTCTCGTTCGAACTTGCGGGTCAATTGGCATCAATAGTCGTCGATGAAGGCGATGCGGTCCGGCAGGGACAGGTGCTCGCAACCCAGGACACCTCGCTTCTGGATGCCGAACGTACGCAGCTCCTTGCATCGAAGTCCGCCGCCGAAGCGCAGCTCAAGTTCGCGTTTCAAACGGTCGAGCGGAACGAGGAACTCAACCGACGCGGCTTCGCCACGCAGGCGGCCCTTGACGGCGCGTCGGCGCAGCGCGACGAACTGATCGGACGGATTGCCGAAATCGACGCAGCGATAGCAAATGTCGATATTCGCATCGCGAAGTCCCGCATCGAAGCCCCCTTCGATGGCCGCGTGACATCGCGGTTTGTCGATGGCCGCGAAGCGCTGAACCCCGGGCAGCAGGTGCTGAAGCTGATCGAACTCCGCGCGCCCCAGGTGCGCGTGGGCGTGCCGCTCGACTTTGATGAAACTCGACTGGCCAACGCAGAAATGGAGCTGGCCGGGCAAGTCTATACCGCAGCCCTTGTTGCGCTTCGCCCTGACATCGATCCGGTCACGCGCACCCGCACGGCGCTATTTTCCATCGACGCCGATGCAAAGCCTGCCTTCGGCCAGACCGCCCGCCTTTTGGTCACCGAACGGGTGGATGCGACCGGCCTCTGGCTGCCGATGACCAGCTTGAAGGAAGGTGTGCGCGGGCAGTGGACGGTGCTTACCGTCGATGCAGGCGATATGGTGCGCAGGGCTCCGGTCGAGATCCTTCATGCCGAAAGCGACCGCGTCTTCGTTCGCGGCGCTTTCCCGGACGGAACGCGCCTGATCGGTGAAGGCCCACAGCGTGTCACGGTCGGCCAGCGCGTCGCCAGCACCTCCAGCGAATAGGACCCGAGCCATGGAAACCCTGACCTTCCGCCAGCCTCGACTTGTTGCCCTGATCATCCTCGTTCTTGTCTCCGCCGGCCTTTCGTCGTTCCTCTCGCTCGGACGGCAGGAAGACCCGACAATCACCAACCTTTTCGCGACGGTCACGACGCAGTTTCCGGGCGCTGATCCCGAGCGTGTCGAAGCCCTCGTCACTGCCGAAATCGAGGAAGAGCTTCGGGCCATCGCGGAAATCGACACGGTTTCTTCGGTCTCGCGGTCAGGCGTCTCGGTCGTGTCCATCGAACTCCTCGAAACGCTCGACGAAGCCACCATCGAACAGGTCTGGTCCGAAGCACGGGATGCGGTCGAGGATGCGCGCCGGAACTTCCCGGCGGGAGTCCTGACACCCGATTTCGATGCCGAGGGCATTTCGGCCTATTCCGCCGTCATCGCGATTACCTCTTCCGAACCCGGTATGCCGCTGACGCTTCTGTCGCGCCACGCCGAAGCGCTGGGCGACCGACTGCGCGCCATCCCAGACACCCGCGCGATCGACTATTTCGGAACGCCGGACGAGGAAGTTCTGGTTAGCGTCGATCCGATCAAAGCAGCATCGCTCGGCTTGACAGCTGCCGAGATCTCGGGCCGCATTGCCGAGGCCGATGGCAAGGTCCAGGCTGGGCGGCTGCAGGGCGATGTCGACCTCACGATCAGCGTGACCGGAGAGATCGAAACTCTTGATCGCCTGCGGCAGGTCGTCCTCAGGGAAAGCCCGTCCGGCAGCACCGTCACGCTGGGTGATATAGCTGTCATCGACCGCGGCCCACGTGCGCCCGCCTCGGAATACGCGATCGCAAACGGCAAGTCAGCAATCCTCATCGGCGTTCTGGCGCAGGACGGCGTTCAGATCGACCGCTGGATGGGATTTGTCCACGAAGAACTTGCCGCCGGCGCCGAACTCGTGCCGCTCGGCATCGAGGAAACCCTGCTTTTCGATCAAAGCACCTATACGCTGGACCGGCTTGCCGATGTCGGCACGAACATGGCGGTTGGTGTCGGCCTTGTGGTCGCCGTTCTGTTCGTCACACTGGGTCTTCGGGCAGCCGCCATCGTGGCGCTTGTCCTGCCCGTTGTGTCACTTGCCACGCTTGCGACGATGAATTTCATCGGCTTGCCAATTCATCAGATGTCAGTGACGGGTCTGATCGTCGCCCTCGGCCTTCTCGTCGATGCCGCGATCGTCATGACCGACGAAGTGCGTCGGCGGCTGGGCGAAGGCATGGCGCGGATCGACGCTGTTCGCGATGCCGTCCGTCGGTTGGCAACGCCGCTCCTCGCCTCGACTGTTACGACCGCCCTCGCCTTCACGCCCATGATCCTGTTGCCAGGCCCGGCCGGTGATTTCGTCGGCGCAATCGCCATTGCCGTCGTCCTGATGCTCGTCTGGTCGCTCTTCGTTGCGCTGACGGTCACACCCGCAATTGCGGGTTGGGTCCTCCCGACCGCCCAGAAAAGCGGGTTACTCAGTAGCGGCATCTCGATCCCAGTGCTCGGGCGGCTTTTCGAGGCGTCGCTCCGCCTCGCCGTGACCAACCCACTGCGCGCCATTGCTGTGGCCCTGATTCTTCCCGTTCTCGGATTCGCAGCCTTCCCGACGCTGACGGCACAATTCTTCCCGGGCGTCGAGCGCAATCAATTTTATGTCGAGGTCGATCTGCCACCCGGAGCGTCGCTTTCAGAGACCGCGCAGACCGTGGCGGACATGGACGACATCATCCGGTCCGACGCCGAAACGCGAAGCGTTTACTGGACCGTGGGTCGGTCGGGCCCGGCCTTCTACTACAACATCGTCGGCAACCGATCGCAGGAGCCCGGTTTTGCGCAGGCAATGGTGACGACCGAAACCGATGCCGCGGCTGCGCGCCTCGTCGCGTCGCTGCAGGCCGAATTCGACGCAGCCTTCCCGGACGCCCAAGTCATCGTACGCGGCCTCGTGCAGGGTCCCCCGGTCGATGCGCCGGTCGAGATCACGATCAAGGGCCAGGACATCGCGATCCTTCGCCAGTTGGGCGACGACGTGCGTGCGATCATGGCGGACCTCGACCTCGTCACTCAGGCCCGAGCCGGCGTCAACGGTGGTGCGCCGCAAGTCCGCTTCGAGATCGACGAGGTCAAGACGCGGCTCCTCGGCCTCGACGTCACTGACGTCGCCTCTCAACTTGACACGGCACTCGTCGGCATAACGGGCGGCTCGCTGGTTGAAGGCACCGAGCAACTGCCGGTCCGGGTCCGGATGGGAGAGAGGCTTCGCACCGATCTTCAGGCCATTGCCGACATGCCGATCCTTTTGCCTAACGCGCCCGCCGTCTCTGCAACCGGCGCGTTTCCCGCCGTACCTTTGTCCGAATTGGCAACGCTCGTCATGGAACCATCCGAAAGCGTCATCACCCGAACGGACGGCATTCGCGAAAACACCGTCCAGGCTTTCATCGTCCCCGATGTCTTGCCCGAGGAAGCCCTGCAACAGGTGCTTCAGGCCCTTGACGACCGGGGATTCGAACTGCCTGCCGGATACACGCTCGCCCTCGGTGGCGACAGCGACGCGCGTTCGAACACGGTAGGCAATCTGATGGCCTCGGTCGGCCTGATCGTCACGCTCACGATCGCCACCATCGCGCTTACGTTCAATTCGTTCCGCCTGACGGCCGTTGCGCTCGTGGTTTGCGTCTTATCGGCGGGTCTCTCGATGCTGTCGCTCGCGATCATGCAATACCCTTTCGGCATCCAGGCCATCATCGGCGTCATCGGCTCCATCGGTGTGTCGATCAACGCTGCAATCATCATTCTGACCGGCCTTCAGCAGGACCCGGAGGCAAGTGCGGGGGACCCCGATGCCATGGCCCGTGTCGTCACCGGATCGAGCCGTCACATCGTATCGACCACCATCACCACCTTCGGGGGTTTCCTGCCGCTGATCCTCGAAGGCGGAGCCTTCTGGCCACCCTTCGCCGTCGCCATCGGGGGCGGTGTGCTCTTGTCGACGGTGGTGTCGTTCTACTTCACACCGCCGGTTTTCGCTCTAATTCGGCGGCGGAGGCAAACGAGAGTTGCTTTGAAAGCCGATGAATTGAACGGGTCCGTGCTGAAATTGGCTGCAGAATAGTTTGATGCCAGCATGGTACGGAGTGTCGGAGAGACCATTGGCAAAGAGGCATCGATCGTTTTGGGGCGGTGCGACCCGGATTTTCTAGTCCTCGGGCGGTCATTAGACCCAGAATCCGCCAATACGCGCGCTATGAATTGCAGAGATGTGGCTTACGCTTCGTCCGATGGGTCGCGCTGAAGCATTTGACACTTGCCGTCGACGGCGGTTTTGGGCCGTTTGCTCGCCAATTTTTTGAAAGGGTCGCGCATCCGCAGTTGTCCGCAATGCGGACATTCATGCAGGACGCTGCGAATGACAGCTTAGAGCCCAAAGTGTACAATCACTGCTGCTGTACTTCCTTCCTCATTAAACGGATAGCGACAATGAGGAAGGCAAGTGCAAATATGGCATATAGAGCAACCATCGCCCAACCCATTGCGTTGGCTCCGGAGGCTTGACCTTTCAGTGCCAAAACGCAGTTCACTGCGTTCAATGCGATTAGAGCGACACAAAATGACATCGAGCTCCGAGGATCACTTGTGTTGCGAACAAGCCAACATTGAACGCCGATGGTCG
>JASJDQ010000037.1 GCA_030065075.1 Paracoccaceae bacterium | reverse complement strand
CGTCTCGCCGGTCTCGTAGACGTGGAACTCCATCCGGTCGAGTTCCTGCAGCAAGTCGTTAGGAAACTCGATGTCGGCCTTGTCGATCTCGTCGATCAGCAGAACCACGCGGTCCTCCGCCTCGAAGGCCTCCCAAAGCTTGCCGCGCTTGATATAGGCCGCGATATCATGGACTTGCGCGTCGCCCAGCTGGCTGTCGCGCAGCCGACTGACGGCATCGTATTCATAAAGGCCCTGTTGTGCCCGCGTGGTCGACTTGATGTGCCATTCAATGATTCGAAGACCAAGACTTTCCGCGACCTGGCGCGCCAGTTCCGTTTTGCCGGTCCCCGGCTCGCCCTTGACCAGAAGCGGGCGCTCAAGCGTGATCGCCGCATTGACGGCGACAGCCAGATCTTCGCTGGCAATATAGCTTTTCGTACCTTCAAACTTCATAAAACGGCCCTTTGCCCGGGGGGTGCGGGGCGGACCCTAGGCCTTTGCGAAACCCCCTGCAACCCGCTGCAATCGTGTAGTGACAAGCAACAACCGATGCGCTATCAGCCGCGCAAGATAAGGAGCCGGACGGTACCCGCCATGCTTGAAGTCCGGGGTTTGTCAGTATGACCAAGAAAAAAGGGAACGCGATGAAGGCCGAAGTCTTTCTTCCAGACGACTACCGTCCCGCCGAGGATGAACCCTTCATGAACGAACGCCAGCTCGAGTACTTCCGCCGGAAGTTGCAAAACTGGAAAGCGGAACTGATGGACGACAGCAAGACCACGATCGAAGGTCTGCAGCATTCCACCCGCAACATCCCCGACATCGCCGACCGCGCCAGCGAGGAAACAGACCGGGCGCTCGAACTCCGGACCCGCGACCGCCAGCGCAAGCTTGTCTCAAAGATCGATGCGGCGCTCCGCCGGATCGACGAGGGCGAATACGGCTACTGCGAGGAAACCGGCGAGCCGATTTCGCTCAAGCGCCTCGATGCCAGGCCCATCGCGACCCTCAGCCTCGAAGCGCAGGAACGCCATGAGCGCGCCGAAAAGGTCCACCGCGACGACTGAGCAAAGCCGAATTCCGACACGGAATTCGTCACGGAAAATGTGTCATTTTCCGACCCCCTGGCCGCCCGTCCTGACACGCGTCATGGCGGGCGTTTTCCAATTGGTCATCTGTGCCTCCCAACTCATCGAACGCGATGCCAACTGACCCCCTCAACATCACCGTCGCAGGCGGCGGCGTCGCGGGCACCACTGTCGCGACCGCGCTCGCCCGCGACTGCCACAAGGTCCGCCTTGCCGAACAGGCCCCCGCGTTCGAAGAGGTCGGTGCCGGGCTTCAAGTCAGCCCAAACGGCTTCTGCGTGATCGAGGCACTGGGCCTGGGCGAAGCGCTCGCGGCAAGCGCCGTCCGCATCGAGCGCGTGCGGCTAATCGACGGGCTCACGGGCCGCGATGTTCTGACGCTCGATCTGAAAGCGATGCCCTGGTTCGCCGTCCACCGCGCCGACCTGATCGAGATGCTGGTGAGCGCGGCCCGCGACGCCAGTGTCACGCTCGAAACCGGGCAACACATCAACCCACCGCCCGAGGGCAAGCCGCTCGACGGCGACGACCTGCTCATCGGCGCCGATGGCCTGAACTCGGCGCTTCGTGCGCGGATCGAAGATGCCTCCAAGCCCTTCTTCACCCGTCAGGTGGCCTGGCGCGCGGTGATCGAAGACGACGACGGGATCGCGGAGGTGCAGGTGCACATGGGACCGGGACGGCATCTGGTGAGCTATCCCCTGACGGATGGTCGGCGAAATATCGTTGCAGTCGAAGAACGTACCGCCTGGGCCGAAGAAGGCTGGAGCCACGCCGATCACCCGGCCAACCTGCGCGCGGCCTTCCAGCGCTTCAAGGGGCCGGTGCCGGATTGGCTCTCGCGCGTCGATCAGACGTTCCTCTGGGGCCTTTTCCGCCACCCGGTCGCGCATCGCTGGCACACGGGCGCACAGGTGCTGATCGGCGACGCCGCGCACCCGACGCTGCCCTTCCTCGCACAAGGGGCGAACCTCGCGCTCGAGGACGCTTGGGTGCTGAAGACCATGCTGGCGAACCATCCCGTCACCGAGGCCCTGCCGCGCTACCAGGCCGCCCGGCGCGCCCGCGTTCTTCGCACTGTCGAAGCCGCATCCCGCAACGCGCGGAACTACCACCTGAGCTTTCCGCCACTTCGTTTCGCCGCACACACCGGACTGCGCCTCGCCAGCGCCATCGCGCCCGGCGCGATGCTCGCGCGCTTCGACTGGCTCTACAGCCACGACGTGACAAAAAGTACTTCGCCTTGAAGCGCGCTATCCGCGTTCCCATCGACCCTCAAATATCCCGGGGAGGTTCGGAGGAGCAGAGCCCCTCCGATGCCGCGACGCGCGCCAACGCGGCGCAACAATATTTCAATATGTCGGCGGGCTTTCGCCTCTCGTCGGGTCACAGACCCGTGTGCAGGGTGGCTTCGACGCGCCCGTTTTGATACTGTGCGCGCAATGACATTGGCAGTGCGTACCTTGGCAGAGGCTGACGAGCAGTCCTGGCGCGACCTCTGGCGCGCCTATTTGGCGTTCTATGACACCACCCTTCCGGACACCATCTATCGCACCTATTTCGCGCGCCTCCTAAGTGACAATCCGCAAGACTATAACGGGCTCATCGCCGAGGTGGATGGCACGCCGGTGGGATTGGCGCACTACCTCTTTCACCGCCACGGCTGGAAGGTGGAAAACGTCTGCTACCTGCAGGATCTTTACGCCACTCCGGATGTCCGCGGAAAGGGCATCGGGCGTGCGCTGATCGAAGCGGTCTATGCCCGCGCCGACGCCGCTGGCGCTCGGGACGTTTATTGGCTGACACAGCATTTCAACAAGAAAGCACGCCGCCTCTACGACCGGATCGGCACGCTTACACCCTTCATCAAATATGCGAGGCCTGCATGAAGTGGACGCTTCTTCCGATCGCCCTGTTCCTGGCGGGATGCGGAGGTCAACAAACATCGCGCCTGGCGTCGCCCGAACAACTGGCGACGCCCCAAGCCGAACTGCCGCCGATGCGCCTTTTTACCCAAACAGCACCAACGGCACCGCAGGCGTCGAACGCCCGGATCGCCCGCGATTTCCTGGACCTGACGTTTCAACTGGAAAACGGCGACCCGATGCCCGTCTTCACGCGTCTTGAAGGCCCGATGACGGTCCGCATCATCGGCAAGGCGCAACCGACGCTCAGCGCGGACCTCGACAAACTGATCGGGCGGCTCCGGCGCGAGGCCGGCCTGCCCATCTCGCGCGTGACGTCCGATGAACCCGCCACCATCACCGTCGAAGCCATGCCGCGTCGCCAGATCCAAGGCGTCGCGCCGACGGCGGCCTGTTTCGTCCGCCCCAATGTCAGTAGTTGGGACGAATACCGCGCCCGAAGGAACGACCCGAAAACGTTCTGGAACCGGCTCACCGAACGGAACAGCTTCGCCGTCTTTTTGCCGAATGACGTCAGCCCGCAAGAGGCGCGCGATTGCCTACACGAGGAAATCGCCCAAGGGTTGGGTCCGGTCAACGACATCTATCGCCTGAACACGTCGGTCTTCAATGACGACAACTTCCATACCGTTCTGACCGGCTATGACATGCTTATCTTGCGCGCGGCCTATGATCCGGCATTGCGCACCGGCATGACGCGCCAGCAGGTGGCGGCGCGCGTGCCGGAAATCATCGCGCGCATGAACCCGCAGGGCGGCCCGGCCGGCATCGCACCGCCCGCACCCCGGCTTGGCGCCTGGGATCGCGCCATCGGGCAGGCGGCAAGCCCCCGCAGTTCCGCCACGCGACGGAAAGCGGCCGCAGAACGCGCCGTCGGTCTCGCCATGGCAGCGGGTCCCAGCGATCCACGGCTGGCGTTTTCCTACTATCTTCTGGGGCGGAACAGTCTGTCCACCGACCCCGAACTGGCGCTCAAGTCCTTCCTGGCCGCGGGCACGATCTATCAAAGCCGCCCCGATGCCCGGATTCAGGAAGCTCATGTTGCGCTTCAGGTCGCGGCCTTTCAACTCTCTGCCGGTCGCGCCGAGATCGCCGAGCAACTGATCAACCAGAACCTCGCGACCGTGCGCCAGGCCGAGAATGCGTCGCTTCTGTCGCTGATGCTGCTCGTCAAATCCGAAGCGCTGGCGCTCCAAAACCGGACTGCCGCCTCGGCCGAAGCGCGCCGCGAGGCGCTCGCCTGGGGTCGCTACGGCTTCGGGACGGACCGCGAGGTGCGCGCCCGCGTGTCCGAGATATTGGCCATTTCCCCCAGAAGCCGAGGTGGGTTACAAGCGCCCACATGATCGTACTGATATTCGGGATCGCCGGCGTTATCATCGGCATCAGGACCGCGAAGAAACGCAACGGCAACCGGCTGGACATGGCGCAATATGCGTTCGGCTATGCGGTTGCATTGATGCTGGCGGGCTTCTTTCTGACGCTCTTGATCGAGCGGCTCGCGGCCTGATGTTCCTGCCGTTCTTCGAGGCATTGCGAAAAGCGGGCGTGCCCGCAAGCCCGCGCGAGTTCCTGAACTTCCTCGAAGCGCTGGCCGCCGATCTGCTAACGTATGACATCGACGGGTTCTATTACCTCGCGCGCACCGCGCTGGTGAAGAACGAAGCGCATCTCGACCGTTTCGACCGCGCCTTTCAGGAGGCTTTTCAGGGAGTCGAGACCATTCCGGTCGAAGCGGTGCTGGAAATGGTGGAGATCCCCGAGGACTGGCTGCGGAAGATCAGCGAGAAGTTCCTGACAGAGGAGGAAAAGGCCGAGATCGAGGCCGCGGGCGGCTTCGAAGCGCTGATGGAGAAGCTCCGCGAGCGGCTGCGCGAACAGGAAAAGCGCCACGAAGGCGGCTCGAAATGGATCGGGACGGGCGGCACATCACCCTTCGGCGCCTATGGCTACAACCCCGAAGGCATCCGCATCGGGCAGGACAAATCGCGCCATCAACGTGCCGTAAAGGTCTGGGACCGCAGGGAATTCCGTGATCTCGACGACACCCGCGAGATCGGGACGCGCACGATCAAGGTAGCGCTGAAGCGGCTTCGGCAATGGGCGCGCGAAGGCGCGGCGGACGAGTTGGACCTCGACGGCACCATTCGCGCCACCGCCGAGCATGGCTATCTTGACGTTCAGACCCGACCCGAGCGGCGGAACGCGGTGCGCGTACTTCTGTTCCTCGATATCGGCGGGTCGATGGACCCCTACGTCGAGATGGTCGAAGAGCTTTTCTCGGCGGCGCGGTCCGAATTCAAGCACATGGACCACTTCTATTTCCACAACTGCCTCTACGAAGGCGTCTGGCGCGAAAATCGCCGCCGGTGGAACGCGCGCACGCCCACATGGGACGTCCTCAACCGCTTCGGCCCGGCCTGGAAGTGCATCTTCGTCGGCGACGCCTCGATGTCGCCCTACGAGATCGCCGTGCCGGGTGGCGCGAACGAGCATTGGAACGAAGAAGCGGGCGAGGTCTGGCTTCGCCGCGCCCGCGCGCAATGGCCGGATTTTCTCTGGATCAACCCGATGCCCGAAGCGCATTGGCAGTACACGCAATCCACACACATGATCCGCGAAATCATCGACCCCGAACGCATGGTGCCGCTCACGCTCGAAGGGCTGACGCGGGGCATGCGGGTTTTGGGCTAAAGCGTTGCCGGACCCGCTACCGCGCCCCATATAAGGGTCATGTTGAAATTCACTCCAATTCTTCTGGCGATTGCCTATGCGCTGGTGATGTACAAGTTTTCGGCTTGGCGCACGAAGTCCGAGCTGGATCAGAAGTCCTCGGAACTTGTGGACCCGGGCCTGAAGGCGCTGACCGACAAGATGGCAGCGGCGCTCGATCTGCCGCGCATTCGCGTGCATCTTTATGAAGTTGAACCGGTGAACGGCCTCGCTGCACCCGACGGACGCATTTTCCTCACACGCGGGTTTTATCAGAAGTACCGCGCGGGCGAAGTGACGGGCGAAGAAATGGCCAGCGTCATCGCCCATGAACTGGGTCACGTCGCACTTGGGCATTCGCGCCGCCGGATGATCGACTTTTCCGGCCAAAACGCGATCCGGGCCGCGCTTGCGATGATCCTCGGGCGCTTCCTGCCGGGGATCGGCGTCTATATCGCCAATTTCCTGACTACGCTTCTGGCCGCGCGGCTGTCGCGGAACGACGAGTACGAGGCCGACGCCTATGCCTCCGCGCTGCTTGTGAAATCGGGGATCGGGACCGAGCCGCAGAAGTCGTTGTTTAGGAAGCTCGAAAAACTGACCGGTGTGGGCGGCGGCATGCCGGTCTGGCTGATGAGCCATCCCAAGACCGGGGACCGGATCGCCGCGATCGAAAAGCTGGAAGCGCGCTGGGCGGCGGTCGCCGAGACGTAAGCATTGAAAGAGCGCCGGGAAGGCGCTCTGTCCCTCAGGCAAAAAGCGCTTTCGCCAGCCGCGGCAGTCGGGCTCGCTTCAAAAGCGCACGCGGGTTGCTGGTGTCGATCCCATGCTCCGCCGCGCGGGACAGAACGGCGTCCACCACCTGCCGAACGGTATCGGCGCTGCCATGGTACGCCTCCAGCAGGAACTCGTCCGGATGGCGGCGCAGGATGGCATGCTGTGACAGGGTGTTGGTCGGGAAGTCTTTGACATTCAATGTCAAAAGCGCGTCCGCCTTGCCATCGATCGCGGCGGCCAGCACATGGATATCGCTTGGGTCGGGCAGGGTCAGACGGGCTTCCGTCTCTGGGCCCGGCGCGACCAGTGCGTCAGGAAAAGCGGCCTTCAGAAGCGCAATCTCGCCTTCCGCAATCGCGACATCCACCTCACCGTTCCGCCGCGCAACGCGGCGCCATTCCTCAAGGATGCGTTCCGACCAAAGCGGCGTGAACGCACCGGTCTTGGCCAGCCCGATCACAAGCTCGCGCAGGACCGTCGGGTAAAGAACGCAGGCGTCGATCAGAACCTTCATGACAGTCGATAGCTCAAGGCTTTCAGGTAGCCGCTTTCCTCCAGCGCCGGATGCCGTGGATGGTCGGGCCCGGCAAACCCCGTCCGAACAAGTTGCGCGCTGCGCCCCGCGCGGCCAAGGCCTCGCTGACAGGCGGTTTGAAACGCGGCGAGCCCCGCTGCCTGCGAGCAGGAACAGAGCGTCAGGAAACCGCCCGGTTCGACCAGATGCGCGGCAAGGCGGGCGACCTTTTCATAGGCCCGCAGTCCGGCCTCCAGCGCGTTCTTCGACGGTGCGAAGGCAGGTGGGTCGCAGATGACCGATCCGAACCGGCGACCCTCTCCGGCAAGTTCGGTCAGCGCGTCGAAGGCATCCGCCTTCCGGGTCTCGAACTGATCCGCGACCCCCGTCAACTCCGCGCCGCCCACAGCCAGTTCCAGCGCCGGGGCTGAGCCGTCGATGGCCAGCGCCGAACGCGCGCCACCCGCCAGCGCCGCCAAAGCAAAGCCGCCGACATGCGAAAACACATCAAGCACATCGCGCCCCCGCGACAGCCGCGCGACGAAGGCATGGTTCGGGCGTTGGTCAAAAAACAGCCCCGTCTTTTGCCCGCCTACCACATCGGCCAGATAGGTCGCGCCATTCATCGGAACGGGCAGGGGGCCTGACACCGCGCCCCGCAGAATGGTGGACGCGTCATCCAGCCCTTCCAACCCACGTGCGCGCCCTTGCGCGTTCTTCACGACTGTCATGGCCCCCGTCACATCGCTCAGCACATTGACGAAAACGTCCAGCCGCGCCTCGATCCAGGCGGCATTCGGCTGGATCACAACCGTGTCGCCGAACCGGTCCACCACGGTGCCCGGCAGACCGTCGGCCTCGGCATGGATCATGCGATAATAGGGGGTGTCGTAAAGCGTCTCTCTCAGGTCCAGGGCGTGCCGAATGCGCGCCCGGAACCAGTCGGCATCGATCCGGGCCGCGCCGTCGCTGTCCAGCAGGCGGGCAATGATCTTGGACTTGGGGTTGATGATCGCGGTGCCCAAGGGGCGACGGTCGTCGTCTTCCAGCAGGGCGATACTGCCTGGCTCAAGCGCCTTGGTACGCCGGTCGGTGACCAGCTGGTTGGCATACACCCACGGAAAACCGCGCCGGATGGGGCGCGGATCGATCTTGGGTTTCAGGCGGATAACAGGGCGGTCAGACATGCCGCCCCTTACCCTGTCTTTCGCTCAGGCGGAAGGTCGCTTAGCGCGACTTCCGGCTGAAAAAACCTGCCAGGTATTCGGCACGCAGGCGGCGTGCGCGGCGTTCGATGGCAACACGGTCGATGGAAGAAAGATCATACTTTGTCATGTGAATAACTCCTTTGGTGACGAAATAGGAGCGCCTCCTGCTTGGGAAAACTGACAGATTGGCAATCCCGACATGCAAAAAACGAATACCTTTTCAGGCCCGCTCACCTGTTTTCACTTGCAAAATTCGGCCCAAGCCGCTTCGTGACGCCATGGGTGCCGTGACCGACATGTACCAGGCCCGGATCGCCGCGGGCGCGCTCGAAGCCGATGACGCGCAAAGTGCCGTTCTGCCGGAATTCGACCGGATCGCCGCCGGGCTTGCCATCACACCTCGCAGCAGGTTCAAAGGGTTCTTCGCGAAAAAGCCCGAGCCCATCCGGGGCCTTTATCTCTGGGGTGGCGTCGGGCGCGGCAAGTCGATGCTGATGGACATGTTTCACGAGGTCGCGGGCGGGCGGCGCGTGCACTTCCACGCCTTCATGCAAGAGGTGCAGGCCAAGCTCCACGAAGCACGCAAGACCGGCGTCGATGACGCGCTCTTGCCGGTGGCGGACGACATCGGCACGGACCTGCGGCTTCTTTGCCTGGACGAGATGCAGATCACCGACATCACCGACGCGATGCTGGTGGGACGATTGTTCGATCTTCTGATGGAAGACGGCATCACAGTCGTCACCACGTCGAACCGGGTGCCGGATGACCTTTACAAGGACGGGTTGAACCGCGACCTGTTCCTGCCGTTCATCGAGCTGATCAAGACCCGGCTGGTGGTCCACGAACTGGCCTCGCCCAAGGACTATCGTCAGGACAGGCTTGCGGGCGAGCAGGTCTATTTCCACCCGGCGGATGCGGATGCGCGCGCGGCCCTCGATGCCATCTGGAATGACTTCTCGGGCGGAAGTGAAGAACCGCTCGATCTCTATGTTCGGGGGCGCATCGTCGAATTGCCGCATTTCGCAAACGGCGTCGCGCGCGCCAGTTTCTATGACCTCTGCGGCCAGCCCCTCGGCCCGGCGGATTACCTTGCCTTGGCCGATGCGGTGCGCGTTCTCATTCTCGACGATATCCCGCGGCTCTCCTCCGAGAACTACAACCAGGCGCGCCGCTTCGTGACATTGGTCGATGCGCTTTACGAGGCGCGGGTGAAACTGATCGCGTCGGCCGCCGACGTGCCCGAGCGGCTCTACATCGAAGGGACAGGCAGCTTCGAATTCGAGCGCACCGCCAGTCGCTTGCGCGAAATGCAGGCCGCCGATTGGGGGCAGGGCGACACCTGACGATGCGACAAAGCGCTGATGGGCAAATGCAGCGGCGTTAAGTAACCCTTCACCCCCGACGGTTTTGAAATAAGGCTGGGTGGAGGTAGCTTTGCGTCAGCGCACGCGTTCGCGAAACGGCAATCTGGCTAAATCGGTCGGACATGCCTAGGCAGCCTCTACAAGCTCTGGTTCATTGAGCTTGCACACCAGTCCATAGGCCAGGAATGCAAGCACAAGGACACCCGCTGTCAGGGGCACAGCGGTCCCGTCGTACGCCAATCCAATCGGCGCCGACAGAGCCGCCGCGCCGATGGTTGCCAGCGCCGTGATGATCGAAGTCGCCAGTCCCGCCATATGCCCCATCGGCTCCAGCGCCAGCGCGTTCATGTTTCCAAGCCCGAAACCCGCCAGATAGAAATTCGACGTCAGCCACAGGAAGGTGACCGGAAAGACAAGGGCAGGCGGCAGCAGCCCCAGCAGCTGCGCCACAAGGAACAGCGCCGAGAAGCAACCGTGGACCAAAAGCGCGTATTTCACCACGTCGCGCATCCCCACCGCCATAATGATCCGCGCATTCACAAGGCTCGCGCCCGAGGCCAGAAGCGCCATGAACCCGAACCACAGCGCGAACTGATCGCCCGCGCCAAGCACCTCTCCGATGATCTGCTGGCTCGAGACGAGGCAGGCAAAGAGGATCGAAAAGATCAGCGTTTGCACGATCATCGCCAGAACGACCTGCCGTCTGCGGAACACCTCGCGCGTACCGGATACCAGCATTGACACGCGGAATGGGCGGACATTCTCGGGCGCAAGCGTTTCGTTCAGCCGAAGCAGCAACCACGCCATCGAGACGATCGAGAAGACAGCAAAACTCAGGAAGATCGCTCGCCAGCCGAACGCCCAGGCAATCAGCCAGCCGATGGTGGGGGCAAAGATGGGCGCCAGCGTAAAGACGAAGATCACATAACTGATGATCTGCGCCATGCGCCGCCCGCTGAACAGATCGCGCGCAATCGCCATGGCGACCACGCGCGGCCCCGCCGCGCCCACGCCCTGAACGAACCGCGCGATCAGCATCGTTTCCAGGCTTGGGGCCAGCGCGGCGACAAGGGCCGCGATCGAATAGACAATCGCGCCGATAACGGCGATGGGTTTTCGTCCGAAAGCATCCGACAGGGGGCCGGTGAAAAACGTGCCCGCCCCCATGCCAAGGACAAAGGTTCCAAGGACAAGTTGCGCGCGGTTCACATCGTCGGGACTCAGCGCCGCGCCGATGTCGGGAAGCGCCGGCAACATGGCGTCCATGGAAAACGCCACGGTCGCGGACAGCATGGCCAAAAGCGCAACCAGCTCAGTCTGGGAAATGGCGGGTTTTTGATCGGTCATCGGCGTTGGTCACACGCCCCAAGGCAGGTCACGTCGGCTCCGCGTTTTGCTGGGCCGTCAACTCCTCGATCACTTTTTCCCACAGCTCTGGCGGCTGAGCGCCGGGGACAACGTGCTGGTTCGCAACGACAAATGTCGGCACCCCCGTCACGCCGCGTTCGCGCGCGTGGGCGTCGCGGGCGCGGATATTCTCGCTGTCCGCGTCGCTTTGCAAAAGCCGCTCAATCATCGCCCGGTCAAGGCCCGCCTCTTCCGCGATGTCCAGCAAAACGCCATGGTCGCCGATATCGCGGGCCTCTTCGAAATAGGCTTTGAAAAGCCGCGAGACGACGAAGGTCTGCCGCCCCTCCAGCCCGGCCCAATGGATCAGGCGATGCGCGTCCAGTGTGTTGGGTGTCCGCTCGATGGCGTCCAGCGCCAGGTCAAGGCCCGCGGCCTTCGCCGTTTCGGCGATCCGGCCATAGACCTCGTCCGCGCCCGCCTTGCCGCCGAACTTGCCTTCCAGATAGGCCCGCCGGTCCATGCCTTCGGGCGCCATTTCCGGGTTCAACTGGAACGGATGCCACTCGATCTGGAACGGGTGGTCGGCATGGGCCTCCAGCGCGCGGTCCAGATGGGTCTTGCCGATATAGCACCAGGGGCAGATCGGATCGGAAAGGATGTCGAGCTTGATCATGGCCTGCTCTGGTTCGCAGGCCCCAAGCGCAACCGCAAGCCCTATCTCACGATCAGGCGCTCAGGCGTTGCGGTTCCAGATACTGCGGCACCCGGAAAGCAACCATCTCGGCCGCCTCGGCAAAGGTAAGGTCGTGCACCGCCGACAGGTGCATGATCAGCGCGGCAATATCGCCTTCGTTCGCCATCAGCGTTCGGCGGTTGATTTCGGGGAAACGTGCTTCGACAGTGTCGACAAGGTCAGTCCAACTGGTAACGATGCCCATGGGTACTCGCTTTTGTGATATGTGACGGGTCAACCGTATTCGGGTGATTCCTAAGCTTTGGTTAACGCCGCGGAGGTCTCACGCAGTTTGTGGATGCCGCCGCGAGAGCCTCAGCGCGGCAAGCCAGCTTAGCCCCGCCATCACCGCCGCCATAGCAAGGCAGCCCGCGACCCCGGCAAGCTGGTAGCAAAGGCCCGAAAGAAGCGTGCCCAAAAGCCGCCCGGCGGCGTTCGCCATGTAGTAAAAGCCCACGTCCATCGTCACCCGCTCGGACTTGGAAAATTCCAGGATCAGATAGGAATGGAGCGCCGAGTTGAAGGCAAAGACGACGGCAAAGACCAGCAATCCGACCACCACGATCGCCACCAGCCCCGGCACCTCCGCCCAGGCTAAGGCAGCCAGGACAGCGGGGATCAGCGTCAGCGCACCGACCCACCGGCGCGCGGCGAAGACGGTCGCCGTCACCTCGGTCGTCTGGCTTTTCAACCACTTCGGTGCCGAGGCCTGCACCAGCCCATAGAAGATCACCCAGGTCGCCATGAAGGTGCCGATCATGAAGAAGGCGGCGCGATTGCCCTCGGGCGAGCCATCCGACAGGACCGCATAGAAAAAGACCGGGATGCCGACAACGAACCAGGTGTCCCGCGCCCCGAACAGGAACACCCGCGCCAGCGACAGCGCCAGAATATCGGGGTCCTTCGGCAGCACGGCGGAGACTTTCGTGCCCTTCTTGCCCCGCGGCAGGCCGGGCGGCATGAAGAGAAGCGTCGCCAACAGGATGCCCCCCAGCACAACCGCCATGAACAGGACCGCCGCCGTGAACCCGGCCACGCCCAGCAGTGCCGCTCCAATGAAAAAGCCCAACCCTTTGACCGCATTCTTGGACCCGGTCAACATCGCGACCCAGCGGAACAACCCGTTGTTCTCCGACGGTGCCAGTAGCTTGACGGCGCTTTTCGATGACATTTTCGCGAGGTCCTTGGCGACACCAGAGGCCCCTTGCACCGCCATCACGAAGATGACCGAGACCGTGATGCCCCACGCCGGATCAAGCTGCGTCAACGCCAGAAGCGCGCCGATCTGGATCAGAAGCCCGGCGTATAGGGTCGAGGTCAGGCCGAACCGGCCGGCCAACCACCCGGCAGAAAGGTTCGTGACGATCCCCATCACCTCGTAGAGCAGAAACAGATAGGCCAGCTGTACCGGCGAAAAGCCCAGCGTGTTGAAATGCAGAAGCACCAACATCCGAAGCGCGCCGTCGGTCAGCATGAACGCCCAATAGGCGGCGGTGACCGCGATATAGGCCTTCAATCCGTCAGGTCGCGACATGCTCCCTCCGCCTCAAAGCCCGCCCGCCACCATGCGCGCGATATCGGCCATCCGGCAGGTGTAGCCCCACTCGTTGTCATACCACGCATAGACCTTCACCTGCGTCCCGTTGATGACCATCGTGGACAGCGCATCGACAATGCCCGAACGGGGATCGTCCAGGTAGTCGGTCGACACCAGCGGACGCTCCTCATAGCCCAGAATACCCTCAAGCGGCCCCTCGGCCCAAGTCTTGAAGAACCCGTTCACCTCCTCCGCTGTGGTCGCCCGCTCCATCTCGAACACGCAGTCGGTCAGCGAGGCGTTCAGAAGCGGCACCCGCACCGCCAACCCGTTCAGACGTCCTTTGAGTTCGGGATAGATCAACGTGATAGCCGTCGCCGACCCCGTAGAGGTTGGGATCAGCGAGTTCAGCGCCGACCGCGCCCGGCGTGGGTCCTTATGCGCCTTGTCGACGATCGTCTGCGTATTCGTCACATCATGGATCGTGGTGATCGAGCCGTGCTTGATCCCGATTTCCTCATGCAGAACCTTCACCACCGGGGCGAGGCAGTTCGTCGTGCACGACGCCGCCGTGATCAGATCGTGCGCCCCCGGATCGTACAGGTCATGGTTCACCCCATAGACCAGATTCAAAGCGCCCGTGTCCTTCACCGGGGCCGAAACGACCACCTTCTTCACGCCGGCCGCATAATAGGGCGCGACCTTCTCTTCGGTCTTGAAGACGCCCGTGCAATCCAGCACCAGATCGACCCCCAGATCGGCTAGCGGCAGGTCCTCGATCCGCCGCTTCTGCGTGAAGACCATCCGATGCCCGTCAACCGTCAGCGCTTCGCTCGTCGCTGCGATCTCGTGCGCCCACCGCCCATGCACGGTATCGAACTCCAGCAGCAGAGCATGCTGATCCGGATCGCCGCCCGGTTCGTTCACCAGCACGATCTGATCGGCAAGACCCTCGTCCACCATCCGCCGCATCAGCAGTTTGCCGATCCGGCCCAATCCGTTCAGGGCAATTCGCGCCATCGTCCCATCCCTCTCGCCCACTATAAGACGGATCTACGCAGCCCCTTGCTCGACGCAAGTGAAGGTTTTGTGACGCGGGTGCAGTTGTTTCAAATCCGATCCCGCCTCGCCAGTTCGGTCCTTGTCGTAACACTCCCTTAATTCCACCGCCCGCTCGTCTGTACAAAAGTGAACTTGGGGGCGCTCGAACATGTACAAAACGTGCGAAATCCCCGCACGCGCGAACGTACGTGGTACCAAACGGTAGGGAAGGTTGCGGGAGTTTAAATCGCGCGGTCGACCGCGCGTGCCCCGGCCGAGACGTCTTCGCCGAAGCCTTCCAGCGTGTTGCAGCCTGCAAGCGCCAGCGCGAGTGCGGCGAAAATTGCGAGTTTTTTCATAGCTCTACTCCTCATACCACCAGACATCGGGCTGGAACCCAAGCCAGTCCCCATAGATCGGCAGGGTCTCAGGATATTTCAGTTCTTTGGCATGAGCAATCCGGCTAACCGGTTGGTGCCAAACGGGAATAACATAGCGCCCCGTGGTCAGAACCCGGTCCAGCGCCCGCGTCGCGGCAATGAAAGCCTCCTGCGACGGCGAGGTCAAAAGCCGCTCGATCATTGCCTCAACTGCTTGATTTTTAACGCCCATCCAGTTCCGGCTACCCTCTGTATCGGCCGCCTCGGTCCCCCAGTAGAGGTTCTGCTCGTTCCCGGGTGAAAGCGACAATCCACGTGCGTACCACGTCATATCGAAATCGAACGCATTGGTGCGTTCCTTGTACTCGGCACTGTCGACGGTGGTTACCGTGACCTCGGCTCCCATTCTTTTCAATGAAGACAAATAGATATCGACAATCTGTTGCGTTTCATTCGCGCCTGAAGCCAGCAAGATGTCAAAGCCGAAGGTCGTGCCATCGGCATGCGTCAAGACCCCGTCCTGCAAGCTCCAGCCCGCCTCTTCCATTAAAGCCAGTGCTTTCCGCAGGTTACGCCGGTTGCCTTCGGTGCCATCGCCTTCGGGCAGGGCATAGCCTTCGAGCGCACCGGGGTTCAGCTCGCTCGCAAAAGGCTCCAGGTATTCCTTCACCAATCCCGTCGCGGGGCCAGGCTCCATACCCAAAATAGAGTTGGAAAAATAGGACGTTATCCGAGGTTGCGGGGCGCCGTTGATCGTCTGGTTGATGAATTCGAAGTTGAAGGCGGTGATCAGCGCTTCGCGCACGCGCCAGTCCTGGAACATCGGGCGGCGCGTGTTCATCACCAACCCGCGAATGCCCGTCGGGCGTTGATGCGGGATCACGCTTTTGACGATGTCGCCTGACTGAACCGCAGGAAAGTCATACTGCGTTTCCCACTTCTGCACGCTGGTCTCGCGTGCCGTGGTCAGGATACCCGCCTTGAAGGCCTCGAACATCGCCGTACCGTCGGTGAAGAATTCCATCCGGATTTCATCGAGGTTGGCGAAGCCGTTCATGTAAGGCACCACGCCATCGCCCCAGTAATCGGGGTTGCGCTTGAGTGTCACGAAACGCCCGGGCTCAAAATCGGAAATGGTATAGGGCGCGGATGAGATCGGGATCATGTCCACGCCGCTTTCCGCGAAATCGACACCGTCCCATTGCGCCTTTTTCAGGATGGGACGCATGCCCATGATCAGCGGCAGTTCATCGTCGCGTGTGTTGAAGGTGAACCTCACGGTGCGCTCGCCCACCTGGCTGGCCGTGTCCACCTTCTTCCAAGACCCCTGATAGCGAGGATGCCCGACGGTGCCCAGGGTCTGATAACTCCAAAGCACATCCTCGACCGTCACCGGCGTACCGTCGGAAAACCGTGCTTCCGGGCGCAAGGTGAATTCGACCCACGAGCGGTCCTCGGGCACTTCAATTGATTCGGCCAAGACCCCGTAAAGAGTGAAGGGTTCCGCATAGGACCGGCCCATCAGACTCTCATGTGCCAGGAACCTGAGCTGCCAGGGGACGCGTCCTTTCAGGATGTGGGGGTTCAGCGAATCGAAGCTGCCGACTTCGCCCTGAACGATCCTGCCCCCTTTCGGTGCGTCCGGGTTGGCATAGGGCAGGGACACAAAATCGGGTGGGAGAGCGGGCTCGCCATACATAGCTATGCCGTGCTTAGGTTCGGCGAAGGTTACAGTTGTTGCAAAAATCCCTGCAAACGTTAACGCGAAAAGTGCCGTTGGTCGCATGACTGGCAACAATCCCCCTGCTCGTTGGGTGTTTGTGCCAAGCCTACGGGGCGTTCCCAAGCATTTCAAACTTTTAGCTTGGCCAGAGGCGAAAGCTTGCGTATAAACAATGTACTGCTCGATAGGTTTCTTGCCTGTATGAAACCTGCCTCAATAACTTAACGCCCGCCTTGTGCGGGCGTTTTTTTATGTTGAGGCGTTGGTCTGGCTGCGCTCTTTCACCACCAGCCAGAAAAGCGCGCCACCGGCCAGCAACAGGAAGGGAATCATCGCCAGATTGACGGCGGTCCAGCCCTGCACGGCATCGCCACCTGCGCAGTTCATCAACCCGCCCGACGACAAAGAGGCCAGCGTGACGCAGCCGAAGACGATCATGTCGTTCATGCCCTGAACACGGCCCCGTTCTGCCGGCGTGTGGGAATTCGCAAGCAGGGTCGTTGCGCCGATAAAGCCAAAGTTCCAGCCTATGCCCAAAAGGACCAGCGCCCCGAAGAAGTTGTAAAGATCGGTGCCCGCCAGGGCGACAATGCCCGCGCCTGCCAGTATGGTCAGGCCCGTGGCCACGATCTTCTCCACCCCGAACCGCAAGATCAGATGGCCGGTAAAGAACGACGGGATGAACATGGCCAGCACATGGGCGGTGACGACATCAGCGGCATTGTTCTGCGAAAACCCGCAGCCGACGACTGCGAGCGGCGTCGAGGTCATCACAAGGTTCATCAGCGCGTAGGAGACCATGGCGCAGATGATCGCAACCAGGATGCGCGGGTCCGCCAATAGCTCGCGGCGCGTGCGCCCGCCGGTGCTGCCTTTCGGCGCGACCGGTTTCGGGATGTTCAGGCCGAGGAACAGAAACGCGCCCAAAACGTTGATGGCTACGACGGCCAGATAGGTGCCCAAGAAGGGCACGACCATTTCGTTGGCCGTCAGCTTGACAAGTTGCGGGCCCAGAATGGCGGCCCCAAGGCCTGCGGCCATGACATAGCTGATGGCTTTGGGCCGAAAATCTTCTGACGCCGTGTCGGCGGCTGCGAACCGCAAAAAACCCTGGCTGGAAAAGTATATACCGGTCACAAGGGATCCCGCCAGAAAGATGGGGAAGCTCTGTGCTGCAAGCCCCCAGGCGCCAAGGGCACCCCCCATGGCACCGCCCGCGGCGCCGACAAAGAACCCGGCCTGCCGACCATAGCGCTGCATAAAGGACGACAAGGGTGTCGCCGTCAGCATCGAGCCAAGCACGATCAGCGCAATCGGCAGCGTTGCGAAACACGGGTGCGGCGCCAGTTGCTGGCCCGCCAGTCCGCCCACCGTGAACAGAAGCGGCATCTGCGCGCCCAGAAAGGCCTGTGCCGCGACCAGAACGGTCAGGTTGCGGCGTTGCAATGACGGATCCACAGAAGTCATGGCTCCGGCTTAGACCCCGGCGTCGGGCAGGACAAGAGCAGGCGCAAGAATTGCCTGTGATCTCGCGCGCCTTGCCCATATGGTGCGCACTCATGACGCAGGTTGGACGGATCATCGAGACGCACGATTGTGTGGCTGAAGGCGCCGCCTATCTGGCCGATATCGAGCCGCGCTTCGCCCATGCGCTGGAGCTGACCGGTCCGCTGCCGCTTCGGCTCAGAAAGGACGGGTTCGCGGCCCTTTTGGACGCCATCGTCAGCCAACAGGTCTCGGTCGCCGCGGCGGATGCGATCTGGGGGCGGCTCAAAACGGCGGGCCTGACCGGTCCCCGCAAGATCATGTGGGCCAGCGACGAAGACCTGCGTGCCTGCGGGATGTCTCGCCAGAAGATCCGCTATGCCCGCGAACTGGCGTCCTCGGGCATTCGCTTTCCGAGCCTTCGCGATGCACCAACAGCAGAAGTGATCGAAACGCTGATTGAAGTGCCCGGCATCGGGCGCTGGACGGCCGAGATCTATGCCATGTTTTCGCTTGGCCGAGCCGATGTCTTCGCGCCAGGCGATCTGGCGCTGCAAGAGGCCGCCCGAATTTTATTCGAGATGGAGGAACGCCCCTCTGAAAAGGCGCTTAGGGTCCAGTCAGAGGATTGGTCGCCCTGGCGGGGCGTCGCGGCCCGGCTGCTTTGGGCGTACTACCGCGTTGCCAAGCAACGCGAGGGCATCCGGTAAAAAACTGGGACTTAACTGGTCAGTTTTCAAACGTTTTTCCTTACTCCTGGTTGTCAAACCTGCCCTGCCATTGCCGAATGAGCCCGCCCATCGTAGTAGGGTGATGGAAAGACCGGGAGGGGCAGGGTGACCCAGGAGTTGAACTATTCGCGTCGGGCCAGCCAGACGGGCAACGACACGTCCGTCGTCTTGTTCCTGCACGGCTACGGGGCGGACGGCGCCGATCTTCTGGGGCTCGCGGACCCGCTTGGGCCGCATCTTCCGGACACGGTGTTTGTCGCGGCCGATGCGCCGTCCCGCTCGATGGCCAATCCGATGGGCTACCAGTGGTTTCCGATCCCCTGGATCGATGGGTCCAGCGAAGTGGCCGCCGCCGAAGGCATGCGCGATGCGGCCAAGATGCTGGACGCCTTTATCGACAAGATCCTTGCCGAAGAAGGGCTTGATCCCGATCGCCTGATCCTCTTCGGCTTCAGCCAGGGCACGATGATGAGCCTGCACGTGGCCCCCCGCCGGGCGGACCCCGTGGCCGGCATCGTCGCCTTCTCGGGGCGCCTGATGGTGCCTGAAAAGCTCGGGGCCGAGATGCTGTCCGAACCGCCCGTGCTGCTGATTCACGGCGATGTCGACGATGTCGTCCCGTTCGAAGAGATGCGGGCGGCAGGCGAGGCGCTGCAGGGCGCGGGTTTCGAGGTCTTTGCGCATGTCATGGAAGGAACCGGTCATGGCATCGCGCCGGACGGGCTGTCGGTGGCTTTGGCGTTCATCCGCGAGCAACTCGGTGTCGAGTGACGAATAAAACGCCTGGGGCTTTCCGCGAAGAAATGGCCTTTCCATCGCGCCAGTTCTGACGCTAGCGTAGCGGCCATGCCCAAGGATTATTACCTTCTAGGCGACGAGGCCGCGCGGGCTGAAGCGACGGGTCTGGCAAATCCGCCGTGGTACCGGACGCCGGTAGACCGCGACACCATCCGCGCGCTGATGGAAAAAGACGATGGCCCGCCCACGCGCGACACTCTGCTTTGGCTGGGGCTGATGATCGGCTTCGCGGCTGCCGGGATCGCGCTTTGGCCGACGCTTTGGTCGCCGCCATTCTGGCTGGCCTATGGCGTGCTCTATGGTTCGGCGAGCGACGCGCGCTGGCATGAATGCGGCCATCGGACGGCGTTCAAGACGCCCTGGAAGAACGAGGTTGTCTATCACCTTGCCTGCTTCATGCTGATGCGGAACCCGTATGTCTGGCGCGCCAGTCACGTGCGCCACCATACCGATACGATCATCGTCGGGCGCGACCCCGAGATCGTCGCCATGCGACCGCCCGATCTCTTGCGGATCGGGGTGAACCTTTTCGGGCTTGTCGATGCCTGGATGCTCGCACGACGTATGGTCCTTCACGCAAGCGGGCGTCTTCACCCGGAAGAGGAAACCTACGTCCGGCCCCAGGACCGCCGCAAGGTGATCATGGTCGCCCGGCTTTGGCTGCTGATCTATGCGCTTGTCGGGCTGCTGGCGCTTGGCATGGGGTCCATTCTGCCGCTGATGGTGATCGGCCTGCCAAGGCTCTATGGGGCGTGGCATCACGTGATGACCGGGCTTCTGCAGCACCTCGGGCTTGCTGAAAACGTCACCGATCACCGGCTGAACACGCGCACCGTTCTGATGAACCCGGTCAGCCGCTTCATCTATCTGAACATGAACTATCACCTAGAACATCACATGTTCACCATGGTGCCCTATTATCGGCTGCCCGAGCTGCACGAGTTGATCAAGCATGATGTGCCTGCGCCCGAACCGTCGATTTTCGCAGCCTTCCGTCGGCTGGTGCCGGTGCTGACCCGGCAATTGCGCTATGAGGACGCTGTGATTGTGCCGGACCTGCCAAGCGGAGCGGCCCCTTACCGCCCGGAAGTGGCGCGGCTTCTTCCAAACGCGGTCTGACTGCCCGAGACTTGCCACAAATTGCCATTAGATGTTCGACCATGAGCATCTACGGGATTGCGGGCGTCATTCTCGCCGCCTTCTATGTTGGGTTTGGCACCGGCTACACGCCGGGCACAGCGGCACCGCGGCGGTTGCGCGGCCTCCCGGCCATGGTGATCGGGGCCACCATCGCCTTTCTCTTGTGGCAATTCGCCAAAGGCACCGCGCGGGACCCGTATTCCGCCGCCTCGATGTTCATGTTCATTGCCGTCTTCGCGGTCATCTTTCTTTTCGGGGCAGGGCGTTTCTTTGGCAGCCTCATTCCGCTTCTGGTCGAAGACGGCGCGCGGCGGCGGCAGGCCACTGCACTTGCTCTGGCGGCTCCGCTTGTGATGGTTGTCTCGCTTTTCTACCCGCTTGAAATGAAACGTCTGGAACGCGAAGCCGCAAACGCCGTCGCCTTGTCTGAACTTCAAAGCGGCACCTATGTCGCGACCTTTGGCACCCATTTGGTGACGCTTCCGGGCGTGCCCGCGGTCGAAATCCATCATACCTGTACCCTTGGGCACTCATCCTGCCGTACGATGTTCTGGCACTCTCCGGGGCTGAATAACGCAGAATCCGATGGACTGAAGATCACACGCTTGTCCATCGTGACGCATGACGAGGCGCTTCGCGCGACCGAAGAGTGGTGCCGGACCCGGCCCGATCAGGCCGGGTCCGTGTGGTGCCGTATTACCTCCGATGATGCATTGACCTTCTGGCCGGCCGCCGAGATCGACGGGTCCGGCCTCGATACGCCGCTTCAATGCAGCGAGAGCAAGAAAGACGGGGTTACATGTCAGGCCCGGCATGACGTTGCTCCCGGAATATCTGCGATGCTGCATGGCAAGGGCACGACGCGCACCGGAGCCGAGGCCGCAAACCTTGCCAAACAGGCGACTGCCGAGGCCGTTTGGGCGGCACTCACACGCCCATAAAGCCCCATCCGGCGTCGGTGGGTAACTCTGTGGATCAATGTCATACGACTTTGATCTTCCATAACTAAATCTTCCGCGAAACTTGAGGGTTGTATGGCGCGGACCGCCATATATAGTGCCCTTGAATGTCGGGGCCGGGACCCCCCGCCTTGACACCCAAAGAGGTCGGCAGGCGAGAGCGGAGTCCTTGATGAACGGCGAATTCAGAACGAGTTTTGTGCGGGAACCCAACAACCTGCGGCACCACCCGGCGCTGGTGCTGAACGCGGACTATCGCCCCTTGTCCTATTACCCTTTGTCGCTTTGGCCGTGGCAGGATGCGGTCAAGGCCGCGTGGCTCGACCGGGTGCAGATCATTGCCGAATACGAAGAGGTCGTGCGCAGTCCATCGACGGTAATCCGCATCCCCTCGGTCGTGGTGCTGAAAGATTATGTGCAACCGCAGAAACGCGTGGCCTTCACGCGCTTCAACCTGTTCCTGCGTGACGAATTCCATTGCCAATACTGTGGTGCCAAGGGCGAATTGACGTTCGATCACGTCGTTCCCCGCGCGCGCGGCGGGATCACCAGTTGGGAAAACGTTGTCGCGGCTTGTGCGAAGTGCAACCTGAAGAAAGGCTCCAAGTCGCTGCGACAGGTGGGCATGGCACTTCGCAAGCCGCCCCGCCAGCCGGGGGCCGAGGAACTTAGGAACCAGGGTCGGAAGTTTCCGCCGAACCATTTGCATGAAACCTGGCTCGATTTCCTGTATTGGGACGCCGAGTTGGAAGAGTAGTCGAAAGAATTGCAGGGGTTTTGGACAGCATTCCTTTGAAGATTGCGGCGTCTTGGCCAGTGCCGAGCCATTGCCCGGAAGGAGACCCCTTTGGCTGATCCGTTCTTCGTCCCCGTCTCGGGATTCGATCTGCCGCGCTTTGCCGGTGTGCCCACCTTCATGCGGCTGCCGCATGTGCCGCCCGAACACCCTCGCTTTGACGAGGTCGAGGTCGCGCTGGTCGGTGTGCCCTGGGATGGCGGCACGACAAACAGACCAGGTCCGCGTCACGGGCCGCGCCAGTTGCGCGATGCCTCGACGATGATCCGCGCGCAGCACCCGGCCAGCGGCATTCGTCCGTTCGAAGCTGCGCGCTGTGCGGATGTGGGGGACGTTGGTCCCAATCCCGCAAGCATCCCCGATAGCCTGAAGCGCATAACGGCTTTCTATGAAATGCTGCGGGGCAACGGTATCCGCCCATTGACGGCAGGCGGCGATCACCTTTGTTCGCTGCCGGTCCTGCGAGGGCTGGCCGATCAGCCGTTGGGCATGGTCCACTTTGATAGCCATACGGACCTCTACAAGGATTATTTCGGCGGCGAACAATATACACATGGCACGCCGTTCCGCCGTGCCATCGAAGAGGGCCTTCTCGACCCGAAGCGCGTGGTGCAGATCGGCATTCGCGGGACGATGTACGACAGCGAAGACATCGAATTCGGCGAAAGCGTCGGCGTCCGCATGATCCGGATCGAGGAATTCTTCGACCGCGGCGTCGATGCCGTTATGGCCGAGGCCTGCCAGATCGTGGGCAGTGGGCCAACGTATGTCAGCTATGACATCGACTTCGTCGACCCGACCTATGCGCCAGGGACAGGCACGCCAGAGGTCGGTGGACCAACCGCCTATCAGGCGCTCCAGGTCTGTCGGCACCTCACTGGTCTCGATATTGTTGGCGCGGACCTGGTCGAGGTATCGCCACCTTTCGACACCTCGGGCGGCACGGCGTTCCTTGGCGCGTCGCTCATGTTCGAGCTTTTGTGTGCGATGGTCGCAGGTCGCGAAGCCTAAACGTGCCGCGGCACGCTCCAAGCAGTCCTCACGCCGCTTCGCCAAGGGTGATTTCGCCGCGTGCGACACGTTCCAGATGTTCGACGATCACCGGGTTGTCCTGACGCCACTGATAAAAGAGCCTGAAGCCTTCTGTGTTGGCGGCGGCGCGCTCCCTCGGGGGCAGGTATTGGAACGTCTGCGGGCTGACGCCGGGGACGAATGATAGCTTGATTTGCTGGTACGCCGCGCTGCAGAAGTGGAATTCCTGGGCTGTTAGGGTGCGATGTTCAGAAATATCCGAACACGCAAAGTGAAACGCGATAAGCGCAAGTAGTTCTGTTGTCATGTGGCCTACTCCATGGTGAAATTGGTCGGCCTCCCTGCCACTGAGCTTGCGGCAGAGTTATTGACGTGTCGTTTACCGTGCGGGTTTTGGACCCAAATACCCGATCACTTGCCGAGTTTTCAGGCAAAAAACGAGAATCTGCTTGGAAGTCGGGCGTCTCTTGAGGGTTCTCTGGCGTCAGGCCGAGCAGCTTGCCCCGCCAAGGACGCAGAACTTGGCACAATGGGGGTGGTTCAACTGAACCGAGGCTTCGGCCTCTTCAAGCGTTGCACCCATTTCGAAGGCAGTGTCATAGGGCAGAAGTGTGCATGCCAGAACCGCGGGTTTCTGCGCGCCCTTGCGTTTTACGACCATGCGGGACGACGCGCACATCACGCTATCGGGGGATTTGCCGAGGATATCCCAGCAGGCAGTGGTGATTTCGGGTACATCGACGGTTTCGTCCATTTCGGGAAAGAGCACGGTCGCTCCCGGGTTGTGGGCGTCGATATCGAAGCCTTCGTGCGCAAAAAGCCCTGCGTAGCCGTCGCGGGAGGCCGTTTCTTCTTCGTGCCACATCGTCCGGCCCGCCACAGCCATCCGAATGCCCACATCGCGCAGCCAGCGCATGCCGATCAGCGATTTCTCGAAGGCGCCGGGCCCCCGTTCTTCGTCATGGTACTCGGCCGACCAGTGGTCGAGCGAGATCCGAAGCGTCAGCTTGTCGCCATACTCTGCCGCCAGCCGTTCCAGACCGGCGCGCATCGTCTTCCGCATCATCGGGCGCATGGCATTGGTCAGGATCAGCACGTCATACCCGCGCTTTAGCGCTGCTTCCGCCATCTCGATCATCTCGGGGTTCATGAAGGGCTCGCCACCGGTGAAGCCAATCTCGCGCACGCCCCAGCCGCAGTCGTCCAACTGGTCGAGATAATCGGTGACCTCGGCCTCGGTGAAATATACCAACCGATCGTTCTTGGGCGAAGACTCGATATAGCAGTTCACGCATTCGATGTTGCAAAGCGTGCCCGTGTTGAACCAGAGCGTTTCGGGATTTGAAAGCGGGACCGAAGCGCGGGCCTCGCCCTTCGCCGTGACAAGAGGGTCCCGAAACTTCTGCGGGTCCAACTCCGTTATCGTGTCTTTCATGAACGCTCTTCCTTGCCTCTCGACACACCTAAGCCCCTGACAGCACGAGGGAAAGGAAAAGCTGGCCTCCGTGACGAACTTGTGATGACCGCTAGC
>JASJDQ010000248.1 GCA_030065075.1 Paracoccaceae bacterium | reverse complement strand
CCGTGGCCAGCTTGGTTAGTTTCGAAAACATATGTTTTCCTCCCTTGTTTTGCCTTCTCTTGGCGATTTCGAACGTCTTGCCGGATGTCGAAGGCGGGCGATCCGGCTATTCGGTTAGTGTCCTTTGCTAAGATCCATCCCCTCGATCAGCCCAAGCATAGGGCCGACACCATAGTTGATATCAAACACGCCTCGGAACAGCATATGGCCTGCCACATAGATGAGAACGATAAGGCCAAGCCAGGAAATCACCGGGTAGCGTGTCAGCAGCTTCATAATAAGTGTCGCGGCGAAGGCCATCAGCAGAATGGCCAGGCCAAGGCCGAAAACAAGTTTGAAAGTGTCGCCGTCGGCGATGGCCGCCACAGCCAGCACGTTGTCGAGCGACATCGAGACATCGGCGATTGTGATGGTCCAAAGCGCCTGGCGAAGCGTGCGTCGCGGCGGGCCGGTGTAACCCGCCTCGGGGTCCTCGGCCATCTCCAGCGCGTGCTCGGCCCGGGCGTCCACATTGGCAAGGATTTCCTGATAGAGACGCCAGCAGACCCAGCATAGCAAGAGCCCCCCGAGGAACAGTAGGCCGGGAATGCCCAGCAATTTGGTAGCAATCACGGCGAAGACAATCCGCAGAAGCGCTGCAATCACCATGCCGAACATGATCGCCCTAGCCCGCAATTCGGGCGCAAGACCCGCCGCGGCCATGCCGATTATCAAGGCATTGTCGCCAGACAACACAAGATCCGCCAGAATGATCGCACCGAAGTCGACGGCATGCTCCATCATTGCACCGTCTCCAGTTCGATCCCGTCCGGGGACATTGCATCTGCCAGCACGAGGTCGCTCGCTTTTTCACCGATCATGATGGTCGGTGCATTGGTGTTGCCCGAAACGATCATTGGCATGATCGAGGCATCTGCCACGCGCAGACCTTGGATGTCCCTGACCCGCAGCTTGTCATCGACGACCGCCATTGGGTCGTGTCCCATCTTGCAGGTACCGGTCGGGTGATAGATCGTCGTCGCGTTGCTTCGGGCCCAATCAAGGATTGCGTCATAATCGTCGTCCGACACCGAGGGTCCCGGCGTGTATTCATCAGTGATTATGCTGGCCGCCGGTTCGGTGCGCGCGATGCGGCGTGCGATGCGGATGCCTTCGACGATGGTGTCCTGATCCGTCTTGGTCGCCAGATAGTTCGGGTGGATAGCGGGATGGTCGCGCATATCGGCGGATTTCAACTTCAGATGCCCCGCGCTTTCGGGGCGCATCTGCAGGACACTGGCGGTGAAGGCGTTGAAATCATGCGGTTTATTTATCTTCTCGCTTGCGCTGAACGGTTGGACGTGGAACTGGATGTCGGGCTCTTTCAGATCGGGGCGCGTCTTGAGAAAGGCGGTGCCCAGGCTCGCCGCCATCGTCATCGGCCCGGTCCGTGTGGCCGCGTAGTGCAGTGCGATCAGGCCCTGTTTGAACAGGCTGTTGATCTCGGTGTTGATGGTCGAAAGCGTCGTCTTGTAAACCGGACGGGCTTGCAGATGGTCCTGAAGGTTCTTGCCGACACCGGGTGACGCCTGCACCACCTCGATGCCATGGTCGCGCAACTCATCGGGCGCGCCGATACCAGAGACCATCAGAAGCTGCGGCGATGCGATGGCACCGGCTGACAGCACGATTTCCTTCCGCGCCTTGATCACCTTGCGTGTGTGTTGGTGGAGAACCTCGACGCCCGTTGCGCGCTTTCCGTCGAATACAAGCCTTTGGGCTGGCGTGTTCGTAAGAATGGTGAGGTTCCCACGCCGCCGCGCGGGCCCAAGATAAGCGACCGCAGACGAACAGCGGCGGCCGTTGCGCATCGTGAGCTGGAAGTGTCCGACGCCTTCCTGGCTTGACCCGTTATAGTCGTCGTTCTTCGGGTACCCGAGGTTGACGGCGGCTTCGAGATACTTGTCGACGCAATCGCGGCTGACCGCGGAATCGGAGACCGAGAGCGGGCCGTGCCGCCCCCGGATCTCCGGGCTTCCGCCTGCATAGGACTCCGAACGTTTGAAAAGCGGCAGAACGTCCTCCCAACCCCAGCCGGCGTTTCCCAGTTGCCGCCAGTGGTCATAGTCCGCCGCCTGTCCTCGCACGTACAAGAGCCCGTTGATCGAACTGGATCCGCCCAGGACTTTCCCACGCGGCCATTTGATGACCCGTCCATTCAGGCCCGGATCCGGTTCGGTCATGTAGCCCCAGTCGGTCTTGGGGTTCCCCATTGTTTTGAAGTAACCGACCGGGACATGGATCCACGGAGAGCTGTCCCGTCCCCCCGCTTCCAGAAGGGCGACCTGGAATTTTCCGCCATCCGAGAGCCGGTTTGCCAGCACGCAGCCAGCCGAACCTGCGCCAATGATGACGTAGTCAAATTCCAAGATTTCCCTCCCATATTGACGCGTTGGTCAAAAAATGAGACTTTTCGTCTCACTTTTAGTGCAACACGATTCACCTCATGTTGCAATCCCTAAGTTGGGAGGACGGGAACATGGACGGCCAAGACAGCGGACGGATCCCAACCAATCTTCGGGCGCTGCTTATCCTGGAAGCACTGGGACAACAGCGCGAACCGATGTCGGCCGCCGAGATCGGGCGCATTGTCGGCCTGCCGAAACAGACGATCCACCGGTTGTGCAACACGCTGCTGCACGAGGGCTTCTTGGCGCGCGAGGGCCATGGATTGAAGCCTGGTCGGCGGACGCGCGCCATGGCAACGGGCATACTCCACGCATCAACCAGCCACATCGCGCGGCATCAGATTCTCAGACGCCTTGCGGAGGAAACCCGGGAAACGGTCAACTTCGTCGTCCCGGAAGACAAAGGCATGAGTTACAAGGACAGGGTCGAAACCGACTGGCCGTTCCGCATTCAGTTGCCGGTTGGAAGCCACGTGCCCTTTCACTGTACCGCGAGCGGAAAGACGTATCTTGCGTCCCTGCCCAAACGCGAGCGCGAACGCATGGTCCGCGCTCTGGACCTGACGCCGCAAACACACAATACCATTGTCGATGCAGATACATTGCTGAAGGAGCTTCGACGGATCGCCGAACAGGGCTACGCGTTGGACGATCAGGAGTTCATCGAAGGTATGGCCGCGATTGCCGTGCCAGTCCGCGATAGCGACGGACGCTTTCTTGCCTCCATCGGTGTGCATGGGCCGGTGCAGCGCTATCCCGTGGACAAGGCGGCGACCTTTGCGCCGCTTGTCGATGAAGCCGCAAAGGATCTGGCTGTAGTTCTGGCCGAGGCCTGAAGCGCCTAGCCCCTTGTTAGTTCATGTTACCCTTGCCCGGCAATACCTCGACCCCTTGGCTCTTCCAGAAGTGCGGCAGATCGATGAAGACCCAGTTCTCGGCGAGCTTGTCCCCTGCGCGGCGGTAGATGTCGATCACCCGAAACTCGCCCACCTGCCCCGTCGCTGCATGCCCCATGTAGTCTCCGGTCAGCCGCGCGGTGAAGTTGGGCCAGCCGAAGAACCCGCCGAAATGGCCTTCGGCCAGGCGCGCGACATGACTGGTGGCAGACCTGTCCGAAAAGACGGAACGAAAGGGACCCGAGTGCTGTTTGGCATAGCGCTCGATCGTGTAGGTTGCCCCGATGCCGGTCGGCCCCCACCAAATCATGTCTTCGACCCAGGTGCGGCGGAGTTCATCTTCGAGTGGCAGGCCTAGTTGCCATGACCCGAGATCCCTGATCATTGCGTTGATCGCCGCCAATGTCTTTGCGCCTTCTTCTTCCGGCTGAGCGCTGTACAAGAGGCCGCGCTGCCCCAACGGACCCGGTTGCACCAGTTCGGCCCCACGCGCCGTTTCCGGAAATGGCTGAAGCCCCGCTTGCAGCATGAGGTGCGGGACATCGCAAAACATCGCAACGTCGTGGATCAGTCCATCTTCTACCCGGTAGAACGCGGCATAGCGCAGGAACGCCATGCGGCCGGTCGCCGGAATCCCGAGCCACGGTGCGTCGAAAAGGCCGACGAGATGACCCATTGAGGCCACCCAATGGGTCTGAAAGCCATCAATTTCATTCGTTCCCGCAAAGAAGATGTCCTCGCGCCGTTGCATGCGTGCCAGGCTTGCCCGCAACGGTTGCCAGAACGCCTGCGCCACCGATTCTGGCCCAGTTTTTTCGTTGAAAGGATAAAACCCTCGCCAGCGGCAGTCAGGCGCCATATGGCGCGCGAGAGCGTCGGGCAGAGCGTCGATTTCTGCCTCGATCTGTGCCTTCTGATGTGCGAGAACGACCTCTTTTTCCTGTTGAAATTCCATGCGTTACTTCTGTCTCTCGGCCGTTTTGCATACGTTTGCAAAAATAGCTTGCCAGATTGACAAGGCCAAGTCTACACTTCCCCTGCACGATCGCCTGGGAGGGGACAATGGCTGAAATCCAGCTTCGGAACGTGTCGAAGCGCTGGGGCGATTTCATCGGTGTCGCCGACTTCAATCTGGACATCGCGGACAAGGAATTCCTGGTTCTTCTGGGTCCCTCGGGCTGCGGCAAGACCACGACGATGCGCATGATCGCGGGGCTAGAGGATCCGTCGGACGGCGAGATTTTGATCGACGGCAAGGTGGTCAACGATCTGGAGCCCAAGGACCGCGATGTCGCGATGGTGTTCCAGTCCTATGCGCTTTATCCGAACATGGACGTCTACGAAAACATCCGCTTTCCGTTGAAGGTTCGAAAGATCGATCCGGCCAGCCACGACGAAAAGGTGAGACGCGCCAGCGCCATGGTCGAGCTGGACGATTTCCTGCATCGGAAACCGGCGGCGCTGTCGGGCGGGCAACGGCAGCGAGTGGCGCTTGCGCGCGCCATCGTGCGCGAGCCGAACGTGTTCCTGATGGATGAACCGCTTTCGAACCTTGACGCGAAACTGCGCGTTTCGACACGCGCCCAGATCAAGAATCTGAGCCACGAACTGGCCGTTACAACGATCTATGTGACGCACGACCAGATCGAGGCCATGACGCTGGCCGACCGGGTCGTCGTGATGAACCAGGGTGTGGTCCAGCAGGTCGGCTCGCCTACCGACATTTACGACAAGCCCGCCAACACCTTTGTCGCGGGCTTTATCGGCAACCCGGCGATGAACCTGATCGAGGGTAAGATAGCGGGCGGAGTCTTCAAAGCACCCCATGTCGAGATCGCAGGTCTTGACGTGCCCGATGGTAACGTAACGCTGGGCTTCCGGGCCGAGGACGCGACCGTCAGCGCGACAGGCGGGCAGATCAACGCACCGATCTATACGATGGAACTTCTCGGCGAGGCCACGATGGTCAGTGTGCGCATTGGCGGGCAGTTGGTGAGCTGCAAGGCCGACAAGAGCTATCGCGCCGAAATCGACGAAACGATTGCGATCAACATACCAAAGGAGATTTGCCACCTGTTCGACGGAACGACAGGGGCGAGGATCGGGGGGTAACCCCCCGCAAATGGGGTGCGGGCTTGCAAGACGCACCCATCATTCAGGGAGAGAAAACTGATGAAAATGAAAACGTTAGCTTTGGCAGGTGCCGTGTCGCTGATGACATCGACAGCATTTGCGGGCGGACATGGCTGCGAGATTGGCGCGCGCGTCAGCATCGTCGGCAATGAATTCCCGGCCATCCAGACGGTGGGTGCGGGCGCTCAGGAATGTACGGGCGGCGAGGTCTCGACCAACCTGACCGCCGACCACCAGAAGATCAATCTGGCCGGCATGCAGGGCAATCCGGCGGAATACACGACCGCAATCATCGCCAACAGCTCGATCGTGGCGCTGATCAATGACGATGTCATTCGCCCGCTGGATGATCTGGTCGCAAAGCACGGTGGCGATCTGAAACCAAACCAGTTGATCACCATCGACGGAAAGGTGATGGCGGTGGCCTTCATGGCAAACGCGCAGCACCTTGTTTATCGCAAGGACGTGCTGGCCGATCTGGGGATCGAGCCACCGAAGACCTATGAAGACATGCTGGCGGCAGCGGAAGCGATCCGCGCGGCAGGCGTGATGGAAAACCCGGTTGGTGGCGCCTATGCGGCCGGCTGGAACCTGGCGCAGGAATTCAACAACATGTTCCTCGGCTATGGCG
>JASJDQ010000247.1 GCA_030065075.1 Paracoccaceae bacterium | reverse complement strand
CCCTCGCGGATGAGCGCCGTTGCCATTGCCAGCACTGTTGCTTGCCAGGGTTCGGCGAAATGCCCGGCTGGTGGGGACAGGGGATCGTCAGGCGCTTGCAAGATAGGGCTCCCAGAGATCGAGGCAGGTGGTGTCCGGCGCATCCGTTCCCCATAGCTCGGAGGCCGTGAATTCGACTGTATAGAGATGCTCGCCCCGGTGTTCGCCTTTGGCGCCTGCGTCGGCATAGAGGTGGCCGCCGTGGTGTGCGACGATGGTGCCGGTATGGCCACGGGCATAGGCGGGCAGGCGAGTGTGGCCTACGGTTGGCGTGTTGGTGGTGCGGACGGTATCGCCCACGGCAAAGGCGGGTGGAGCGTCCATGTCGACCCGGAAGTCCGTGTTGTTGGCGCGGAGCCGGGCCAGCGTGCCGTCCATGTCGAGCGGTTCCGCTGGAGGCTCCTGACGCGATGTGGGCGTGCCGGTCAGGACTTCGTCCAATGTGAAGACGCCCCGGTCAATCCGGTGGGCAATTTCGTTCAGGCACCATTTCTCGAAATAGGGCAGGCTCAGGTAGGTGGCGGGGTCCATATTTTCGATGCCGTGGCGCCACCAGTCGATGGTGCCGTCGGGCAGTGGCACGTTTTTCGACAACGCCCACTGGCGGCGTTCCCAATCATGAGCGAAGGGCGGGGCCTCTGTTTTGACCGGGCCGAAACCATCCTTGCCGCCGAGGTCGTGAGGGCCGTCCATCATTGCACCTTCAGGTCGCGGTCGGTGCCGATCATGGAGTCGCGGGTGACGATGGCGGCGAGTTGCTCGGCACTCCAACCGTCGGTGCCAGCGGGGCGTTCGGGCACGACGAGGTAGCGAAGCTCGGCTGTTGAGTCCCAGACGCGGATTTTGACGTCTTCGGTCAAATCAATACCGAACTCGGCCAGAACGGCGCGGGGTTCACGGACGGACCGGGCGCGGTAAGCGGCCGAACGGTACCAGGCGGGCGACATGCCGAGGACGGCGAAGGGGTAGCATGAGCAAAGCGTGCAGGTGACCAGGTTGTGAGTGTCGCGCGTGTTCTCGACCGCCTTCAGGTGTTCCGTTGCGTGGCCTTCGAAGCCGAACTCCTTGATGGCCTGGCCTGCGTCTTCAAGGAGGCGCGCGCGAAACTCGGGATCGGTCCAGGACCGCGCGACGACCTGGGCACCCCGCATCGGGCCGACCTTGTCGGAATACATCTCGACCCAGGTGTCGATGGTTTCCTGCGCCACGAGGCCCTTTTCCACGGCGAGGCTTTCGAGTGCCTTCACCCGAAGCGCCGGGTCGGAGGGCATGTGGGCGTGCAAGTGGCGGTGCAGGTCGCCGATCTTTTTCGCGTCATAGCTGGCCATGGCCAGGACTGTGCGGCGCGAAAAGGGAGGTGTCAAATGACGTTCTGTGTTAGGGTTTTGCAGGGAGGGTTGGTCGATGAGCGACGTGACACTTTTGGTCGGCACCACGAAGGGGGCGTTTCTGGTTGATGAGGCGACCCGAGAGGTGCGCGGTCCGTTTTGCGATCTCTGGCCCATCAATCATGTGGTGGGCGACCCGGATACGGGTGTGATCTGGGCCGCGGGCGGCAATGACTGGTTTGGCGCGGGTGTCTGGCGCACGGCCGACGGGGGCGCGACGTGGGAAAAGACACTGTTCGCCAAGGGTCAGGTCGAGGATATGATCGTGGGCGAGCCCGAAATGGCCGAGGTTTTCGGCTGGGAAGCGTCGGGGCCCGGTTTGTTCGATGGCGAGGTCGATGCCTTGTGGTCGATCGTGCGGATTGGCAGGCGGCTTTATGCGGGGTCGAAGCCCGCGCAGCTTTTTGTCAGCGAGGATGACGGCGAAAGCTGGCAACGGGTGGAGGAGTTGAGCAATCATGCATCGCGTGGCGAGTGGAACCCGGGTGGTGCGGGATTGACGCTGCACACGATCCTTGGCGATGCGGGCGCGCCGGAGAAGCTGTGGGTCGGCATATCGGCCGCCGGCGTTTTCGCGACCGAGGACGGAGGCGAGACCTGGGAGCGGCGGAACCGCCTGTCGAACGCCGAAGCTTGTGGGCATCACGCGCATCCAGCCGCACCGCGCGATGGCGACACCGGCTATTGCGTCCACAACATGATGCGGGCAGGCGGCGATGTGCTGTATCAGCAGAACCACCACGGCGTCTGGCGGAGCACGGACGGCGGGCGCAGTTGGGATGATCGGACCGCGGGGTTGCCCTCGACCTTCGGGTTTCCGATCCGGGTGCATCCGCGGGATGCCGATACGATCTGGGTGCTGCCGTTGAACGGTGATGCCGTAGGACGGTTTCCGCCCGATGCCGAAGCGGCGGTCTGGAAGTCCACCGATGGCGGCAAGTCCTGGGCGGCGAAACGCGAGGGTTTGCCGGGCCAGGCCTATTTCACGGTGTTGCGGCAAGCCATGGCGGGTGATGCGCGCGACCCTGCAGGGCTATATTTCGGGACGAATACCGGGTCGATCTTTGCAAGCCGGGACGAAGGTGAAAGCTGGGAGGAAACCGTGCGCCATTTGCCGACGGTGTTGTCGGTCGAGGTGCTGGAGCGATAGTCAGCAAAGGTTTTGCGCCGCCTGCCAGCGTCGCGACGGGGCCGCGCATTCCGCGCGGCCCGAAGATTCTGTGTCAGAATTTTCTTGCGTATTTTTGGCCAGATGAAGCGGCCGGGGTGTTTCGAGACCGCTCTGGACATTTGGAGCCTGCCGCGACACCAATTCTGCCCATGTGGGAAGGATTTCCGCCGGCCAAGCCGGGCATGTGCATCGGGCTTTTGGGTGGATCGTTCGATCCGGCCCACGAGGGGCATGCGTTGATCACGCGCGAGGCTTTGAAGAGGTTCGGGCTGGACGAAGTCTGGTGGCTGGTGTCACCCGGGAACCCATTGAAGACGCGGGGGCCTGCGCCGCTCGCGGACCGGATGCGGCATGCACGTAAGGTCATGCAGCATCCACGGGTTCATGTGACGGATTTGGAAGCGCGGTTGGGCACGCGCTATACCTTTCAGACGTTGGCAGAGATAATGGCGCGGTATCCGGGTGTGAGGTTTGTCTGGCTGATGGGCGCGGACAATCTGGCAACGTTTCACAAGTGGGAAAGCTGGCGGTCGATCATGGGGCTGGTGCCGGTCGCCGTGATGGCTCGGCCCGGTCAACGGATTTCGGCCCGGATGAGCCCGGCGGCGCAAGTCTTTCGGCGTCACAAGATCAAGGCGCGCGCGGCCGTGTCGATCGGGCGCGCCGAGCCGCCCGCCTGGGTTTTTGTCAATGTGCCGATGCGCGACATTTCGTCGACGCGCATTCGCGAAAACGGCGATTGGCGCGTCGACTGAGACCAGTTGGTCACAATTCCATGAAGTCTGCGCGCGGTTCTTGTTTGCGTAACCCTTCGGGCGTTAAACCAAGCCCCATGTCGAGCGGTCTGACACGACGTGTGGTTTTGGGGGGGCTCGCGGCAAGCGCGGGGAGCGCGGCTCTGGCAGGTGCGCCGGAGACGAGCCTTCGTCCGCTGCCGAGGGTGTCTGCGCCTGCGGCGCCGAAGAAGCTGGTTTCGCAAAGTGAGTACCTGATCCAGAAGGCTGACCTTGGCGGCGATGTCGGCTACGCGGTGGCCGATGTCGTGACCGGTGAGGTTCTGGAGGCGCGGCTGGGCACGACGTTTTTGCCGCCGGCTTCGACGCTGAAGACGATCACGGCGATTTACGCGCTGGACAAGCTTGGGCCGTCTTATCGGTTCGGGACCGAGGTTTGGGCCACGGGGCCCGTTCGGAATGGGAGGTTGGACGGCGATCTGATCCTTGTGGGTGGTGGCGATCCAACGCTGGATACCGACCGTTTGGCGGATCTGGCGGTCCAACTTCGCGAGACTGGGCTCACCGAGGTCCTGGGCGACTTCAAGATTTGGGCAGGCGGGCTTCCGCGGGGTGATCGGATCGATCCGAACCAGCCGGAGCATGTCAGCTACAATGCGGCCTATGGCGGGTTGAACCTGAACTTCAATCGCGTCCACTTCGAATGGAAGCGCGCGCAGGACGATGCCTATGACATCACGATGCACGCCCGTGCGCTGCGGTTCAGCCCGGCGACGAACATCGCGTCGATGTCGGTCGTCGACCGGCGGACGCCGATCTTTGACCATTGGACAAACGGGCGGCGAGACCATTGGTCGGTCGCGCGCAGGGCGCTTGGCAAGAATGGGGCGCGTTGGCTGCCGGTTCGGTACCCCGCGCTTTACGCAGGCGATGTGTTTCGCACGCTGGCGCGGTCGAACGGGTTGCAGTTGCGCCCCGCCGAGGTCCTGGCGATCCCGCCGGTCGGTCAGCTGTTGGCCCGCGTTGAAAGCGACACATTGGTGCCGGTCTTGCAGGGGATGCTGAAGTATTCGACCAACCTGACGGCGGAAGTGGCCGGGCTGACAGCTTCAGCGACAGACGGATCGGTCGAGAGTTTGCGCGCGTCCGCGCGGGCCATGGCGTCTTATGTCAGCGGTCAAGGTGCGGGCCGGGTGGCGTTTCGAGATCACTCGGGTCTGGGATATGACAGTGCGATCACGCCGGAAGACATGGTCGCAGTGCTGCGCCGCCGGCATGGGTTTGCCGCGCTTTTGAAGTCTGTCAACCTGTCGATGGACAAGGCGCGGCCTGCCCCGGACGGCGTTCTGGTACGGGCGAAGACCGGGACGCTCAACTTTGTCAGTACGCTGGCCGGGTTCATCGAAGTGGATGGCGGCCGGAAGTTGGCATTCGCTTTCTTCAGCGCGGACACGGCGCGCCGGGATGCGATACCGGCCGAGGCACGTGAGAACCCGAAGGGCGCAAAGAGCTATGCGCGCCGTTCCCGGCAATTGCAGAAGGAGCTGATCCGGGGCTGGGCGCGGCTATAGGCGAACTCGTCGCAGGCCGGGCCGGCTTTTGGAAGAAAGACGACCTGGATACCGGCGCCTTAGGTCGGGGCGATGGACGAGCGAACCCGTGATTTCACTTCGCGAATGCTGGCGCCAAAGCTGTTTATCGTGCTTTGAATCCGCGAGCGCACCGGAGCCATGAGCGCGCTTTCGCGGGCCTCGGCAATCTGGACCGCGAGGTCCTCGACATCTCCGCCATCGACGCCGTTGAAGGGCATCGTGATGTCTTCGCCGGCGGTGCTGAGGCAAAGCATCGGCGCCGCGCCCTCGAAGTGTTCGACCGAAACCGCGTCGATGTCGCGGAAAGAGATGACGCGCTGCCGGATGAAGGTGCCGTCCGACTTCTGGCTTCCCAAGCGAATTTCACTTGCGCTGTAGTCGATCTGCACAGCATTTCTTGGCAGGCGGGATGCCCGAACCTTAAGGAAGATACCGACAGCGATAATGGCCGTAACGACCCCGATTTCAGGCGCGATGCCACGGGTCTCGGGAAAGAAGATTAGGCCTGCGAGAACCGGTAGGAAGAGGAAGGCCGCCAGCAGCAAGAGGATATAGCCGCCGATATAGTGCACGCGTCCGGCAAGGCTGCGTTGCGACGTCGTTTCCGAGAGCGTCACACCCCAATCCGAACGCTGGTCAAAAAAATCGTGCGAATCTTCAACTGTAAAGTTCATACCCAATCTCCACCTTTCAGAAAGCCATAGGCCGGAAAAAGGGCGAAAAAGCGGAATTTCAGCGAAATGCCTGCGGTTTTCCCGCGGCAACCGCAGCTTGCTGTTTCCAAATGCGGCCCGAGGGGCTCTGCCCCCTTGGCCTGCCGGCCAATTCCCCCGGGATATTTTTCAACGGGCGAAGGATAATTTGAGCAAAATTGGCCGCGTTCTTTCTAGAGCGTGCGATGACGGGCGCGGGCCGCGGCCTCGATCGCGGCGGCGAGCAGACGGTCGATGTTGAGTTCGTAGCGCATGTCTTCGAGAAGCCGGAGTTCGTATTGCCCGGCCTTGAGGTCTGCGGCAGCGACATCACAGGCGAGCGCATAGGCCGTATCGAAGAGTCGTTCCGGCAAAGTCGCGCGGACGACACCCCAGAGGATGTCCAGACCTTCTTCTTCGGCGAGGATGTCGAATACGGTGTTCGAGACCTCGGTCACGCGCTCCATCTTGTAATCGCCGAAGACCGGCAGGTGGTTGACCATGCGTTCGATTGAAAGAAGCTCCGAGGTGCGCA
>JASJDQ010000246.1 GCA_030065075.1 Paracoccaceae bacterium | reverse complement strand
CCGGATCGCATCGACGAACCGCGTCGCGGTCCCGTGATAGAGCGTCTCGGGCGGTGTGACCGGGCCAAGACCAAGCGCGACTTCGATGGAATGACCTTGGGCTGCGCGAATGCGGGATTTGTCCGCGGACAGGGTGAACCGTTTCTTGTCGTTCTGGGCCACGATCCGCTCGAGATCGGTCAGCGTTATCGCATGACGCGTGGTCTCGAGCCGCGCCAACAGATCGGGAACGGAAGCCCAACCTTCGGCATCCAACTGAAGCCCGATCTCCTCCGGTTTGTGCCGAAGGACAAGGCTCAGGAATTTGCTTCTTCTGACGTCAGTCATTTTGATTGTCTTTCAAAGTCCGGGCGACAAGGATGTGGTGAAACGCCTGCTCTACCGTCTGAGCTACGCACCAATCCCAAAGGGAGTTGCTGCGGCGGGACTCGAACCCGCGACCTGGAGAGTTGCAATCTGTAGTTCCACCGGCATTCGCCCGGGCTCTTCGTTCCTTTCATCTCTGGCTCGGCTGGCTGGGATCGAACCAGCGACCCGCGGATTAACAATCCGCCGCTCTACCGCTGAGCTACAGCCGATCAAGGCCTCAAGTAGCGCAGGGCGCGGTAGGCCGGTTGAAAAAAGTCACGGCGACAAGAGGGAAGAAACGGTTTCCGGGGCCCGCCCCGCTTCCGAAGAAGCGTTTTCCGTCTGGGCGCTGGCAAGGAGGGGAGTTGAACCCACTCGGCCGATCCGGGGTTTGGTGCCATGTAGTTCCTTCAGCATTCGCCGTGTCCCGTGTCGGTCCGGGGGACAAGGAGATCGTGAGAAGCCTTTCGGCGGTTCGTTTCAAGCGATGTATTCCCACGGGCATTCCCCCGGATTTCATTCCTTTCTTCTTTTGCGCCGAGCGGCGCGGTGTCTGGTGTGCCCGGTGGGATTTGAACCCACGACCAACCGCTTAAGAGGCGGGTGCTCTGACCGCTGAGCTACGGGCGCGATGCGGCGACAAGGTGGAGGTGAAACGTGTACCTGCTCTATCCAGTTGAGCTACACGTCCAGAAGTTTTGGCGGACGTGACGGGATTCGAACCCGCAACCTGGGCGTTAAAAGCGCTGTAGTTCCACCGGCATTCGCCGCGATATTCCTTTCGTTTCGGTCAGGCGGACAAGGAAATGATGAGACGTCTGACATTATCTGAAAATGTAGTCCCACCGGCATTCCGCCCGGATGATGTCGGCTCGGCGACAAAAGGTGGCAAAACGTTTCCGCGTCCTAACCAGTAGACGACATCGCCGTTCGGCAATGGTGGGAATCGAACCCACTTCTCGGGCGTGTAAGGCTGTAGTTCTGCCGGCATTCGCCGAATGATTCCTTTCGAAGCGGCGACAAGGGATCGGTGAAATTCTCGACCAGAGCCGCCTGTTTCCAAGCGGTGGGGAATCGAACCCCTATCCTTAGGGTTGGAATGTAGTTCCACCGGCATTCGCCGCAGTATTCTCCTTTTTCTCTGTTGGGCGCCCCGGACCTGATCCTTGGCCTCTGGCTGCCCCGGGCGGTCTCCCGCCCGGAACGATTTCAAAGTTCGATCTTCTCGATCTCGCGGACCCAGTGCTCGGCACCGGTTTCGCCGGAGGCGAAGGCCGCGATTTGGTCGAAGACCGCATCCGAGAACCCACCGATGTTCAGCACGTCCTCGCGGGTTTGCGCCTGCGTGGTCCCGTACGGCGCGATGTCGACGCAGACCAGCTTGGCCTTTGGGTTCCGACGCTTGATCTTTCCCCATTCCTTCATCATCGCCGTGCCCTGACCACCGGCCCGGGCATCCACCCAGGACTGGTTGTCCGACACGAAGACCACAAGGTCCGGTGCGCGACCACGCTTGTTCAGGTACCGAAGCGGCGCCGAACAGTTCGTGCCGCCCCCAGCCAGTGCCGCGAGCCTCGAAGCATTGGTCAGGATGGTATCGCGCGGCTCCAGACGCACATCACGCACGTCGAAGTCGAACGGCAGCACCTGAACCCCGCGCGAGGTGCGCAGGAACGACGCTGCAACCAGCGCAGCCACGTCCACGTGCCGCACGGCCGAGGTCGCCCCCGGTCGGTAGCCCGTGACAGGCCAGGTCATCGAGCCGGACACGTCCGGGCAGATCACGACCTGACCCTTGACCTTCGGCACGTTGCCCGCCGCGATTTCCATCGCATCGTGCAGCGCATCGACGATCTTGCGCGGCATCTCGTCCGAGACGTTCTGCGCCGCGACCATCAGCTGATACGGGAAGGCTCGCGCCTTGCCGATGGCTTCCGGATCGCGCAGCAAAGCCGCGACGTGGTCGACATTCTTGGCCACGCCGAAGACGCCGTGACGCTGGAACGTGTTCAGGTTCTGCCGCACCATCTGCCACGACCCCTTCCGCGCAATGCGCGACCAGTGGGCCGAGGAGAGCTCCAGCTGCGTCAGCATCTGGAACGGCACATCGGGCACAGGTCCCTTGCCGGTTTCCTTGAACCGCAGCCAGTCCTGCAACGCCTCCGGCAAAGCCGACACATCGCAAGGCTTGCCCACGATCCAGGCGAAGAGCGCTTCCCGCTCCTTCGTCCCCGGCTTCGGGTGCACCATCTTGATCACGTCCGCCAGCGACGGGTCGTTGCCGATATTGGTGTTGATCAGCGCCCGGTCGGACGCCGAGTTCAGCCAGTTCTGCACCATCGCCTTCGGTGCCGAGCCGAGGGACTTCCGCCCCGTCTGACCCGAACGGATCACCTGAACGAAGGTCCGGAGCATCTTCCCGTTATCCACCACGCGGTCAAAGACCTTGCGGAAAAGCACCGGGTCGCGCCGCGCCAGCACCGCCAGCAAGACCGCCGGCATATCCTTCATATGCCCTTTCTTCCGGGCATAGATGGCGGTTTTCGCTAGCGTCTCGCCATCGACAGCGTCAGCGACGAGAAGCACATATTCCAGCTCGTCCTGAGCGTCTTGGTAGAACATGCCCCCGAAGGTGCCGGTCACGGCCACTTGCGCCAGCGCATGGGCATCGGAGTATGCGTAGGCCGGTGCTGCCTCCTTGTTGGAGGCTCGCGCCGCCGGCAGCAACCGGCCTTTCATCGATGCAAACACGGATTTGTTTGCCATGTCACTCGTCCTTCTCGTTTTCAGTAAGGACGGTTTGCCAGACGAATCGACGCGACCGTAGGCTTTTGTAATTTTCGGGTAACTTACTGATATAAATAGACTATATCAGGGTTTGCGTGAATGCGCTACTCCAAATACTATACAAAAAGATTATGAATTATCCAAATGGATACGCTTGATGAAAAATGTCGTGCTCGGATTCCTCGGAACGCAGAAAGACGTCGGCAAGAAACGCAAGTGGAAGCCGACGCGCAGCCTTGTCCAGCACGACGATTTCCACGTCGACCGGCTGGAGCTTCTCTATGACATGAAGTTCAGCCGCCTCGCTCACAGCGTGAAGGCCGAGGTCGAGGAGAACTCTCCCGATACCGAGGTCATGCTGGTCAACATGGACCTCGACGATCCATGGGACTTTCAGGAGGTCTACGGCAAGCTCTTTGACTATGCGCGTCTCTACGGGTTCGACGAAGATCGCGAGCGGTATCACGTCCATCTGACCACCGGGACGCATGTCGCCCAGATTTGCTGGTTTCTGCTGACGGAAAGCCGTCACGTCCCGGCCCGGCTGTTGCAGACCGCGCCGCCGCGCGATGATGACGGCCTGCCCAAACTCGACATGATCGACCTCGACCTCAGCCGCTACAACGCGCTGCAACAGCGGTTCGACCAGATGTCGCGCGCCTATTCCGACCAGCTCAAGGGCGGCATCCAGACCCGGAACATGGCCTATAACGACCTGATCGACCGGATCGAGCTGATCGCCAGCACGTCGGACGCGCCCATCCTGCTTTTGGGCGAAACGGGGACCGGCAAAACCGAACTGGCCGAACGCATCCACAACCTGAAACTCGACCGTCGCCGGGTGAGCGGGCATCTCGTCCACGTGAACTGCGCGACGATCAACAGCGAAAACGCCATCGCCACCCTTTTCGGTCAGCGCCGTGCCCATGCGGGGCAAGCGGGCAGCGAGCGGAACGGCCTTTTGCGCGAGGCCGATGGCGGTGTCGTGTTCCTCGACGAAATCGATGCGCTCGGCCTGAACGAACAGGCGGTGATCCTGCATGCGATCGAGACGGGCCGGTTCTATCCACTGGGTTCGGATTACGAGGTCTCCAGCCGTTTTCACGTCATCGCGGGCGCGAACCGCGACCTCAGGAAGATGACCTCCGAGGGCACGTTCCGTCCCGACCTGCTGGCCCGCCTCGATATGTGGAGCTTCACGCTTCCGCCCCTCCGCGACCGGCGCGAGGACATCGAAGCCAACCTCCTCTTCGAACTGGACCGCTGCGAGCGCGATCTTGGCACGCGTGTCGGGTTCAACGCGGATGCACGCGAAGACTTCCTCAGGTTCGCGCACGATCCGGGCACAAGGTGGACGGGCAATTTCCGTGACTTCGGAAGTTCCATTCGGAGGCTCTGCACCCTCGCGCCCCGCGGCCGCATCACCCGCAACATGGTCGCCGACGAAATCGCGACGCTGTTAGCCGCCTGGCGCGACACAACAAGCGACGATGACAAACGTGTCGTTCTTGAGGCTCTCGGTGAAAGGGCGGGCGAGATCGATCCGTTCGACGAAGTCCAGCTTGCCGCCGTCATACGCCTCTGCCGTCAATCGTCGTCGCTGAGCGAGGCGGGCCGAAAACTGTTCGCGGTATCCCGTGCGCAAAAGACCTCTCGGAACGATGCGGACCGGCTTCGGAAGTATCTGGGAAAGTTCGGTTTGGCCTGGAATGATCTGCATCAGCCACAGGAAGGCTGAAACTGCCATTCACGGGTCCCTGTAAGCAGTGCCATCAGGCATCAGCACCGGTGGGGCGATTGCATCTGCCGGGTGCAGGCCGCTTGGGGGTGCAGAACGCACGAAGCCAGCTCGACAGCATCCGGGCCGGATCACTCGTCAGACGACTGGCAAGACCCGTTCGATCGCGGCTCGGCTTCAACCGATGTAGCGGTCCGTCAGGTTCAACCGCCCGTTGGCAATCGGCGCGACGATTGCAGCGAAATCAGGGTCGTCTTTCATCAAGCTTTCGAGTTCCTCAATGCGGTTCTCCGCGATGAGCGCCAGGATATCGGTACGGACGCGACCCTCCCGCGACCGCGGCAGTTTCGGAACGATTTGGAGGAGATCCGGTGCCGCATCGACACCGCGGATTTCGGTGTCGTCCGACTCGACGAAGGCATAAAGCCCGGTGCCGCCGGGCCGCGGATACTTCAGGACGGCCACATCACGGACACCCGGCGTCCCAAGCAAGCACTCCTGAACAGCCTCATTCCTGAGTTCGAGGCTCTTTCCATGGCCTTCGCTATCCGACCAGTTCAGCAGTCGTCGTGTCACAACGTTATAGACGGGTTTCAACGTGGCCCACCATAGTCTGGAAACCCAGGATCTGCGCTCCAGCAGACGCCGCGCGGTCGGCGTCAGCATGTCGGGCGCGTATCGCCGCTTCTGCTTGAGGAGATGGCGGAGGTCTTCGTATTTGCCTATTCGAAACAGCAAACCACGCCTGCGGTGCACCGTTGCAAGCTGCATGTCGATCAGAGCCGCGTACCCGTCAGGGGTGACAAGCCAGTTTTGTGGTTTTGCGAGATCGTTGTGTGTTACGCCCCGTCGGTGAATCTCCCGCAACAGGAGGTGTGCGTCATCCGCCCAGCGGCGATCGATTTCACCGACCTGGTGCAGCGGCGAGCCTTCTATCCAACTGCGGACCAGACCCGCCCGATCCGAATGGATCAGGCGCGGAACACCCCGAACATCCTCCAGCAGTTCCAGCGCGCGCGCCTCGCGCGCCGCAAGATACCGGCCGATCCAGCGAGACCACAGCGGCAGCGTGTCCAGACGCCGTCGTATCAGGCGCGTGTCAGGGTCGCCAGAGTAATGCCCCAACTGCGTTTCAGAGAAGGCGTCACGCTTCAGAAGCGTTACAGGGACAAATTCGATCCGGGACGTCATGAACGAGTTGACCCGACTGCACACGATTTGGTCCCGAAGCTACGGTAGAAGCGTACCCTGCACAATACTGGCCGGCCCGAACACTGGC
>JASJDQ010000245.1 GCA_030065075.1 Paracoccaceae bacterium | reverse complement strand
TCGGGCGACCCGCAATTGTCGCTCAAGGCGTCGACGCCACTGATGTGGATATCGCTGATTGTCTATGGGATCTGGCATTCTGCGCCCTTCGCCTTCGTGGTGTTTTATGCCGGACTTCAGACCCTTCCACAGGACCAGGTCGAAGCGGCGCAAATCGACGGCGCCACCCGGTTTCAGCAGGTCCGCTACGTCGTCGTGCCGCACCTCATGCCACTGGTGACCTTCGTTACGCTGATCAAGCTGATGGATAACTTCCGCGTCTTCGAGGAAATCGTCGGATTCCAGGCCCAGGCCCATGCAACGTCGCTCAGTTGGATCATCTTCAACGATCTCGGCGGCGAAACCAGGCAGTTGTCGGCCGCCGCCACGACCAGCGTGATGACCATCGTCGGTGTCGCGATCCTTCTGTCACCGGTTTTGGTGCGCACCTGGCGCGACTTCAACAAGGGGCACGGATAATGGCGTCAAAAGCCCAGCGCATGCCAATCGGCCTCAGGATTGCCACCAACGGGTTCATCGTGGTCTGGCTGATCCTGGCCGCGTTCCCGTTCCTTTGGACCTTCTGGGGCAGTTTCAAGGTCGAGCTTGATTTCTTCTCGATTGCCGATTGGACCCACGCGATCACCGGGCCACGGACCGAGGCAACCTATGGACGCGCGTTCACAGGCGCCGGGTATGAAGGGGCCTGGATTCAGGAAGAGTTCTGGCGAAATGTCCTGAATACCTTCATCGTCTGTTTGTTCGTGGTCTGCACCTCGCTGACCATTGGAACGCTGGGAGGCTATGCCCTGTCGCGGTCTGGTTTCCGGTATGTGATCTGGCTGCTGATCATCGCGCTGATTTTCCGCGCGCTGCCGCAGATCACGCTGGTAGCAGGTTACATGCTGCCATTCTTTGAATGGAACGTCTGGGGTATCCTGCCAACCACGATCATCGTGCTGGTGGCGATCAACCAGCCCTTCACTCTGTGGATGCTGCACAGTTTCTTCCAGAACATTCCGAAAGAGCTGGACGAGAGCGCCAAGGTCGATGGGTGCACTCAGTTTCAGGCCTTCCGGCACGTGATCATCCCCGTGATGTGGCCGGGGGTGATCACCACGGGGCTGTTCAGCTTTCTGTTGGCCTATAACGACTTTGCCGTGTCCACGATGCTGCTATCCGAAAGCAACCGGACGATGGTGCCCGCCATCGCCGCCTTTCTTGGCACCACCCAGACCGAAGGCAACGTGATGTTCGCCGTCGCTGCCGTGGTGTCGGCCACCGCGCCGCTGTTCGTGCTGGTCATGTTCTTCCAGCGCCAGATTGTCAGCGGCCTGACGGCAGGAGCGGTAAAGGGATGATTTCCCGCGTAGCGGATTTCGTGGTTGTCGGTGCGGGGTCCGCTGGATGCATCGTGGCGGCTGAATTGATCCGGCGCGAGGCGGGCTCGGTTCTGCTGATCGAGGCTGGGCCAACGGCGCAGCATCCCCTTGTTTCCATGCCCTTCGGACTTGTCTGGCTGATGGGCGGAGCGCGCGACTGGTGCTTCAAAAGCGCACCACAAGCCGCCTTGGGCGGGCGGCAAATTGCGATACCTCGAGGGCGAATGGTGGGCGGATCGGGGTCGATCAACTCGATGGTCTGGTTCCGCGGACGGCGGGCCGACTTCGACGCTTGGAATTTGCCAGGGTGGCGTTGGAGCGATGTGGAACCGGCCTTCGAGGCCGTGGAGACGAAGCTGAGACCCGCGGCGTTCGATGGTGCGCATCCCCTCGTGAAAAGTCTGTCGGAACTCTTTGGCGCGAACCGCGACACCCCGCCGTCGCCCGAACGCGAAAGTGCGGGCGTCTTTCGGTTTAACATGGAAAAGGGGCGTCGGCGCTCGGCGGCGGACGCGTTCCTCGAACCGGCCAAACGCAGCCGTCACCTGACAGTGGTAACCGGGAAAACCGTGGTTCGGTTGGGCTTCCGGCAAGGGCGCGCGGCAAACGTTACCTTCGACGGCGGCGGCGAGGCCGAAGCACGAAAAGGCATCGTCCTGTCAGCGGGCGCGATCGGGTCGCCTGCAATCCTGCTACGCTCAGGTGTCGGGCCTGCCGCAGACCTGGCGCGTGCAGGCGTCGATCTGGTCACGGATGCACCGGGTGTCGGGCAAAATCTGCATGACCATCCTGCCGTCGGATTGCATTTCGCGGGTCCGGGCTCTGGTTATGGGCTGACGTGGGCGCAGGCCCCCGCCTGGGCGATGGCCCCCTTGCGCTATGCGCTTCTCCGGTCAGGCCGGTTTGCGTCGCCGACAGTCGAAGGCGGAATGTTCTTCAATGCCCGGGGAGAGAACTCCGAACCGGACATGCAAAGTCATGTAATCCCGTTCATGTTGGGCTGGCAGGGTCGGCGGTTTGTGCCAGGCGCAGGGTATTTCATGGACGTCACGCTTTGCCGACCCCGGTCACGCGGCGCGATCAGGCTGACCGAAAACGGCCTGTCCATTGATCCGGCTCTTCTGTCCGACACCCGCGATCTGGAGGACCTGGTGGCAGGCGTGACGCGGCTGCGACGCATTCTGGCCGAAACAGACCTTGGCGGCCACGACGCACCCGAACGTTTTCCCGGCCCGGACGTTAAGGGCGACGAGGCCATCGCCGCGCACATCCGCGCACATTGCGGCACCGCCTATCATCCGGTGGGTACGCTGGCGATGGGCACCACCAACGAAGCGCCTGTATCGCCCGAACTGGCCGTGAAAGGCATCGCCAACCTCTGGGTCGCGGATGCAAGCGTGATGCCACGGATCACCAGCGCCAACACCAATGCGCCATCGATGATGATCGGCTACCGGGCGGCAGCAATGATTGCGGAGGCAGCCTGATGGATGTCACCGCCGCAAAGGCTGCGTTTCGCGACTATCTGCGCGCGCCGGACCCCGGTTTCTTTGCCGAGGACGCCTCCCTGCATGTTGTTCACCCGTTCAACGAGCTTTCGGTTGGCGGCTATTTCAACGAGTTGCTCGGGTCGCTTCGGACCAGCTTTGCGCACCTGCGCCGGGCCGACTACATCGCCTTCGGCGGAACGTTCGAGGGCGCAACATGGGTCACCTCGACCGGGTATTACACGGGCCACTTCCACACGCCTTTTCTGACCATCCAGCCGACCGGGACGCTGGCGCATCTGCGCGTTGGCGAGTTCCACCGGATGGAGAACGGGAAGGCAGTTGAAAGCTACATCTTCATCGATCTACCGGAACTGATGATTGCCGCCGGTCAATGGCCGATCACCGAAAGCCCCGGTAAGGATCGCGGTTTCACAGGCTACCTGCCCGGTCCCGCCACGCAGGATGGACTGGTCTGGGAAACAACCGATCCCGAACGCAGTCTCGCATCGGCGGCGATGGTGACCGACATGCTCCGCGCGCTCGCAACGCCGGACGAAACCTGGCGCCCCTACTGGTCGGACGACATGCTTTGGTACGGACCGGCCGCTTTTGGAAGCTTTACGGGCATAGAGAATTTCGCTGGTTTCCAGGTGCCCTTCGAAGCCGCCTTCGAAGGTTGGTCGGGCGGCGCGGCAGGCAACGGCATGACCGCCCATTTCGCACGATTTGCCGATGGCGATTACATTTGCTCGGGCGGCTGGCCATCGTTGACCGGCGTACAGACAGGACGCTTCCTGGGCGTCGACCCGGCCGGCAAACGCGTTTTCATGCGAGTTTGCGACTGGTGGCGGCGCGAGGGCGATCTGCTGGTCGAGAACTGGGTATTCGTCGATATCCCCCACGTACTTTTGCAGCTCGGCGTCGATCTGTTCGGCACCGGGCAAGCGATTTCTGACGCAGAAATCGCATCGGAAGCCCAATCGGTTTCCGGGTCCCAGCCTTCGATGTCCGCACCGGACATCGCCGCAGAGAATGCGTCATTCTCTGCCTCCGGAGATATGAGATGACTGTTGAACACCTGAAGCAATCCAAACCTGAATCCGAGAAGAAAGAGGAAGACGCCAAGGTCCGCGCCACGGTCGAAGCGACACTGGCGGATATCGAAGCTCGTGGGGATGCCGCCGTTCGCGAACTCTCCCAGAAGTTCGACAATTATGCACCTGAGAGTTTCAGGCTGAGCCAAAGCGAGATCGAAGCCGCCATGTCGCGCGTCAGCCCGCGTGATATGGAAGATATCAAGTTCGCGCAAACCCAGATCCGCCGGTTTGCCGAAGCGCAACGTGCCACGATGACCGACACCGAGGTCGAAACGCTGCCCGGCGTCATCCTCGGCCACAAGAACATCCCCGTTCAATCCGTCGGCTGCTATGTGCCGGGCGGCAAGTTCCCGATGGTCGCCAGCGCGCATATGTCCGTGCTGACCGCGAGTGTCGCGGGTGTGCCTCGGATCATCGCCTCTGCGCCACCGGTGGATGGCGAACCGCACCCCGCCATCGTCGCCGCCATGCAAATGGGCGGCGCGCACGAAATCTACGTCATGGGCGGCATTCAAGCCGTGGGCGCCATGGCGATTGGCACGGAGACGATCGAACCGGTCCACATGCTGGTCGGCCCTGGCAACGCCTTCGTGGCCGAAGCAAAGCGGCAGCTTTTCGGGCGCGTGGGCATCGACCTTTTCGCCGGGCCGACCGAAACGATGGTCATCGCGGATGAAACCGTGGACGCCGAGCTTTGCGCCACGGACCTCCTCGGTCAGGCCGAGCACGGCTACAACTCGCCCGCCTGCCTGATCACAAATTCCCGGAAGCTCGCAAACGAGACACTTGCCGAAGTCAACCGGCTACTGGAGATCCTGCCTACTGCCGAAACAGCCCGCGCCTCGTGGGAGGACTACGGCGACGTCATCCTGTGCGATACCTATGACGAGATGCTCGCCGTCGCCAACGACATGGCCTATGAGCACGTTCAGGTTATGACGGACCGGGACGACTGGTTCCTCGAACATATGAACGCTTACGGTGCTCTGTTCCTCGGCCCCCGCACGAACGTCGCCAACGGAGACAAGGTGATCGGCACCAACCATACGCTGCCCACCAAGAAAGCCGGACGCTACACGGGCGGTCTCTGGGTTGGCAAGTTCCTGAAAACACACAGCTATCAGAAAATCCTGACCGACGAAGCCGCAACGCTCGTCGGCGAATACGGCTCGCGGCTCTGCATGCTCGAAGGCTTCGTCGGCCACGCCGAACAATGCAATATCCGCGTCCGGCGCTATGGCGGTAAGAACGTGGCCTACGGGACCGCTGCCGAGTAATGGATGTCGCCGGGATCAGATCCGCCATCGCGCCATTTCAGCGCGCTATGGCGTGTTTTGACCCCGACGCCGTTCAAACCGCGCTGAACACTTGCTTCGACAGCAACGCGTCCATCCGCATGTGCCACCCGTTCGGAGACCTCGCGGGGGCCGAGGCGTGGGCGCGTACCTGCCTCGATCCCCTGCATGCCGCCTTGCCCGACCTCGAACGGCGCGACATGATCGTGGTCGCGGGCCGCACGCCGGAAGGAGAGGACTGGGTTGGGTGCATGGGCAACTACATGGGCACCTTCACGGCGCCACTCCTGAACATCCCTCCGACGGGGCATCTCGCCCATATGCGATACCACGAGTTCTTTCGCATCGAAGGCGGAAAGGTCACCGGAATGCAGGCGATCTGGGACATCCCCGAGCTATGCATGCAGGCGGGTGCCTGGCCCATGGCGCCGCAATTGGGCAAGTTCCTCTGCACGCCCGGGCCGATGTCGCAGGATGGACTGAGCACGACAGGTGACGGCAAGGCGGCGCTGACACGCGTCACGGATATGCTAACCGATCTATGCCGTCACCCGGCGGACGGCGGTCCTGAGGTCATGAAGCTCGAAGAGCACTGGCACCCGCGCTTCAACTGGTACGGGCCTGCGGGCATCGGCACGGCCCGTGGCGTCCCAGGCTTCCGGCACTGGCATCAGATCCCATTCCTCCGCGCCATGCCCGACCGAAAGCTGGACGCCATGGGCGATCTAATGTCGCATTGGATCGCCGAAGGCACGTACGTGGCCGAAACCGGCTGGCCCAACATGCGGCTGACCATCACCGGAGATGGCTGGATGGGCATCGCTCCATCGGGGCAAGAGGTGACGCTTCGCAGCCTCGACTTCTGGCGCGTGGAACACGGCCTGATCCGCGAGAACTGGGTGCTGGTCGA
>JASJDQ010000036.1 GCA_030065075.1 Paracoccaceae bacterium | reverse complement strand
TTTGTGGGCGGCACGATGTCGCTCCTGTTCATGGGACTGGCCATGGTGCTGATGACGCTTGAAAAACTCCCCGTTTGGGGGCGCGAGATTACGAAACCACTGGGCGCGGGGCTGATCGGCTTGGGCGTTCTGACACTGTTGATCTGAGGAGGTAGCCGCATGGCGCTCGACACCACACTGACGCCCTGGGCGATCAAGGGCGAACTGATCCTGAACTGCAACTGCACGGTGTTCTGCCCCTGCGTGGTCAGCCTTGGCCAACATCCGCCAACGGAGGGCTATTGCCAAACCTGGGGCGGTATTCGCATCGACGAGGGAAGCTTCGGCGACGAAGACCTCTCCGGGCTCAATATTGGCTTGTTGATCGAGATCCCCGGTTTGATGGCGCGGGGCAATTGGAAAGCCGCCGTCTTCATTGATGACCGTGCGAGCGAAGCGGCCTATGACGGTTTGGTACAGGTCTTCAACGGCAAAGCACGGGGCACGACCGGCCTGTTCAGCGTGCTGGTGAGCGAATTCCTGGGCGCCGAGCGGGCCGAGATTGCTTACGAAAACGAGGGCAAAACGCGACGCTTGATGGTAGGCAAGAAAATCCAGGGCGAAGTGGTACCCGTGGAAGGCCACAAGGGCGAAGACATCGTCATCACCAACACGCAATACTGGATGGGCCCCGACATCACGGTCGCAACGGCCACAAAGGGCCGGGTGCGCGCCTATGGCCGGGTCTGGGACTTCGACGGTCGTTCCGCCGAGATTTGCCAGATCGACTGGCACGGGCCAAAGTAACCACTGGTCGGCTCGTCGGGAAAACCGGGCCAAACCGGGTCGGAGTGACGGAAGAGGAGGAGGACCGTCATGCGTGAGAATTTCGAGGCTCTGGGGCAGTGTGACGCCAACTATGTGCCTTTGTCGCCCATATCGTTCCTGAACCGGGCGGCAGATGTCTTTGGCCCGGAAACCGCTGTCGTCTACGGCGATGAGCGAAGGACCTGGGGTCAGACGGCCGACCGCATTCGGCGTGCTGCAAGCGGCCTGAAAGAGATGGGGGTTGGCCTTGGCGACACCGTCAGCGTGATTGCGCCAAATATCCCGGAGTTGTTCGAACTTCACTTTGCAGTGCCGCTGACCGGCGGTGTTCTGGGGGCCATCAACATCCGTCTGGAGCCCGAGACCGTCGGCTACATCCTTCAGCATTCGGACTGCAGGGTCGTGGTGGTGGACACCGCCTTTCGCGAACTTCTCGATCAGGCCATGGCCGAACTTGACCAGGACATCACGGTCGTCGAGATCACCGACCCCGAGGGCCCACCGGGCACCGGTGCTCCAACCTATGACGATCTGCTCAAGGCCGCGCCGATGCAGGGCGACGGGTTGCCCGCTGACGAATGGCAGGCGATTGCGATCAACTATACCTCCGGCACCTCCGGGCGCCCGAAGGGCGTCGTCTATCACCACCGGGGCGCTTACTTGATGGCCATGGGAACGGCTGCCGCCTGGCCGATCAGCTATGGTGCGTCCTATCTTTCCATTGTGCCAATGTTTCACTGCAACGGCTGGTGTCACCCTTGGGCGGCCCCGATCAACGGGACCAAGATGGTGTTCACACGCCTGCCGGAACCCAAGCGTCTCTTTGACGCCATCGCAGACGAAGGCGTCACGCACATAGGCGCAGCACCCGTCGTTCTGCAGATGATGGCGGAAAGCGACGAAGCGCCGAAGGCGCCCTTCGATCCGCCGATCAACGTCTTCACCGCCGGGGCCCCGCCGCCGCCCGCCATCCTGGAAAAAACAGCCGCGATGGGGATGAATGTGATGCACGTCTATGGCCTGACGGAAACCTATGGCCACGTCACGCAATGCATTCCGCAGTCCGACTGGAGCGGCCTCGATATGCAGGCACGCGCGGAGCGGAGCGCGCGACAGGGCGTGGCGTTTCCGATGATGGAACCCGTCGAGGTGGTGAACCGCGAGGCCGACACGCCAGTGCCGCGCGACGCGGCCACGCAAGGAGAGATCGCACTTCGCGGCAATACGGTGATGAAGGGATACTACAAGAACCCGGAAGCCACGGCAGAGGCATTCGAGGGCGGCAAGTTCTGGTCCGGCGATGCGGCTGTCATGTATGACGACGCCTACATCCAGATCCGGGACCGCCTGAAGGACGTGATCATTTCGGGCGGCGAGAACGTCTCGTCGGTCGAGGTGGAAGCAATGCTCTATCGCCATCCGGATGTGCAAACCGCGGCTGTGGTCGCGGAACCTCATGAAAAATGGGGCGAAGTGCCCTGCGCCTTCATCGAGCTGCAGCCGGGGGCAACGGCCACGGAGGACGATATTCTGAGGTTCTGCAAAGAGCATCTTGCCGGGTTCAAGGCGCCGAAACGCGTGGTCTTCACCGAGATCCCCAAGACCTCCACGGGCAAGGTCCAGAAATTCAAACTTCGTGACATGATCGGAACCTGACATGGTTGAACTGGCGCTTTCGCGGCGCCTGCGGCGAACGCCCTTTTCAGAAGGGGTCGAGGCTGCAGGCGTAAAGGCCTACTCGGTCTACAATCACATGCTTCTGCCGGCCGTCTTCCGGTCCCCGGAAGAGGACTATCGCCATCTGAAAGAGGCCGTCCAGGTCTGGGATGTGGCCGTCGAACGGCAGGTGGAACTGCGCGGCCCCGACGCCGGGCGGCTGTTGCAGATGCTGACGCCAAGGGACCTGCGCGGGATGCTGCCCGGGCAGTGCTATTACGTTCCCATCGTCGATGAGACAGGGGGCATGCTGAACGATCCCGTTGCCCTGAAGCTCAGCGAGGACCGGTACTGGATCTCGATTGCCGACAGTGACCTTTTGTATTGGGTGAAGGGCATCGCCTATGGCTATCGGCTGGATGTGCTAGTCGACGAACCCGATGTCTCTCCTCTCGCCGTGCAGGGCCCCAAGGCCGAGGACCTTGTGGCAGCTGTCTTCGGCGAGGGTATCCGGGCTGTCCGGTTCTTTCGCTTCGGGCTGTTCAGCTTTCAGGGGCGCGAGCTTGTCGTGGCGCGGTCGGGTTATTCGAAGCAGGGTGGGTTCGAGATCTATGTCGACGGCAGCGACATTGCGATGCCGCTCTGGAACGCCCTTTTCGAGGCCGGGGCTTCAATGGATGTTCACGCGGGATGTCCCAATCTGATCGAACGGGTCGAAGGCGGACTTCTGTCCTATGGCAACGACATGACTGACGACAACACCCCGCACGAATGCGGGTTGGGCCGCTTCTGCAGCACGCAGACCGCCATCGGCTGTATCGGGCGCGATGCGCTTTTGCGTGTCGCCAAGGAAGGCCCGGTACAACAGATCCGCGCCGTTGCCATCGACGGACCCCCGGTGCCCCGGTGCGACCGGTGGTGGCCGATCACGGCGAACGGCAAGCGTGTGGGCCGGATTTCGTCTGCGGCCTGGTCGCCGGATTTCGACACCAATGTTGCCGTGGGCATGGTGCGGATGACCCATTGGGACCCCGAGACCGAGGTCACGGTCGAAACGCCGGACGGTCCACGCTCTGCGCTCGTGCGCGCAGAGTTTTGGGCATGAGGTTTTGCGCCGCCTGATCGGCGTCGCGAAGGGGCGCGCCATCGGCGCGCATGGGGGCTCTGCCCCCCTTGCCCTTCGGGCAATTCCCCCCGGGATACTTGCAGGTCGATGGAACCGCGGAGAATGCGACCTGGAGTGCTGGACAGGTCTCCATTGACCTAAAAATATCCTGGGAGCTGCCCGGAACGGGTAGCGGGGGCAAAGCCCCTAGCGGTGGCGCAGCCACGGCCCCGCCGCGGCGGCGGAGCCGGCGCAATCGTTTTCAAAGGGCGCCCGGAACTTCAAAAGTCAGGTTGGCCCAGAGTGTCTCCCAGGATGGATCGCCGTCCTCTGCGACGTCGAGCGGGCGCAGGACAACAGTGTCGAGCATGTACCGGTTTCCCGGCTCCACTGGAATGGTCGCCCTACCTTCGTCATCCGTCCGTTCCAGCGTGATCTCGACGCTATTGTCCGGCGCTTTCCGAAACACCTCGATTTGCACGTTGCGGAGCGGCTCTTCCTGATAAAGCGCCTGGATATCAAAGCCATCGCCCATATCGCCGGTGTAAGGGTTTTCCAGCGCGACGATCTCGGTCACCATCCCCGTCACCTGGTCGGTGCCAGCACCGTTGCCCACCGCGATCAGCGACTTGGCATAGCGGGAATAGCGTTCACGTACCTTCTCGCGGGAAAGCCCCCGCGCATCGTGTTCCGCCAAACCCCAGGTCAGGTCCTTGTGGGTCAGGAAGTTTTTAAACTTTTCCCAGGTGCTCCAGGTGATGTGCATGTCAGTCGTGGCATGGATCGCCACCAGCAGGCCTTCGCCGTCTGGCTCAACCGCCATTGCAGGGCGGTCGCCGACGGTGCCATCCACTGAAAATATCTCCCCCTGAAGTGCGTAGTCGAAACGGCGAAAATTGCGGGGAATGTAGGGCTGTCGCCCTCCTTCATACGCCTCGCCTACCCGGATTTCTGCCTCCACCGGCGCACCAGCCGGGACCATATGCGAAACCGGATCGATCCAGAATTCATGGCCCTTGGCGGCGACAGCAATAAATGCCATGGAAGCAGCAGTAATGAGGGTGCGGAACATGACCTTGGCCAGACCTTTCGGTTTTCTTTTCAAACTGCTGCTTGTCGGGTGGCTGTCAACCCTTGGCCTCGTCACGTCTTTGCGCGCGCACGAAGTGCAACCCGCCATCATGGATTTCCTCATCGCCGAGGATCAGGTCGAAATCTCGATCGATTGGATGGTGGAAGCCGCCGTTGCCGGGCTTGATCTTGAAACGCTCGCCAACACGCAAGATGCTGAAGACGATGGGGAATATGACCGGCTTCGGGCGCTGGAACCCGAACAGATGGTGGACGAAATCCGTGCGGCTTGGCCAGGTATCAGCGAGAGTATCTACGTCCGCGTCGGTGGTGAGACGCTGCCCCTGACACTCGAAGCCATCAACGTGCCAGAAGTGGGAAATATCGAGCTTGCCCGCATTTCCACAGTGGAGTTCATCGCCTTGCTTCCCGAAGAGGCTTCCGAACTCACCATTGGCTGGGCGCCCGCGCTGGGTCCACTTGTCGTGCGACAGGCGGGGGTCGAGGGCGGATACGCCGCGTTTCTGAGCCCTGGTATGGAAAGCGATCCCGTGCCGAGGTCCGGCACCTTCGAACAGACCGCGTGGGAGGCGCTGGTCAGCTATATCGAAGCGGGCTTCGACCATATCGTGCCGAAAGGTCTGGACCATATCCTTTTCGTTCTAGGGCTGTTCTTTCTGTCGCTTCGGATGGCCCCCCTTTTGTGGCAGGTCACGGCCTTCACGCTGGCCCACACCATCACGCTGGCGCTGGGCGCTCTCGAAATCATACGTATTTCACCCGACATCGTCGAGCCGTTGATCGCCGCGTCCATCGTCTATGTTGGCGTCGAAAACCTGTTCTTCCGCAATCTCACACCCTGGCGTCCTATCGTGGTCTTTCTATTCGGTCTTTTGCACGGGCTCGGGTTTGCCTCGGTGTTGCAGGACTTCGGCCTTGGCGAGCAGCACTTCGTGGCGAAACTCATTGGCTTCAACGTCGGCGTTGAGGTCGGGCAATTGGCCGTCATTGCCGCCGCCTGGATCACGCTCGCGCTCTTCTTTGGCCGCTTCGACTGGTATCATCGCCGGATTGCCGCGCCTGTATCCATCGCCATTGCCCTGATCGCGGCCTTCTGGGTGCTCGAGCGCACCGGCACGATTGATCCAAGCGGGCCGTGGAGCGTCTTCACCATGCTGACCGAGGGCGGGTTCAATCCGCTCTGGGTCGCGCTGGCGGCCATTGCTTTGGCCGCCGTCCTGACCGGGTCCGAGATGTTGATCATCACCGAAGACCTTTTCCGCGAGGTGGCGGGCACGTTGACGTCTTTCCTGATGTTCCTCGCCATTGTCGCGACCTTCACCGCGGGTGCCTGGACGTTGTCTGTCGTGGTCGCCGTCGCCTGGGTTTTGGCGCTGCGTTTGCAGGCGCTGGGAGAGCCCAGCGCGTGAAGACCGCGATTGTCACCGGTGCGGCGCGCGGTATCGGGCTGGCCACGACCCGGCTTTTTGTCGGGCAGGGCTGGCAGGTCGCCATGATCGACCGCGATACGGACGCGCTGGCCGATGCCGTCACCACGCTCGACCATGTTCACGGTATCGATTGCGACGTCTCTGATCCGGCCTCGGTGCCGGGCATGGTGGCGGAGACACTGAAACACTTCGGTCGAATCGATGCGCTTGTGAATAATGCAGGCGTCGCCGATTTCGGCCCGATCGAAGGGACGAGTTTCGAGCGCTGGCGCACGGTGATGGCCACGAACCTCGATGGTCCGTTTTTGACTGTCCAAGCTGCCACGCCCGCGCTCAAGGAAACCAAGGGCGCCATCGTCAATATCGCGTCCATCAGCGGCCTTCGCGCCTCGACCTTACGTGTGGCCTATGGCACGTCAAAAGCTGCGCTGATCCAACTGACCCTACAACAGGCGGCGGAACTTGGCGAATACGGCGTTCGCGCGAATGCCGTGGCGCCTGGGCCGGTCCGCACGAAGCTTGCCATGGCGGTGCACACGCAGGACATCATCGACGCCTATCACGACGCGTTGCCGCTCAATCGCTACGGAACCGAGGCAGAAATCGCCGAGGCCATTGTTTTTTTGTGTTCCGACAAGGCGTCCTTCATCACCGGCCAGTGTCTCGCCGCCGATGGTGGGTTCGAGGCGACAGGCATTGGCCTGCCCGCCTTGCGGAGGTAGAGCGGTCTTTTCGAATGGAGCGCCTTCGGCGTAAGTGATTCCTTGCTTCGGGGTTCCGCCCCGCCGCCAGCGGCGGTCCACGGCACATCTGCGCCAGAAAGAAACCGCAGCTGGGCTGGATTCGACACGTGTCTGACCGCACCGCTCGGTCGCTTTACCCGCTGGCAATCGCTTTCGCGGATGATCCGCCCCGTTCGAACCTTGCACCGGGCCGAGAACCCCGGGGCTCGCATCCCACCGTCCGGCGCGTTTCAACTTGTGCGCGCTTTGTAAGCTACGACAGTCGGGCCCCCCCGACGTCGACTGGACATCATGGGGCGCAGAGGCGCCGCTGCCTTTCAAATTCGAAAGGTCAAAAATACCAATCTATTACGGGAGCTAATTAAACCGTCCCCAAGCCGATATCCCGGTAGAGGAGATCGGTCCAAAGGCGTGTGTCAAAAGACGTCCTTTGGATACCGCACTTTCGTCAGGTAAAGCCCGTCCGCTGGTGCCACGGGCCCGCAGGCTGCGCGATCCCGTGCGGCCAGCGCCTTTGCCACACGCGCCGGGTCCCAGGCGCCGGCGCCCACACGCTCCAACGTTCCGATGATCGAGCGCACCTGATTGTGCAGAAAACTCCGTGCGCGCAGCCGCGCCTGGATTTCCAGACCGCCGGGGTAGGGGTGCGCCTCGAACGCGATCTGATCCATCGTCTTCACCGGGCTCTTCGCCTGGCAGATCGTCGAGCGGAACGTCGTGAAATCATGGGTTCCGATCAGGTGAGCGGCGGCCTCGCGCATCGCCGCGAGGTCGAGGTCCTGCATCACGCGCCACGCCTGGCCCTTGTCATGGACCAAAGGCGCGCGGCGGATCACGATCCGGTAGAGATAGTTTCGTTCGATTGCCGAAAACCGAGCGTGCCAGTCGTCATCGACCGCGGCGCAGGCGGTGATCGCCACCGGATCGGGCTTCAAGTGGTAGTTCAACGCTTCGGACAATCGGAACGGATCCCAGTCGCAGGCCATGTCGATGTGCGCGACTTGTCCAAGCGCATGAACGCCTGCATCCGTCCGCCCCGCCGCGGCGACCGACGGCAGGTCGGATTCGAGCTTTGCCAAGGCTATTTCCAGACGTTCCTGCACAGATGGTGCAGACGCCTGGCGTTGCCAGCCAGAGAACGGCTGGCCGTTGTATTCGACCTGAAGGGCGAAGCGCGGCATGAGGTGGAATTACCGGGCCGCCAAGCGGCATGCAACGCTGGAATTTTTATATTAATTTCAATACTTTGAATTTTGGTGACACATTCTTGCCATAGTCTGCACAGAGGCTGCACGAACCGAAGGGCCTATCTGCACCTTGCTCGGCGATATTGTTTTCCAAGGCACGCATTTACCCCGCCGGGTCGCTACTGTCCCCTCGCGTCCCGGCGGGTTTGCACCTCTCCTCTCCATCACGCATAACGGGACCCAGAACGGGTCATTGCAAAAAGGTAGTGTGGCACGCTCATGAGTACGCAAACCATTCTGGTGGTCGATGACGACCCGCAGATCCGAGATGTTTTGTCCATGGCGCTGGAACGCGCCGGATTCGACGCCGTGCTGGCCCGCGATGGCGCCGAAGGCCTGAGCCAGGCCCGAGCGATCAGTCCGGCCTTGGCGGTGCTTGATATTGGCCTGCCTGAAATGGATGGGCTCGAGCTTTGCAAGGCGATCCGCAAGGACAGCGATTTGCCCATCCTTTTCCTGACGGCCCGCGATGACGAGGTAGACCGAATTCTCGGATTGGAACTCGGCGGCGACGATTACGTCACCAAGCCGTTTTCGCCGCGGGAATTGGTCGCCCGCGTCCGTGCAATCCTGAAACGCGCAGGCGGCGCGGTGTCAGGGGAACCGGCGGCGACCGACACCTCGGCGCTCAAGATCGGGCGTCTGACGCTGATGCCGGAAAGCCACGTTTGCAAGGTCGACGACGCCCATGTGACGCTGACCTCGACCGAGTTGACAATCCTGTCGAAGCTCATGTCGCGCCCCACGCAGGTGTTCAGCCGACCGGCACTGGTCGACGCCATTTGGGGCCCGGGCATGGTGGTCAGTGACCGCACGCTCGACAGCCATTTGCGCAACCTGCGGTCGAAGCTGGCCGATGCGGGTTGCACGGATGCCATCGAGACGCTGCACGGCGTCGGACTTCGGATGGGTCCGTGTCTCGGTTCGTAGAGCCGAAATGGCGCCCGCCTTTGATGCTGGTGTTGGGAGGCTCGCTTATGGCGATCCTCGTCCTGCCGGTCTATGCCGCGCTTCTGGCTGACATCCTGACGCCGCTCACGGGTCGTCGAAACGCGGTATTCATCGTGGCGGCGGGGTCGTTCTTGGCAACGCTCGTGCTTGGACTACTGCTCTGGCGGCTCATCCTTTCGCCGGTGCAGGCGCTGGCGGCGCGAGCTCAGGCCATCCGGGGCGGTGCGGCGCCCGAGGGACTGGATCACTACGGTACGCCCGAGATCGGCGAATTGGCGCAGGACGTGCTGGACATGGCGGATGTGCTGCAATCCCGCGAGATGGCAGTGCGCAGCTACACCGATCACGTGACGCACGAGTTGAAGACACCGCTCACCGCCATTCGGGGCGCGGCCGAGCTTTTGGAGGCAGAGGAAAACCTGCCGCCCGCAACACTGAAGCGTGTCCACACGATTGCCGGGGCCGAAAAGCGCGCGGTCAAGCTTCTGGGTGCGGCGCGCCAGATCGCGGCGGCACGGATGCCGGAACACCAGGGCAGCTCGCGGTTGCGGAATTGCATGGCGTCTCTTGAACAACGGCTCAACACGACGAAGCTGGTGGTCGACAACGACTCGGTCGAAATACCGTTGGCGAAGTCGGGTCTGGAGGTCGTTTTGGGCCATCTTGCCGAGAACGCCGAACAGGCAGGCGCGACGCAACTGACGCTGGACACTGGCCGAAACGACGATGGTCCGTGGCTGCGCGTTTGGGACAATGGGCCGGGGATCTCCAGCGGCAACAAGGCACAGGTGTTCGAGCCGTTCTTCACCACGCGCCGCGACACCGGCGGGACGGGCATGGGGCTTGCCATCGTTCAGACGCTTCTTTTGGCACATGGCGCGCGGATCTCGCTTGAGGATCCAGGGGAAGACGGCGGGACCCGGTTCCTGATCCAATTCTGACGGGCATGTGCGAGCCAAGCGTCTTTCTGGCGGGGGACTTGCCGCCGTGCCCTGAACGCTTCAACGCTGCCGCCTACTGCCTGGGCGCCGATGTTCCACCTGACAAGCCTGCTCTGATCGCCGTCGACCCCGCGCTGGGTGTAATGCGCGACTGGAGTTTTGCCGAACTTCGCAGCGATGTGGCCCGCGCGGCGGGCGCCTATCTGGACCGCGGCGCGCGTCCCGGGGACCGCGTCGCCCTTCTGCTGGGGGACGTTCCCGAGTTTCCGATTGCATATTTCGGGGCCATTGCTGCGGGCCTGGTCGCCACGCCGCTGTCGTCGCAACTGTCGGACCAGGAGCTCAAGCAGATTCTGGAGGTCGTAGCACCCAGCGTCGTCGTGGGCGGCACGATGCGTCCCAAAGGCGCGACGTGTCTGAGCATCGCCGACCTGGCGAACGGGCCCGCGGTTGCCTTCCCCGAAACCGCTGCCCAGGATCCGGCGCTTCTGATTTTCACCTCGGGCTCCAGCGGCGTGCCCAAAGGGGTTCTACATGCGCATCGGTCCTTCTGGGCGCGGCAGTCCATGCATGCCGGGTGGCACGACATCGGCCCTGCGGACCGGGTGCTGCATGCCGGCGCCTTCAACTGGACGTTCACGCTGGGCGTGGGCCTTGCGGATGCCTGGAGCAAGGGCGCGACGGCCATCGTCAACGCGGGCGCGCGGACGCCGGACGTCTGGCCGATGTTGGCGAAGGCCAATGCCCCCACGGTCTTCGCGGCGGCGCCGGGGGTGTTTCGGCGCGTTTTGAAATACGGGACCGATTTGGGCGATGCGTTCGCCCCGCTTCGCCATGCCCTGACCGCTGGCGAGCGTCTTGTGCCCAGCATTCGCGACTGCTGGCAGAAGGCCACCGGCAAACCTCTTCTTGAAGCGCTCGGGATGAGCGAAGTGTCCACGTTCATATCCGTCCCGCCGACCCATTCCGGCCCGGTGGACCATGCCGGTTGGCCTCAGCCCGGACGCCATGTCGCGGTTCTGGATGAGGACGGGACGGCAGTGCCAAGGGGCGAAGTCGGCGTACTTTGCGTGGATGCCGAAGACCCCGGGTTGATGCTTGGGTATTGGCAGGACGAAGCGGGGACGCGGTCGGCGTTCTCGGGTCAATGGTTCCTGACCGGCGACTTGGTGCGGATGCGAACCGACGGTGCCATCGAATATTTGGGACGGCGGGATGACCGGATGAACGCGCAAGGCTATCGCGTCGACCCAAGCGAAGTCGAAGCTGTGCTGCTGCGGTGTCCGGGCGTTGCGGAGTGCGGCGTTACTGAATTGCCGGTTTCGGATGGGCTCAGTGTCATCGCCGCCTGGGTGGTGCTTGACGAGGGGTGCGCCATCGAAAGGCCTGTGTTGGAGGAACACATGGCCGAGCGTCTGGCGGCCTATAAGGCGCCGCGAGCGTATTTCCTGGCTGAGCGACTTCCGCAGACACCAAACGGGAAACTGATGCGCCGCGCTCTGCCTGATTGTGAAGCGCGGATGCTGTAGGCCAGGATTAGGAAATTATAACAGAAGCTTAGCGAGTGTACGTGCGCTGTTGCCTCCGTCCTCCCACCCCTATCATCAACGCGCGAACTTGAGGATTTCGCTAACGGTGCTGGAACTCGCAGGACCTTCTTGTCTCTAAAACGCTAAAGCTTGATCAACAGGGCATTTGGAGGCGCGTACCTCCATGGCTGGCGTCAGCCGCTTCCCGTCCGGCCGTCAATCGAGTTCAAGCAGAGTGCGCGCCGTCGGCCAAGCCTTTCACGAAAGCCAGCACCTGTTCCGGCGTCTCACCCTTCCCGATCCGGTCCACAATCGCCGATCCAACGACGGCGCCATCGGCCACGCTGGCAATGTCGCGGCTTGCCTCGGGTGTCTTGATCCCGAAGCCGACAACGATGGGCAAGTCGGTAGCAGATTTGATGCGCGCCACCTCCGGGCCCACATCGGTGGCGACCGCATTCGCGGCGCCCGTGATCCCGGTGATCGACACGTAATAGACGAAGCCGGACGTGTTCTGCATTACCTTAGGCAGGCGTTTGTCGTCAGTGGTGGGCGTTGCCAGCCGGATGAAGTTCAACCCGGCGTCTTGCGCGGGCAGACAAAGCTCGGTGTCTTCTTCGGGCGGCAGATCCACAATGATCAACCCGTCGATCCCGGCGGCCTTCGCGTCGGCCAGGAACCTGTCGACGCCATGGCTGTAGATGGGGTTGTAATACCCCATCAGCACGATGGGCGTCGTGTCGTCCTCTTCCCGGAACGTGCGCGCCAGTTCCAGTGTCTTCTTCAGCGTCTGCCCGGCCTCAAGCGCCCTTTGCCCGGCCAGCTGGATCGTTGGTCCATCGGCCATCGGGTCGGTGAAGGGCAGGCCCAGCTCAATCACATCGACGCCTGCGCCCGGAAGCCCGCGCACGATCTCGAGCGAGGTCTGATAGTCCGGATCGCCTGCCATGATGTAGGCAACGAAGGCCTTCTTGCCCTCGGCCCGCAGGGCGGCGAATTTCTTGTCGATCCGGGTCATGACGCTCCCCCAATGTAGAACCGCTTCGATCTGCACGATCTGGCGGGCAAGATCAACAATCAAGCGCTTGCCCCCCGCGCGTGCGCCCGCTAGACCGCGCGGGGCTTTGTAAAGGAACCGCTCTCATGGGCTTCAAAACCGGGATCGTCGGACTTCCCAATGTCGGGAAATCGACGCTTTTCAACGCCTTGACGCGAACAGCCGCGGCGCAGGCGGCGAATTTTCCGTTTTGCACGATCGAACCCAACGTGGGCGAGGTTTCAGTGCCGGATGCACGGCTGCAGAAACTGGCCGAGATCGCCAAGTCGAAAGAGGTCATCCCGGCCCGCATGACGTTCGTGGATATCGCGGGCCTGGTGAAGGGCGCGGCGCAGGGCGAGGGGCTGGGGAACCAGTTCCTGGCCAACATCCGCGAGGTGGACGCGATTGCGCATGTGCTTCGGTGCTTCGAAGACGGCGATGTGACCCATGTGGAGGGCCGCGTGGACCCGGTCGCGGATGCCGAGACGATTGAGACGGAGTTGATGCTCGCCGATCTGGAGTCGATCGAGAAGCGTATGCAAAACCTCGTGCGAAAAATCCGGGGCGGCGACAAGGAAGCGCTGGAGCAGGAGCGCCTGCTGAAGGCGGCTCAAGAGGCCTTGGAGAGCGGCAGGCCCGCGCGCACGGTCGAGGTGGCGGACGAAGATCAGAAGACATGGACCATGCTGCAGCTTCTGACCTCGAAGCCGGTGCTTTACGTCTGCAACGTCGGCGAAGACGAAGCGGCGGATGGCAACGAATACTCGGCCCGCGTGGCCGAGATGGCGGAACGCGAAGGGGCGGCGTCGGTCGTGATCTCGGCCAAGATCGAGGAAGAGATCAGCCAGTTGGAGCCTGACGAGGCCGAGATGTTCCTTGAGGAACTGGGACTGAAGGAAGCGGGGCTCGACCGGATGATCCGCGCGGGCTACCAGCTTTTGGGGCTTCAGACCTACTTCACAGCGGGGCCGAAGGAAGCGCGGGCATGGACCATCCGCAAGGGTACGCTGGCGCCTGCCGCGGCCGGGGTGATCCATGGGGATTTCGAGAAGGGCTTTATCCGCGCGGAAACCGTGGCCTACGATGATTATGTCTCGCTTGGCGGCGAAGCGGCGGCGCGCGACGCGGGCAAGCTACGCGCCGAGGGCAAGACCTATGAGGTCAAGGACGGCGACGTCCTGCATTTCCTGCATTCGGGGTAGGGCGCTCCGCCAAACGGCTATCGAACGCGGCCTGACATGCAACCGGTTTCCGGATCGAATGGAGCGACGGACCGAAACGACGCGTTAAGGCGCCTCGTTCGTTCTGCGTCGTAGAAAGAAGCGCAAACCGAGAAGTCCTGTTCACTCATTCGTTCATAGCTATAGGGCGCACCGGTTTCATTGTCGAATAGGTCTGCTTCAGCAATCCCCGCGCCGCTGCAATGAATGCGCATGGCGTCGACCGAAAGGTCTTCCGGCAACGGCACCGCGGTTCCCGAAGAGCGGTGCTCGCAAAGCAAAGCGTCCGCGATCTTGCTCAATTCGAGGTATCGGTGGCGGTCGAACTTGTCGCGTCGGCCCTGCATGGGGCCGCCAACCGTCCAAAGCCCGGCAATGACAGCAACAGACACCGCGGCAATCATCAGCAACAGAAACAGCCTATTGCTCATCTGCGTCGGCCTCGACGTCGCGCAGATAGAAGACGAAGACCGCGGCGCTCACGCAGGCCACCGTCAAGGCCTTCAACAGAAACCGCATCGTCGTTTCGCCTGCCAGAAAGCTGTAGATGACGAATGCCGCGTCGCCGAGGAAGACCAGTGCAGAGATGAAAAGGGCAAGATAGGTCAGCCACTTTCGCACCAGCGAGCGGCGATGCCCAGCGTCTTCGTGTATTTGCCGGTTGGTATAGAGCGTCATCCAGACGAAAACCGGAGCCGCTATGACCAAGATCGAGATGGACCAGCGGGCACGGTCGGTTGCGCGCCCATCGGTCCAAGCCTCGGCTCCGGGGTCGGGCAAGATCAGGTCAAGAACGGCATGGATGAGGTTGATCAGGTTGGTCGCGACAAAGGCCAGGGCCGTGAAGAGCACCAGGTAGACGAACGCATCGCGCGCCGTCAGCTGCGGTCGGGGCTTCGGGACCGGCGGATTGAAATCGGTTGTGGCGAAGGCTTCCATCGCTTCCGCGATCTCGCGCGTCGACCAGCCAGCGTCGTCCAGTGCGCTCTGGATGTCTTCGCGCGAATTGCCGAGGGCCAGTGCCTCGCGCACGAATTGGGTGAGGATGTCATTGGTCGCCATCGGGTTTGACTATGATGGCCTGTCCGACGAAAAAACATGCGACACGTTGAATGAGTTCGTCGGGCAACAAAAAACGCGCCCCCAAGGACGCGTCTTTTGATCATACGGTTGATTGCGTCAGGCGGCGCGCTTGGCAGCTTCCTCGGCGGCAGCTTCGGCAGCGTGACGACGTTCGCTTTCTTCGCGCGAGAGCGCGACAGAGGTGCGGACGCCCTTGCCCACGAATTCCATCAGACCCTTCACGACGCGTTCGTTCGGGTCGATCCCGGCGCACGAAAGCACCTCGCGTCCGTCACGCGAGCGTGCCCAGCGAGCGATCTGCTCGGGCCCGTTTCCGTATTTCTTGTCGTCGGCAATGGCATCGTCGAGGGCTGCCAGAACAACGGCCGCAAAAAGCTTGCGCGCGCGGTTGCCCTGCTCGTGATTGAATGCCGTGCCGTCCACAAAATCTGCCATTCTGAGTCCTTCTTTTTGTTGTCTTACCGCGTCTCTTTGGCGTGACGCCGTTTATGACGGTTCCATGACCGCTTTTGGTTTTCTTTTTTGGAATGCCTGGTATGCGCTTGGCGCATACCTAGTGCCTTCCTCCCCAGGTGCGCCCCGTCTTGCGAGGGCGTGTGCGGTGGAATATAGGGGCTTTGAGCTTCGAATCAACAAAAACATAGGGTTACGTGGATGCCAAAGATCAACGGGAACGAGATCCGCCCGGGCTATATTCTGGAGCACAACGACGGTCTTTGGGTGGCGGTCAAGGCGGACCATGTGAAACCCGGCAAGGGCGGGGCATTCGCTCAGGTCGAACTGAAGAACCTGCGGAACGGCTCGAAACTGAATGAGCGATTCCGTTCTGCCGACAAGGTGGAACGCGTGCGTCTGGAGCAGAAAGACCAGCAATTCCTGTATGAAACCGACGGTATGCTTGTCTTCATGGACAACGAGACGTTTGAACAGATTGAACTGCCAGCCGACATCCTTGGCGACCGCCGACCCTTCCTGCAGGACGGCATGGTCATCCAGATCGAGTACTATGAAAGCGAAGCCCTCAGCGCGTCACTGCCGCAGAAGGTGACCTGCACCGTGGCCGAGACGGAGCCGGTCGTGAAAGGCCAGACAGCGGCAAATTCGTTCAAACCGGCCGTGCTGGACAATGGGGTTCGTGTGATGATTCCCCCTTTCGTGGGGGAAGGTGAGGCCATCGTGGTGAACACCGAGACGATGGAATACGCCGAACGCGCGTGAGGTTTCCTTTGCACGCATAGCCGGTATGCCCATGAATACCGTGCCTTTCTGCGGACCGCCCTATAGTAGCTCCCTGGTAACGCTAACACGCTATCAGGAGCCCCATGGAACGTGCATTGACCGCCTTTTTTGGCGAAACAACTTCGCCATATAGTAACACTGTCGGTCTGAGTGCCGGGCGGCTTCGGGTGGAGGTCCTGGCAGGTCTGACCGTCGCGCTCGCCTTGGTGCCCGAAGCGGTTGCCTTCGCCTTTGTCGCGGGCGTTCATCCGCTTGTGGGTCTATATGCAGCCTTCATTGTTGGCTTGATCACGGCCCTGATCGGCGGGCGGCCGGGCATGATCTCGGGCGCGACAGGGGCCTTGGCCGTAGTGATGGTCAGCCTGGTGGCGGTCCATGGCGTGGAATATCTGTTCGCAACGGTTGTGTTGATGGGCCTTATCCAGATCGCTGCCGGTGTGCTGAGGTTCGGCAAGTTCATCCGCTTGGTGCCGCATCCCGTGATGCTGGGGTTCGTTAACGGCCTTGCGATCGTGATCTTTCTGGCCCAACTCAGGCAGTTCAAGGTGCCCGGCACTATGGAAGTGACCGGCCACGGCATGGGGGGTGGTGAATGGCTGTCCGGCCCGCCCTTGTACCTGATGCTGGCCCTTGTGGCCCTGACGATGGCCATCATCTGGATTTTGCCGCGCTACACCACCGCTGTCCCGGCACCCCTGGCCGGGATCGGCATCGTTGCCCTTGTCGTGATCGCGCTGGGTCTGGAAGTGCCGCGCGTCGGTGATCTGGCGTCGATCCAGGGTGGATTGCCAGCGTTCCATATCCCGACCGTGCCGCTGACGCTTGAGACACTTGAAATCATCCTGCCCTATGCGCTGATCTTGGCGGCCATCGGTCTTATCGAAAGCCTGCTGACGCTGAACCTTGTCGGTGAAATGACAAACAAACGGGGCGGCGCCAGTCAGGAGTGTGTGGCGCAGGGCGTTGCGAACACCGTCACCGGCTTCTTCGGCGGCATGGGCGGTTGCGCCATGATCGGCCAGTCCATGATCAACGTGAAATCCGGCGCGCGGACACGCGTAGCAGGCATTGCCGCTGCGCTCTTCCTATTGCTCTTCATCGTCGCGGCCAGCCCGGTGATCGAGATGATCCCCCTGGCGGCGCTGGTGGGCGTTATGTTCATGGTGGTGATCGGCACCTTTGCCTGGAACTCGATCAAGGTCCTGCGCAAGGTGCCGTTGACGGACGCCTTCGTCATCATCCTGGTGACGGCGGTGACCGTTGCCTATGATCTTGCGACGGCGGTCTTCGTGGGCGTCATCGTTTCTGCCCTGGCCTATGCCTGGAACAACGCCACGCGGATTCGGGCGAAACGCCATGAAACGCCGGAAGGGGCAAAGGTTTATCAGGTGCAGGGCCCCCTGTTCTTCGGGTCCGCAGACGGGTTTGCCGAACTCTTCGATCCGGCAAACGATCCGTCGGTTGTCATCGTGGACTTTGCCGAGAGCCGCGTGGTCGACCAGTCCGCGCTGACGGCGATCGAAGCCGTTGCCGCCAAGTACGAAGAGGCCGGGAAGCGTCTTCAGCTTCGCCATCTGAGCCGCGATTGCCATCAGTTGCTGACGCGCGCGGGCAGCCTGATCGTCGACAGCGATGACGACCCGGACTATCAGATCGCCGTCGATTATGGCGTCAGGCTGGGTCAGTTGGGTGGGGCGCACTAATGCCTGCGTCCTCCAGCAGGTGCCGGATCGAGTTGGCATAGAATACGATAACGGGCTTCTGGTCGGGCTCGATTGCGAGCCCGTTCGGGCCGTCTATGACCAGCCGCCGCAGCAGAAGCATCCTTAGCCCGGCCTCGGTGGCATATTCCAGATCACCGCGCGGGATGTGCATATGCGCGTGCGTCTCGGCCAAAGCCGCATAGCGTTCTTTGACGGCCTCGGTGAGGTTGTCGCGCGTGATCGGACCGTTGTAGTCCTCGAAGACAGACGCGATCAGCGGGACGGGCAGGACAGGCACGATGTCCTCGATCCGGGCGCGCAAGGCTTGTCCCAGGGCTTCTGTCGTTTCCTCGGGATGCGCGGTTTGAAACTCGGCAAGCGACAGCGGCACCCCAAAGGAAACGGCGGCATAGCCGAACTTGAAAAACCGTCCTCTCAGCCTTCGGAACAACTGGCGAAGCGCAAAGCGGATTGCGACCGGGATCGATGCCCGAAATCGCCGCCTCTCGGCCTTCCGCGCTTCGATCAGCACACGATCTTCCAAAACGCGGTCGTAATTCAGCGCCACAGGGATAAAGACGACATCCCGCCCTCCGGGTTGAAAGCCAGAGACGATGTAATTCAAAAACCCCAGCTTCGGCTCGGCGATCCGACCATCCAGCGACAGCCCGCCTTCGGGAAAGACGGCTTGCGTCACGCCACCCGCCGTCGCCATCTGCACATAGCGGGCCAGGACCTTGCGATAGAGCGGATTGCGCGACTTCCGCCGAATGAAGAACGCGCCCATCGTGCGGATCAGCGACGACAGCGGCCAGACCCGCGCCCACTCGCCCACCGCATAGGACAGCGCCGAACGCTCGGCGGCGAGCCATGTGACCAGCAGGTAATCCATGTTCGATCGGTGGTTCATGACGAAGACGACCGTGGACTTGCGGTCGATCTTCGACAACTCGCCCTCGTCAAAGGCGCCCAGCCGCACCCGGTAGAGCGCCTGGCTCACCCATTTCGACACCCGCGTGCCAAAGCCGAAATAAGCGCTGGCGCTGAACGACGGAACGATCTCGCGGGCATAGCGTTCGACGCGTTGGAAAGCGACATCCTCGCGCACGCCTTCTTCGCCTGCAAACTGCTGGATGGCGGTCGCGACCTCGGGGTCGTACTTCAACCGCTGGATCATGTCCGCGCGGCGCGCCAGCTTGAAAGGCTCGATCGGTCGTTCGAGCCGCTTGTTGACTTCGGCCACGATATGCTCGGCGCGTTTGCGGAAGAACCAACGGAAGGACGGGCCTATGACGCGTTCGAGTATGGAAAGTGCCGCAAAAACCCCGAAGAAGATGAGGGCCCAGACGGGAATGGCGACGGTTTCGAGCACCGGTTAGAGCCCGTCTGGTAAATGGGTTCGGATGTCGACACCGGGGTTTCTTGATGGTCCGATGTCTGGCGCGGTGGGAGGAGGAGAGCGCTCGTTGCCTGCTCTTGTCGTCGCCTGCAATTTTGGCTGCGTCCTCACTCCCGTCAGTTCAGGTAGGGATCGGGATCGACGCTGTCGAAACCCTCACGCACCTCGAAGTGCAGGAACGGCGGTGCGGCGGCACGGACGACGGCGATCTGCTCGCCGCGCCGAACGCTGTCGCCCTTTTCCACTTCGATCTCGTCCACACCGGCATAGACCGTCAGCAGATTGCCGGCATGCCGGATCACCAGGATCGGTACCTGATCGGTGTCGCGCGTGATCGCGGCCACGGTTCCGTCATCCGCGGCCACCACCGTCGATCCGGCGCTGGCCGATATGCCGATGCCCTCGTTCTTGCCCTTCTCGTACGGCCTTACGATGCTGCCCTGAACCGGCATCCGCAGCTTGGAGGTGTCCGAGGCGGCGGTCTGCTGGTCTTCCAGCGGTTCCGGTTCCGGTTCGGGAGCGGCTGCCACGGGCTCTACGTCTTCGGTCGGCAACGGCTCTGCCGAGGAAGGCGGCAAGGGCGTTACGCTGCCCGCGCCGGGCTGCTCGATCGAAGCCACGCGCACGTCTTCCGTACCGGCTGTCGTTGGTGGCAGCGGGATAAGCAGGTATTGACCGACCCGAAGGGCCAGATCGGACCCGAGCCCGTTCCAATCCGCCAATTCGGCCACTGGCACGCCATAGGTGCGCGCAATCGAAAACGCGGTCTCGCCCGGGCGGACCCGGTGGCGCTGCGGCTCACTGCCTGTCGGCAGCCCCGGCGTGCCGCCGTCGGCGCGGTCAATGGCCGTACCGGCAATGGTGGCGACGTCCAATGTCTCTCCGCCCAACGGTGCAATCGGGTCTTCCACGCGCCGGGGCAAGGCGAGTATCTCTCCCTCGCGCAAGATCACGCTGTCGGGCAACACATTGTGGCGCGCCAGTTCCTCGGCCGGCAAACCGATCCGCGCCGCCACGGTGCGCACGGTGTCGCCGCGCCGGGCGACGGCGACCTGGTAGCCAGGGTAGGAAATGATGCCGCGGTCGTCCGGCCTTGGTTTCGCCGCCGCATTGCGCGCCGCGTCAGAGGTGTCCAACTGCCCGGCGCTGCCACGCAAGTCGATGTCGAGGCCGCTGAAGAAGCCGCCGTTGCTGCTGCCCTCGCTGCAGCCCGTCAGGGCCAAGGCACTTGCGGCCAAACCCACGACCAAAGCCGAATGTCTCATAATCTGCTCGCTCCTCACCGCATCTTTCGACCCTCTTGCCCGGGGTCATTGCCATGGCCGCACGCCTTATTGACGCTTCGACCGCCGGCCGTTCTGCTGAGTATAACACTTTTTGTTGGGGGTGTTCCAACATTAAAACGCAAGCCTTAGCGTTCATCCGCCCTATTCGGGCGCCATGCCTTCGACCAGCGGGACAAACCGGACCTGGCGCAGTTCGTCATAGTCGAAGCCGCTTTCGGTGCGCGTGACCTTGATCAGCACTTGGACGGTATCGGACTGCCCGACCGGCACCACCATGATGCCGCCGACCTTGAGTTCTTCCAGAAGCGGCCCCGGCGGGTCTTCGGCGGCGGCCGTGATCAGGATGCGGTCGAAGGGGGCCTGCTCGGGAAAGCCGCGTGTGCCATCGGCGGCCAGCGCGGTGATATTCGTCAGGCTAAGCTCGTCAAAGACCTTCTGCGCCTGCGCAACAAGCCGCTTGTGCCGGTCGACCGTATAGACGCGGCGCGCAAGCAGGCTCAGAACGGCTGCCTGATAGCCCGACCCGGTTCCGATCTCTAGAACCTTGTGGCGCGTCTCGACCTCCAGCGCCTGGGTCATGATGCCCACGACCGAAGGCTGGCTGATCGTCTGGCCGCAGGAAATCGGGAGCGGCATATCCTCATAGGCGCGCTCGGAAAACACGCCCGTGACGAAGGCGCCACGGTCGATCTTCTCCATCGCCTCCAGCACGCGCGTGTCCATCACCCCGCGCTGGCGCAGCGCAAAGAGGAACCGCATCTTGTCTTCGGCGTCCAAGGTCAGGTGTCCAGTCTTGTCTGAAGGGCCTCGAGCGTTTCATGGGCGGTCAGATCGGCGCGAAGCGGCGTGATCGCGATATAGCCGTCCAGGTTTGCCGCAACATCGGTGCCCTCGGGCGCCGGCATGTGCGCCGAGCTGCCATTGACCCAAAGAAAGCTGCGTCCCGTGGGCGCTGTTTGTGCCGTCATCCCGTGGCGCCAACCCTCGCGCCAGGCCTGCCGCACGATGCGTCGGCCCTTCACATGATCCGCGGGGACAGGCGGGAAATTCACGTTGTAGAACAACCGGTAACCACTTCCCTCCCAAAGGCCGTCCGCAAGCAGGCTTTGCACCGTTTCGACGCCAAAGGCGACCGAGGCCTGAAAGGGCGTGTCCAGATCGCGCGTCGCCGGGCCAAAATACTGCGAGAGCGCGATCGCTGGCAAATCTTGCAAGGCCGCTTCCATGGCCGCGCCGACGGTGCCCGAATAGACAGTACTTTCGCCTGCGTTGTTGCCCTTGTTGACGCCGGAAAGCACAAGATCCGGGGGCGCATCCTTCATCACCTCGTGGACGGCGGCCATGACGCAATCGGCCGGCGTGCCTTCGGCTGCAAACCGGCGGGGGCCAAATTGCGACAACAGGGTGGGATGGGTGTAGCTGATGCAATGCCCGACACCCGATTGCTCGAAGGCGGGTGCCACGACCCAGACCTCGCCCGAGGGTCCGGCGACTTCCCTCGCGATCGCTTCCATCACCTCCAGCCCGGGCGCATTGATGCCGTCGTCATTGGTCAAAAGAATACGCATGGGGACTGCTTTATGGGAGGACGCCGCAAGCGGCAAGGGAGAGCCCTTGTTTCCATCGACCCGAAAATATCCCGGGGGGAATTGCCCGGGACGGCCAAGGGGGGGCAGAGCCCCCACCGGCGCGCGCTTTGCGCGCGCCGCCCCGCGACGCCGAAAGGCGGCGCAAAACCTGGGCCCCAATGCACGAATTGAGAACATTCGAGGCGTTCGGCGACCTACGCGCCATGATTTGGCCGCAATACTTGGCGAAAACTCCTGAAAGAAGAGCAGACAACAAGAGAACCAACGCCCATGGACACCTTGGTGGCCATCTTTGACGCCGTTCTGGATCAGTTGATCCACGTCGTGACCTATCCGTTCCTGCCCGGTCAGCGTATCTTCTGGCTGTACCTCGTGACCTCAATAATGGTCGCCTGGTTCGTCTACCGCGCCGTCAGGGCACGGGGACAGCACGCCACCGAACGGGATCGCGATGCCGCACAGGGGACCTTCCTGCGGTTCCTATTTCCAAGCGCGGTCTGGAGCCATCCGTCTGCCTGGCTCGATGTGCGGTACTTCTTCTTCCACCGGGTCGCAAAGCACTTCCTGCTCCTCGGCGTCGGCGGCGGTTCGCTTGCAGCCGGGTACTGGTTGACCAGCGGCGGACAGCTGTTGGACCTCGTCGAAGCAAAACTGGTCTGGACAGACTGGAGGGATTGGGTCGTCGCTCTAAGCTTCATGGCGGCGATCATGATCGTCGCCGATTTCATTGGCTGGTTCGCGCACTTCCTGCAGCACAAGGTGCCGCTTCTGTGGCAATTCCACAAGGTGCACCACTCGGCCGAAGTGATGCACCCCTTGTCGAACTACCGCGAACACCCTGTAGACAACCTGCTCTATGCCGTCTTCATCGGGTTCGGGTATGGCGCCTCCTATGGCATCGCCGTCCGGTTTTTCGGCTACCTGCCGTCGGCGCCTACCATCCTGGGCGTGCCGCTCATTCTGTTTCTCTTCAATATCGCGGGTTACAATCTGCGCCACAGCCATGTCTGGCTCCGGTGGCCGGGTGTCTGGTCGAAAGTGTTCCCGTCGCCTGCCCATCACCATGTGCACCACTCCTGTCATCCCGATCACATCGACAAGAACTTTGCGTTCATTTTCCCGGTCTGGGACGTGATCTTCGGCACCTACATCATGCCCGAGGACAACCGCGACGTGAAATTCGGTGTGCCCGAGGAACAGGGGCGCGATCTGGACAGCGTGTTGCGTTTGTATTGGGTGCCCTTCCGCGATGCCTATCGGCTATTCGCGCCGAAGCGCAAAGAGTCTGAAGCCGAGGCCGAAGCGACAACAGACGACGAACCGCGTCAGGTGCCCGCCGAGTAAGCCTTCATCTGCTCCAGAAGCTCGGCCGCGGCATCGCTTTCGGATGTCAACGCATCGCGGCTTTCGCCGGGGAAGAACCGCGCCCGCGTTGCCGTCGGCATCGGCGGCGGCGTCAGAATGTGGACGCGAGGCCCGGTCTTTTGCGTCTCGGCCTGCCAGCTTCGCGCCAGCGCGATTTGCGCCGCCTTGGTCGCGCCGTAGCTGCCAAAGAACTTCTCTCCGCCATGCGGGTCGTCGAAAAAGAGCGCCGTCCCCGTATCGCCCAGAAGCGGGGCGACAAAGGGAATGAGCGTCGCCGTGGCCGTCACGTTGGTGCGCACCGCCTTGTCCATGTCCTTTGCGTCGATATGGGCCGCAGGCGACAGCGGCGGGGCATGAACGGCGGTATGCGCCCAGAGGTCAAGTGACCCCCAACGATCGTGGATGCCCCTGCAAAGCGTTGCCATCGCTGCGCTTTCGGTGACATCCATAGGCGCCAGCGTCGCACTGCCGCCCAAGGCCTTGATCTGGTCGTCCAGTTCCTCGAGCCCGCCGACCGTACGCGCAACAGCGACGATGTGATGGGTGGGCGCTAGCGCTTTCGCCAAGGCCGCGCCAAGACCGCGCGAGGCGCCTGTGATCAATGCCGTTTTCGTCATGCGCCGCTCATGGCCCGCGCGATGTGCCGGGTCAAGGCGCGGGTGCGAAATCTCGTGCAGATTTTGCAGGCGAAAACGCGCATTTTCGCTTGGCTTACCGAAGCCCGTCTTCGCCCTTCACGTCCCAGGCTTCCAGTCCGCCCATGCGCGAGTGCACACGCCCGCCGCAGGACATGGCCAACGCGAAAACGATTTCGTCGGCAGCCGGGCCATCGGCAATACCGACCTCGATGCCATCGAAATGGCTTCGGACGTAGGCCGCGTTGATGTGGCCAAGGGGTATGTCCAGACGCGTGCCGACACCGCCTTTCTTCATGCACGACGGCACGATGGCGTTCGATTGGCCCAGAAGCCCACGCATGGCATAGCCGCCCGGCACATGCCAAAGCGCGCCATGCTCCAACTCGCCCGCTTCGCCAACGATGGCGCCCTTGCCGTATCCGTCGATAGCGTCTTTGCCGCCAAGCGCCGCGATCAGGCGCTCGCTCATCTCTGTGCCCAAGGGCTTCAGGTCTTCCATCGCGTCCTGGATTTCCGGTTCATAGCGGCCCGCAAAGGGGTTCTTGACGCAGGCCAGAACTGCC
>JASJDQ010000035.1 GCA_030065075.1 Paracoccaceae bacterium | reverse complement strand
AGCGGCGGGCAGGCGAGGTAGAGGTGGCCGTGGTCGATGAGCGGGCGCATCTGGGTGAAGAAGAAGGTCATCAGGAGCGAGGCGATATGCGCGCCGTCGACGTCGGCGTCGGTCATGATGATGACCTTGTCATAGCGGAGGTCGTCGACGTTGAACTTCGTGCCCATGCCGACGCCCAACGCCTCGCAAAGATCGTTGATCTCCTGGTTCTGGGAGAGCTTGGAGGACGCCGCGCCGAGGACGTTCAGGATCTTGCCCCTGAGCGGCAGAAGCGCCTGGTTTTCACGGTTGCGCGCGGCCTTGGCGGAGCCGCCGGCACTGTCGCCTTCGACAAGGAAGATTTCGGTGCCGTCGCGGGTCTTGGCCGAGCAGTCGGTGAGCTTGCCGGGAAGGCGGAGCTTCTTGGTGGCCGACTTGCGCGCGGTTTCCTTTTCCTGCCGGCGGCGGAGGCGTTCCTCGGCCCGGAGCACGAGGAAGTCGAGGATGGCGCCCGCGCTTTTGGTGTCGGCGGCCAGCCAGTTGTCGAAGTGGTCGCGCACCGCGCCTTCGACCATCTTCTGTGCGCTTTCGTTCGACAGGCGATCCTTGGTCTGGCCCACGTACTGCGGGTCGCGGATGAAGACGCTGACGAGCGCGCCCGCGCCGCTGATCAGGTCGTCGCGCGTGATCTGCTTGGCCTTCTTGTTGGCGACGCGGTCGCCGTAGTCGCGGATGCCCTTGAGGATGGCGGACCAGAAGCCGCTTTCGTGCGTGCCGCCTTCGGGCGTGGGCACGGTGTTGCAGTAGGATTGGATGAACCCGTCGCGCGAGGGCGTCCAGTTGATGGCCCAGTCGACCTTGCCCGGTTCGCCGAACTTGTCCTTGAAATCGACGGTGCCGGAAAACGGAGCCTCGGCATAGGTACTGGCGCCTTCCATGCGGTCGTTCAGGTAATCCGAGAGGCCGCCTGGGAAGTGGAAACGCGCGTCTAGCGGTGTTTCGCCGTCTTCGATGGCGGACTTCCAGCGGATCTCGACGCCGCTGAAGAGATACGCCTTGGACCGCGCCATGGCGAAGAGGCGCGCGGGCTTCAGCTTGAGCGAGCCGAAGATCTCGGGGTCCGGGTGGAAGGTGACGGTGGTGCCGCGGCGATTGGGGGCCGCGCCGACCTTTTCGAGCTTCGTCAATGGCACGCCGCGCGAGAACTCCATCGCGACGAGCTCCTTGTTGCGGGCCACCTCGACGCGGAGGTGGTCGGAGAGCGCATTCACGACGGACGAGCCGACGCCATTGAGGCCGCCGGAGGTTTCGTAGTTCTCGCCCGAGAACTTGCCGCCCGCGTTCAGCGTGCAAAAGATGATCTCGAGCGCCGATTTCTTCGGGTCCTTTGGGTGCGGGTCGGTCGGGATGCCGCGGCCATTGTCGCGGATGCTGACGTGGCCGTTTTCGTGCATCTCGACTTCGATCCAGTTTGCGTGGCCCGCGACGGCTTCGTCCATGGCGTTGTCGATGATTTCGGCCACCATATGGTGCATGGCGCGGTCGTCCTTGCCACCGATGTACATGCCGGGACGCAGGCGGACATGCTCCATGTCCTCCAACACCTCGATCGACGTTGCATCATAGGCCTTGCTGGCCTTTTCCGTCAGGAGATCATCCGCCATCTGCTCTGCTCTTGTTTTGGCTTTGGTCCATTAGACCAGCCGGGGCGCGCAGGAGCAATGGCGAGTTTATTAACGCTGAGCCCTCAACGGGATAAGCTCAAAGCGACGCAGTGATGCCGCCGTCGACGTAGAGCGTATGGCCGTTGACGAAGCTCGACGCGTTGGAGGCGAGGAAGATGCAGGCGCCCACAAGTTCTTCGACTTTGCCCCAGCGCCCGGCAGGCGTGCGTTTTTCGAGCCAGGCGGAGAACTCCGGGTCGGCCACGAGGGCGGCATTCAGGGGCGTGTCGAAATAGCCGGGCGCGATGGCGTTGCATTGGAGGCCGTAGTGCGCCCAGTCGGTCGCCATGCCCTTGGTCAGATTGCCGACCGCGCCTTTCGTGGTCGTGTAGGGCGCGATGCCCGGCCGCGAGAGCGCGGTCTGGACGCTTGCGATGTTGATGATCTTGCCAGCCCCTCGCGCGATCATGTGGCGCGCGCAGGCCTGGCCCACGTGAAACACGCTGGCGACATTGGTTTGCAGGAGTTTTTCGAAGGCGTCGGCCGGAAAATCCTCGAGCGGGGTGCGGTGTTGCATGCCTGCGTTGTTGACCAAGATGTCGATGGCGCCTTGAGTGTCTTCGAAACCATCGACGGCGGCGCGCGCGGCGTCATGGTCCGTCACATCGAACGGCAGTTGGTGAACCCCCGCGCCGCCCGTCTCCAGCGTCTTCGCCGCTGCGGCGAGCTTGACTGTATCCCGACCGTTCAACACAATCTCGGCCCCGGCGTCGGCCAAACCTTTGGCCAGGGCCATGCCAATCCCTTGCGACGAGCCAGTGATCAGGGCGCGTTTGCCCGTGAGCGAAAACAAGTCAGTCATAGTACCGTGTTCCTTCCCACCCCCATTGACGGGGGAAAATCGTTACGGGTAACCAAGCAAGATGCAGCCCGATGAACAAGCACCCTTTTCTGACCAGTCAGGCTCCAAATGAAAGCGATCACCGCCCACGCCGCGAAAGACCTGCGGATCGACGAGCATCCCGAGCCGACGCCCGGTCCTGACGAGGTGCTGGTCGAGATGGATACGGGCGGCATCTGCGGATCGGACCTGCACTATTACAACCACGGCGGCTTTGGAACGGTTCGGCTGAAAGAGCCCATGATCCTTGGCCACGAGGTCGCCGGGCGGGTCGTGGCGCTTGGTGATGGTGCGAGTGGACTTGCGGTCGGTCAGTTGGTGGCCGTGTCCCCTTCGCGGCCCTGCGGCGTTTGCCGATTTTGTCAGGAGGGCAGGCAGAACCACTGTCTGGACATGCGGTTTTACGGCTCGGCCATGCCCTTTCCGCATGTTCAGGGGGCCTTTCGCGAGCGGCTTGTGGCGATGGCCGGGCAATGCGTTCCCGCCGATGGGCTGACGGCGGCCGAGGCGGCGATGGCCGAACCATTATCGGTTGTCTTGCATGCCGCGCGTCAAGCGGGCGACCTGCGGGGAAAACGGGTGCTGGTCACGGGGTGCGGGCCAATCGGCTTGCTGGCTGTTTTGGTGGCGCGCGCCTCGGGCGCTGTACAGATTGTGGCGACGGACATTGCGGATTTCACCCTTGGCATGGCCGAGCGGTTAGGAGCGGACAGCGTGGTCAACGTGGCGCACGACACGGACGGGTTGGCCCCGTTTGCCCAAGACAAGGGGCTGTTCAATGTGCACTTCGAGTGCAGCGGCGTTCAGTCGGCGCTGGCAGGCGCCGTGGCCACCGTCCGGCCGGGCGGTACGATCGTTCAGCTTGGGCTGGGGGGTGATATGACGGTCCCGATGCAGGCGATGACGGCGAAGGAGTTGTCGTTGGTAGGCTCGTTCCGGTTTCATGCCGAGTTCCCGCTGGCGGTCGAGATGATGCAGAAAGGGCGGCTGGATGTCTCCCCCTTGGTGACCCACACGATGCCTATGGATCAGGCGGTGGAGGCCTTCGAGCAGGCGTCCGATCGCACGTCGGCCGTGAAGGTTCAGATTTCCTTCCGCGCATAGTCGGCGACCTGCAACGCGCCGAAAACTCTGGAAAATTTGCCACAAAATGGCCAAGCTTGGCTGTGAGTAATCGGGAAAACGAACCGAAACAGATATTTGAGGCAGTCTTTTGATCGTTCCCCCGCATGTTGCCGCCATGCTGAAACGCATTCGCGCCCGGTTCGATCAGGCCTCGATCGAGCGCCGCATGGGCGGGAAGGACACGCCCTATCGGGCGCTGCGGCCCGTACGGACGGCGTCCCGAAAATCCGTGCTGCGGTTTTGGGAGGCGTTTGGGGCAACCCCGGAAGACCGGGACCTGATCGCCGATGAAGCGGCGTTGGCGGGGGCCGAGATCTATGGCCGGAATGTAGAGAATTTCATCGGGACCGTGAAAGTGCCTGTGGGCGTGATCGGGCCGGTGCGGGTGAACGGGTTGAACGCGTCGGGCGACTTCCACGTGCCGCTGGCCACGACGGAGGCCGCCTTGGTGGCCTCTTATGGGCGTGGCGCCCTGGCGGCTAGCAAGGCGGGCGGGATCAACACGGCAGTGCTTTACGAAGGGGTGATGCGCACGCCCGCGTTCCGGTTCGGGACCATGATCGAGAGCGGCCTTTTCGTGGAATGGGTCGTGAACAACGTGGACCGCTTGAAGGAGGCGGCCGAGGCCACGACGCGTCATGGCAAGCTGGTGTCGGTCGAGCCGATGATCGACAGCAACGTCGTCTTCCTGATCTGCCGCTACACCACGGGTGATGCTTCGGGCCAGAACATGGTGACGATCGCCACCAACGCGATGTGCGAGGCCATCGTGGCCGACTGCCCGGTCCAGATCGAGCGGTGGTATATCGAGGGGAATTTCTCGGGCGACAAGAAGGCCTCGTTCCTGGGCATGGTGACGGGACGGGGGCGCAAGGTGACGGCCTCGGTCACGCTGCCGGCAGCAATGGTCGAGCGGTACCTGGGCACGACGGTCCGTGACATGCTGGATTATGGGCAGGTCGCCAACCTGGGGTCGCATCTGTCGGGGCAGTTGGGCGCGCAGGCGCATTACGCCAACGGCCTGGCCGCGCTTTACATCGCGACCGGGCAGGACGCGGCCTGTGTCTCGGAAAGTGCCGTGGGCTTCACCCGGATGGAGGCGGCGGGCGACGACCTGTTCTGCTCGGTGACCATGCCGAACATTCTTGTAGGGTCTGTGGGTGGCGGCACCGGGTTGCCGAGCCAGAGCGCCGCTTTGAACATCCTTGGACTGAAGGGCGAAGGAAAAGGCGCGGCGCTGGCAGAGGTTGCGGCGGCGACCTGCCTTTGCGGCGAAATATCCATCGTCGCGGCCATTGCGGCGGGGCATTTCTCGCGGGCGCATGAAACACTGGCGAGGATGCGGTGAACGACGCCTCTTTCCTGTCGCGCCTTTGGGTCTATCAGGCAGAACGCTTCCCGCTGGCCAAGACCGTGCCGTTGCTGGCGGTCTTTTCGGCGGCGAGCATTACGATATCCGCCGTCCTGGCGGGGCGTCCCCTGCCCGACTTGACGGGCTATCTGATCGGTTTCGGGCTGGTTTTCATCCTGTTCTTCCAACTGCGCGTCTGCGACGAGATCAAGGACCTGGAGGATGACCGCGCTTATCGGCCCGAGCGCCCCATCCCGCGGGGGCTGGTGACCTTGCGCGAGATCGTATCGCTTGGTGTCGCCTCTGTGCCTGTCGCCGTTGTTCTTGCGCTCTTTTGGGGACATGGGCTGATCTGGCTGTTGCTGCTTGTCTGGGCGTGGCTCGCGGCGATGACGTTCGAATTTGGTGTGCCGGAGTGGCTGAAGGCGCGGGCCGTACTCTATCTGCTGAGCCACATGGCGATCATGCCGCTGATCGATCTGCTTTTGACAGGGATCGAGTGGCGGCCATCCGGCGCGCCCCACCCAGCGCTGTGGCTGTTCATCGGGCTCTCGTTCTCGAACGGCTGTGTGCTGGAACTGGGCCGCAAGCTTTGGGCGCCGGAGAGCGAGCGGAAGGGGGTCGAAACCTATTCGCGCCTTTGGGGGCCGGAACGCGCGACGCGTGTCTGGCTCGGCTTCGTCGCGATCTCGCTGGTGTTGCTGCTGGGCGTCGGCAGGGCGACAGGCGCGCTTGTGCTCATCGCGCCCTTAGGCCTGACCGGCGCGGCGGCCTGTGCGTGGGCGGGGGGCGCCTACGTGCGAAACCAGACGCCTAGGGACGAGAAGCGCGTCGACACGCTGGCCGGGCTTTGGGTGTTTCTCTGCTATGCCAGCGCGGGCTTTGCGCCGCTGTTGGTCGGAGGAACCCCATGATCGTCACGGCAGAAATCGCGACCGACCCGGCGGTGGTGGGTGGCAAGGGCGCGGCGCTGTCGCGGCTGGCGCGCGACGGGTTCGCGCCGCCTGCCTTCTTCGTCATACTGCCAGAGGCCTTTTCGGATGGTGAGCCTGTGCCCGGGCTGTCTGACGCACTTGCCAAGGCATTGGAACCCTTGGGAGATGGCCCCTATGCCGTACGATCTTCGGGGCAGTCCGAAGACGGCAGCGAGCACAGCCATGCGGGCCAGTTCGACACCGTTTTGAACGTCGAGGCCGCGGGCGTGATCGACGCCGCGCGGCAGGTCTGGCAGTCAGGATTCTCGGACCGCGTGGCCACTTACACCGAGTTGAAATCCGGCGGCGAGGTCACGCCCCCTGCCATCGTCGTGCAGCGCATGGTCGCCTCCCGCGTCTCAGGCGTCGCCTTTTCCGCCGATCCGGTGAGCGGCTTGCGCGGGCGGGTCGTGATCTCGGCCATCGAGGGGTTGGGAGATGCGCTGGTCTCGGGCGAGGAAGACGGACAGAGCTGGGTGTTGGACGGCGAGGCTGTGGTGACCGCGCCGGACGAGGCGCCGATCCTGACGACGGAAGAGGTGCAAGAGGTCGCCCAACTTGCGCGGAAGGCCGAGGCGCAGTTCGGCGCGCCGCAGGACATCGAATGGGCGATCGACGGCGACGGGCTGCACATACTGCAGGCGCGCCCGATCACCACGCCCTTGCTGGAGAAGCCGAACCCGGATGGCACGCTGACGATCTTTGACAACTCGAACATCGTCGAAAGCTACCCCGGCATGGTCAGCCCGCTGACATACTCTTTCGCCGTCCACGTCTATTCCCGCGTCTATCGCGCCTTTGTCCGGCTTCTAGGCGTGCGCGAGGGCGTGATCGCCGAGAACGGTGCGGTCTTCGACAACATGCTGGGGCGGCGGGATGGGCGGGTCTATTACAACCTCGTCAACTGGTACCGCGCACTGGCGTTGCTGCCCGGGTTTGCGCTCAATCGATCGTATATGGAGACGATGATGGGCGTGGCCGAGCCAATGCCCGCCGAGGTCGTCGACAACATCGGGCCTCCACCTGCGAAGGGCTTGGCGAAACTGCGAGAATACGCAAGGCTTGTGCGGGTCGGGTTTGGGTTGCTGGTGTCGGCGATACGCCTGCCCGCCACGCGGCGGGGGTTTTACGCGCGGCTGAACGCGGCCTTGGACAGCGGTCTCGATTTGCAGGCGGCCGGGCCGACGGCGCTGGCGAACGAGTACCGGCGGATCGAAAGCGAGTTGCTGGACCGCTGGGACGCGCCGCTGGTCAACGACTTCCTTTGCATGATGGCCTTCGGTGCCTCGCGCAACATGCTGGAGAAGTGGTTGGGGCCGGACGGGCTGACGCTGCATAACGACGTGATGATTGGTCAGGGTGATATCGTCTCGGCCGAACCGGCGCAGCGGATCCTGAAGATGGGGGCGCTGGCACGTGAGGCGGGACTGAACCTGTCGTCCGGCGGCTTAAAGGCGATCCGGGGCCATGCGCCCTTGTCCGCGGAGTTTGATGGGTACCTGGCAAAGTTTAGCGACCGCTGCACCGAGGAATTGAAGCTGGAGAGCATTCCGCTGGCGGATGACCCGGCGCCGCTGATTTTTGCCATTGCCGCGAGTGCGGAGCGGCCGGTGACGCATACCGAACCGCCCGAGCCCGATTGGGACGAGTTGTTCGAAGGCCGTCCGATCCGGAAGCGGCTTGCGCGTTGGGTCATCGGCTGGACCAAAGCGCGGGTGCGCGATCGCGAAAACCTGCGGTTCGAACGCACGCGGGTTTTCGGCTATGCGCGGCAGGTGTTCCTGGCGCTTGGTCGCGAATTTGCGGCACGGGGCGCGATTGAAGACGCTCGCGACGTGTTCTTCCTGACCAAGGACGAGGTGCTGGGCGCGGTCGAAGGCTTTGCGCTTTCGCCTGATCTGAAGGGTCTGGTCGCGCTTCGGAAGGCGGACGACACCGCCTCCGCCGCGCGCCCCGACCCCGAAGAACGGATCGACTTGCGTGGCCCGGCGGCGCTGGTCGCGGCAGAGGCGCGCGCGAGCGCCGACGAAGAAACCGGCGCGGAACGGACGGGCACCGGCTGTTCCGCAGGCAAGGTGACGGCAAAGGCGCGCGTCGTGCGCGACCCGAAAACCGAAGCCTTGGAGCCCGGCGACATCCTTGTGGCGCGGCACACGGACCCGGGCTGGATCGCGGTGTTCTCGAACGCTTCGGCGATTGTGGTCGAGCGTGGCTCACTTCTTTCGCATTCGGCCATCGTCGCGCGCGAGTTGGGCATCCCGTGCGTCGTCGGTCTGAAACACGCGACGCAATGGATCGAGGATGGCGAACGGATCGAGGTCGACGGCAGCAGCGGCAAGGTGGTGAGGCTGGATGCAAAGCTCTGAAATCGCAGGAAAAGCGCGCTTCGACCACATCCGCTATGCCCAGCTTTGGGAAGACGCCGATGTGCTCTGCGCCGCTTTGGGTCCCTGCCCCGGCGGAACGCTGGTTTCGATCTGTTCGGCGGGCGACAACGCGCTGGCGATGCTGACGCTGGACCCCGCGCGCGTCGTCGTCGTTGACCTGTCACCTGCGCAGATCGCCTGCATGCGGCTCAGGATCGGCGCGTTTCAGGCGCTGGAGCATCCCGAGTTCCTGGAACTGATGGGATCGCGCCCCAGCACGCGGCGCGCCGATCTGCTGACGCGTGCGGTGGCAAGCACAGACGCAGATACGCAGGCCTTCTGGCAAGAGCTTGAACCGCTGGTCGTTGCTCATGGCGCAGGCGGCGCGGGCAGGTTCGAGCGGTATTTCCGCATCTTTCAGCGCTATCTGCTGCCGCTTGTGCATTCGCGCCGCACAATCGAGGACATCTTTGTCGGCCGCCCGGATGAAACCGCGCGTGCGGAGTTTCTGGACACGCGGTTCAACACATGGCGCTGGCGGCTGTTGTTGAAGGTGTTCTTTTCCAACTTCGTTATGGGACGGATGGGGCGTGACAAGGCGTTCTTCGACCATGTGGACGGCAGCCTGTCAGACCACGTGGCGCGGCGCATTCGGCACGCCGCCGTCACCTGCGATCCGTCCGAGAACCCCTATCTGCATTGGATCATGACAGCGACCCATGGCGAGGCTTTGCCCATGACCTGGCGCGCCGAGCACTATGGAACAATCAGGGACCGGTCGGACCGGCTGGACATTCGCCAGGACGCGCTGGAGGCGTTTGTCAGCACTGGGGAGAAAGCCGATGGGTTCAACCTGTCGGACATGTTCGAGTACATGTCGCCGGACGTGTTCGCGGACGTCTATGGCCAGATTTTGAGCGCGGCAAACCCTGGCGCAAGGTTGGTCTATTGGAACATGATGGCGCCGCGCCGCGTGCCCGAGACCCATGCCGACAAGGTCATGCGCCAACAAGAGTTGGAAGACGCCTTGAAAGCAACTGACAAGGCGTTCTTTTACTCGGACTTCGTGGTCGAGGAGGTGCGGTGAGCCCGGCCTTGCAGATCGGCATCGCGCTTGGATCGGTCGCTGTTCTGATCGGGCTGATGGCGCTGGTGCGGCGCATGGCCCGGTCGCTTGACTGGTCGGCCGAGGTACAGCGCAAACTCGTGCACATCGGCACGGGGCTTTATGCGCTGACGCTGCCCTGGCTGTTCCCGGATCGCTGGCCTGTGCTGATGCTTTTGGGCGTGACGATCGTGGTGATGCTGATCCTGCGCCTGCCGCGCTTTGCAGATGGCGGTGTTGGGGCGGCGTTGCATGGGGTCGAGCGACAGTCCTATGGCGATCTCTTGTTGGCGCTGGCTGTTGGCGTCGTCTTTCTGCTGGCGGATCAGCCGGTGCTGTACGTGCTTCCGCTGGCGATCCTCACACTGGCGGATGCCGCCGCGGCGCTTACAGGAAGCGCTTATGGGCGCAAGTTCTTTGCCGTCGAAGACGGGATGAAAAGCCTCGAAGGCTCGGTCGCGTTCTTCATGACCAGCTTCTGTCTGTCGATGATCTGCCTGCTGGTTCTGTCAGATACGCCGAGGATCAACGTCATCTACCTGGCCGCCATCGTCGCGGCCTTCGGAACGCTGGTCGAGGCCGACAGTTGGCGCGGGTTCGACAACTTTTTCCTGCCTATGGGGCTGATGCTTTTCCTGCAGGGGCACTTGTCTACGCCGCCGCTGGAGTTGTTCGGCATCATGGCGACCTTCCTGGCGGCGATCTGGATTGCGCTTTCCATTGGCCCCCGGCTGGGTGTTCCGGCGCATACGGCGCGTGTCTATGTCACCGCGGCGTTTCTGGTGCTGACTGTCGTCAATCCGGCCGATGCCGTCCTGCCGCTTCTGGCCTTTGCGACGCATCATATCGCCCAGCGCATAAACCCCGACGACGCGACCCACCCCGAGCTGGACTGTGTGGCGGCTGTGGCGTTGATGAGCATCTTCTGGCTGGTCCTTGGCCGTACAAGCGGGACGTTCAACCTCGAACTCTACGGGCTGACGGCGCTGGCGATGTGCATCGCTTTCGTGACGCTCAGTGCCCGCGACCAGCGAAGGTCCATCGCCCTTGGCGTGGTCGCGGCGGTGGGTGGCGCGGGGCTTTACACGGCGCTGATGGCGCCTGGTACGGCGAATGCCATTGTCATCGCTTTGCACTCGCTGATCATCGGTGCAGGTTTGGCGGTAATCGTGCCCGCGCTTAAGCCTGACTGGTTTGCCACCGCGCGGGCGCTGCGTGTGGCCGCTTTGGCGATGATCGTCCCGCTTGCGAATTTCGCGCTACAATACCCCGGACTGCGAGGAGCCTGACATGGAAACCTTCGAACGCGACGGCGCGAAGCTGACCCTTTATCGCGACGCTCCAGACTGGGAGGGGCCGACCATGGCGGTTGCCAAGTTGCGGTTCGAGAGTGTGGAAGCGGGCGCTGCGCTTTTGGCAGAGGTCGCCGAGCACGCCCGCGCACAAGGTGCCGCCGCCGTGATCGGACCGATGGAGGGCGATACCTGGCACAGCTACCGCGTGGTTGCGGAAAGCGATGGGAGGAAACCTTTCCTGATGGAGCCCACAAGCGGCGCGCATGATCTGGCGGCCTTCGAAGCAGTGGGGTTCGAGCGGATCGGCGGATATTTCTCGGCCTCTGTCCCACTGGCGGAAATCGCAAACGCCGCACCGCCAAAGGCGCGCGACGGGTTAACCATCACCGCTTGGGACGGGAGCAACCCCGAAGGCCTCTTCGCCCAGGTCCATGCCCTGTCGTGCGAGGCTTTTGCGGGCAACGCGCTTTACAAACCCATCGGGCTGGGCGACTTTCTGGCGATGTACATGCCTGTCGTGCCGATGCTGAAGCAGGAGTTGATCCTGTTCGCGCGGGATGACGCGGGTGCCTTGAAAGGGTTCCTTTTTGGCATTCCCAACTATGCCGAGGGACCCCAGCCGGAAAGTGCGATCCTGAAGACCTATGCCAGCCTGCAGAAGGGCGCGGGGCACATGTTGAGTGCGGAATTTTACAGGGCGGCGCATGGCGCTGGCTATAAAACTGCCATTCACGCGCTGATCCATGACGACAACCTGTCGGCGCTCAGGAGTGCTGCGAACGGGGCGGAAGTGTTTCGGCGCTATGCGCTTATGGGGCGTCGGCTTGGCTGAGATGCTGCTCGATGCCTTCGCTGCGGCGGTGGTGCGGCACGGGTCCCTGACGGCGATCGTCGAGGGAGATGGAACGCGCGTGAGTTTCGATGAACTCGCCGCTCGGGCCGAGGGCTTTGCGGCACTTTGGGCCGTGCGCGGTCTGGGACAAGGCGACCGGGTGCTCTTGGCCATGCCGATCGGCGCGGACCTCTATGCAGCCCTCGCCGCGATCTGGTCGCTTGGCGCGACGGCCGTCTTGCCCGAACCGGCGATGGGGTTGGCGGGCGTGCGCTATGCCTTGCAACTTGCCGACTGTCAGGGGCTGGTGGCCAGCGGGCCTTACGTTTGGCTCAAGCTCTTGCAGCCCCGGTTATGGTTCAAGCCGTTCTATCGGGCGCGGAGCGGGTCCGGGACGGTCCCGCGCGCACCGGTGGACGCCGAGGATATCGCGCTGGTTTCGTTCACCTCCGGATCGACGGGCGTGCCCAAGGCCATCCCCCGCAGTCACGGGTTCCTGCAGGCCCAGCGGCAGGCCGTTGCGCCCTTGCTGGAAAGCGAGACGCAGGAAGTTGATCTGGTCGCCTTCCCGGTCTTCGTGCTGATCAATCTAGCCGCGGGGCGATGCTCGGTCCTGCCAAACTGGAGCATGAGCCGTCTGGATCGGGTGACGCCGAAAGCGCTCTCGGAGTGGATTGGATCCCAGCAAGTGACGCGCGCACTGCTGCCCCCAGCGCTGGTGGACACGTTGGCGGGGGGCACCGTTCCCGCCTGCCTGCACACGGTCTTCACGGGCGGCGGGCCAGTCTTTCCCGACATGGTGGACCGGCTTTTGGCGGCACGCCCCGACTTGCGGGTCGTGACCGTATATGGCTCGACCGAGGCCGAGCCCATCGCCGAACTGGACATGGGCGACGTGAGCGAGGCTGACAGGATGGCCATGCAAAACGGAAAAGGTTTGTTGGCCGGTCCTCCCGTAAACGAGTTGGACCTGCGTATCGTGGACGGCGAGATCGTCGTTGCAGGGGATCACGTCAATCGGGGGTATCTCGACCCCGCCCGCGACGTCGAGACCAAGATCAAGGATGGCGACCGGGTCTGGCACCGCACCGGCGACGCCGGGCACCTGGATGAGGATGGTCGCGTGTGGTTGCTGGGGCGTCATGGAGCCGAGGTGGGCGGGCACTATCCTTTTGCCGTCGAAACCGCTGCCCGGGCCTGGCCGGGTGTCAGGCGTGCAGCACTTGTGGGCCATGATGGCGCGCCGGTTCTGGCTGTCGAGGGAGTAGAGGCCCACCTTGCGGACTGGCAGGCCAAGGCGGGCGCATTGGGCATCCCGGACGTGCGCCCCGTGCCGGAAATCCCGCTGGATCGGCGGCATCGATCCAAGGTTGATTACCCGAAGCTCAAGCGTATCCTGCAGATCGGCACTTGACCCGGCGGCGTGGCGCATCGCGCAAAACACCGGGTGCGTTTCCGAGAAAGCTGTGATTTACAACAGGAAAACATCGAACGTCATAGGGAGGTCGTCGATATGAACCCGAAACCCAAAGCCTTGTGCGCGCTTCTGGGCGCAGCCGCCACCGCCGTACTGGCCACCGGCGCGTTTGCGCAAGAAGTCACGCTGAAGCTGCACCACTTTCTGCCAGCCCAGGCCAATGTGCCGCGCCTAATCCTGGATGTCTGGGCCGACAAGGTCGAAGCCGCGTCCGAGGGCCGGATCAAGATCGACCGCTTCCCGGCCATGCAGTTGGGCGGCAGCCCGCCGGAATTGCTGGACCGTACGATCGACGGTGTGGACGACATCACGTGGACCGTGGTGGGCTATACACCCGGTCGTTTCCCCTCGACCGAGGTTTTTGAACTGCCCTTCATGGTCGAAGATGCTCGCGACGCATCCTGTGCTTACTGGACGATGTTCCAGGAAGGCATGGAAGACGGCGAGTTCGCAAATGCCAAGATCCTGGGCACCTGGGTGCACGGGCCAGGCATGTTCCACACGATGGACCCGGTCGAGACGCCCGCCGACTTGCAGGGCATGAAGATCCGGGGCGGTTCGCGGCTGGTCAATGACCTCCTGACAGCGGCGGGAGCGACGCCCGTGGGCATGCCGGTTCCCGCTGTGGCCGAGGCACTTTCAAAAGGTGTGATTGACGGCACGACGATCCCGTGGGAGGTCACGCCCGCCTTGAAGATCCCGGAACTGGTCGAGAACCACACCGAGTTCGAGGGCAACGCGCTTTACACGCTGACCTTCGTGCTGGCGATGAACAAGGCCAAGTACGATGCGCTGTCGGACAAAAACAAGGCCGTAATCGACGCCAACTCGGGCATGAACTTTTCGATCTTTGCAGGCGGCGTGATGCAGGATGCCGACGGTCCGGCGCGCGAGGTTGCCGTTGACAACGGTAACACCATCATCACTGTCTCCGACACCTCGGAGTGGCAGGCGCTAGCGGCGCCCGTCTATGACAACTGGATCGCCGATTTGGCTGGCAAGAACGTCGACGGTCAGGCGCTCATCGCACGCGCCGAGGGGTTGATGTCCGGTGAATGCAAGGGCGCCACGGCCGAGATGTGATCCGTTCCCACGGGCCCCGCATGGGTGAGCCCGTGGGAAGACTTCGGGGACCGGCATGCAGAGCTTTGTCGAACGGTTGGCGCGCCTGTTCGCGCTTTTGGGAGGCGCAACGCTGGCCTTCCTGATTATCCTGATCTGCGCCTCGGTGTTGGGGCGTTCACTGAACGGCGTGCTTCACTCTGATCTGCTGCAAGGCTGGGTGCCCGGCCTTGCAAACGCGCTTTTGGCCCTTGGGATCGGGCCGATCAACGGCGATTTCGAGATTGTCGAGGCCGGCATGGCCTTTGCCATCTTCGCCTTTCTGCCGATCTGCCAGTTGCACGGGGCCCATGCCTCGGTCGATATCTTCACCGCAAGGCTTCCGGAAGCCGTCACGCGCGTTCTGCAGTTGATTACCGACGTGGTGTTCGCCGCCGCGCTGATCGTACTGGCGTGGTATTTGGCCCTGGGTGGGCTTAGCAAGTACCGCTCGGGGCAGACGACCTTCCTGTTGGAATTCCCCGTCTGGTGGTCTTACGCGGCCAGCAATCTCGCCATGTGGGTGGCGGCCTTCGTCGGTGTCTATGTCGCCCTCGCCCGCGTGCAGGCGTTTTTTGCCGGTGAAGCTGGGGCGGGCCATTGAGCGACATTGCCATAGGCCTTCTGTCCTTCCCGGCCCTGCTGGCACTGATCTTTCTGCGTGTTCCCATCGGGCTGGCGATGTTTGTCGCGGGCCTTGTCGGCATTCTGGTGATGACAGGGGATACCACGGCGGCCTTCGGGCGGCTTCGGTCGGAAACTTATACGACGTTTTCGAATTACTCGCTGTCCATCGTGCCGATGTTCCTGCTGATGGGGCATTTCGCGACGTTGGGCGGCATGAGCACGGCGCTGTTCAAGGCCGCCGAAAGCTGGCTTGGGCACCGGAAAGGCGGGGTCGCTATGGCCTCGGTCGGGGCCTGCGCCGGTTTCGGCGCGATCTGCGGGTCTTCGCTGGCGACAGCGGCCACGATGAGCCGTGTCGCGTTGCCCGAGATGAAGCGTTATGGATATTCCGGCGGGTTTTCGACCGCAACGCTGGCCGCCGGCGGGACGCTGGGCATCCTGATCCCGCCATCGGTCGTGCTGGTGATCTATGCCATCCTGACCGAGCAGAACATCGCGAAGCTGTTCCTTGCGGCCTTCATCCCCGGCATCCTGGCCGCCATCGGCTATATGATCGCCATCTCGGTCTATGTTCGCATTCACAAAGACGCCTCGGGCGTGCGAGAGCGCGTGCCCTATGCCGCACGACTCAGGGCGCTGCTGGACGTCTGGCCGGTACTTCTGGTGTTCTTCTTGGTCGTGGGCGGCATCTATCTGGGCTGGTTCACGCCCACAGAGGGGGCCGCCGTGGGGGCGTTCGGCACCGGGCTGATCGCTTGGGCTGGCGGCGGGCTGACACGCGGGACCCTCGCCGAGAGCTTCATTGTCACCGCCAGGTCGACCGCGATGATCTTTTTCATCATCTTCGGCGCGGCGTACTATAACGGCTTTCTGGCCCTGACCCAGATGCCGCAGGAAGCCGCGATCTGGGTCAACGACAGCGGGCTGAGCCCCATTGCGATCATCGTCGTCATCCTTGTTTTCTACTTGATCCTCGGCTGTTTCATGGACAGCCTGTCGATGATCTTGCTGACGATCCCGATCTTCTGGCCCATCGTGCAAGAGCTCGATTTCACTTTCGTCACGCTCGCCGAATTGCAGGCCGCGCGGCTGGACGACCTGATCGCCAGCGGCAAAGAAATACCGGCGGCTGCGTTGTCAGAGGCGCAAGCTCTGTTGGCTGCCGGGCAGGAATTGCCGCGCGAGTTGACCCGCGAGCTTGGGCTAAGGGGCGCCAACACGGGCGCGTTCAATCGGATCAACATCGAACAGACAGCGATCTGGTTCGGGATTCTGGTGCTGATCGTGGTCGAGGTAGGGCTGATCACGCCGCCGGTTGGCATGAACCTCTTTGTTATCAACGCGATGGACCGCGAAACGCCGATGGTCGAGACCTATAAGGCCGTTCTGTACTTCGTCGCGACGGATCTGCTGCGCGTCGCGCTGTTGCTGGCGCTTCCGATCGTCACGCTTGTGCTGCTGCCGATCTGATCAAACGCCCACGTATCTCTCGGAAATCTCGGGCGTCAGGTCTGTCATGGGGCCGGACCAGACCGTCTTGCCGCGCGCGAGGATCACAGCCTTATCCGAGACCTGCGCCAGTTCCTTCACCGATTTGTCGATCAACAGGATCGCGACGCCGGTTTCTTCCTTCAGGCGGCGCACGGCGGCCCAGATTTCCTGCCGGACGATGGGGGCCAGTCCTTCGGTCGCCTCATCCAGGATCAGAAGGCGCGGGTTGGTCATCAGGGCACGCCCAATCGCCAGCATCTGTTGCTCGCCACCCGACAGCGAGGCCGCGCGTTGGGCCATGCGTTCAGCAAGGGCCGGGAAAAGCTGCGCGACGCTTTTAAGGGTCCACTCGCCGGGCCGCGCGGCAGCAATCAGGTTTTCGCGTACCGTCAGGTCGGCGAAGCAGCGCCGTCCCTCGGGCACCAGCCCCACGCCCATGCGCGCGACCTTGTGACTGGGGAGGCAGTGCAGATCGGCGCCATCGAGCGTCAAGCGGCCAGCCGACCGGATCAGGCGACAGATCGCCTTGACGGTAGTCGTCTTGCCCATGCCGTTCCGGCCCATCAACGCTGTCACTTCGCCTGTCGCAATCGTCAGATCGACCCCGAACAGCGCTTGGCTACTGCCATAGCGCGCGGTCAGGCCCTCGACACTCAGAAGGCTCATGCCGCGTCCCCCAGATAGGCATCGCGCACCTCTTTGCTGGCGCGGATCTGGTCGACGGTGCCCGTGGCGATGATCTTGCCATAGACCAGTACGCTGATCCGGTCGGCCAGCGCAAAGACCGCGTCCATGTCATGTTCAACCAGCAGAATGGGGGCTTCGTCGCGCAGGGATTCCAGAAACCCGGTCATGGTCTTGGAGCCATCTGCACCGAGGCCTGCCATCGGTTCGTCCATCACGAAGGCCTTGGGCGCAAGCGTCAGCGCCACGGCAACTTCCAACTGGCGGCGTTGGCCGTGGCTGAGGTCGGCACAGCGCATGTGCCGCTGGTCGGCAAGGCCCACCCGGTCCAAGGCCGCCTCGGCACGGTCGATCAGCGCGCGGGTTTTGAGTGCCGGGCGCCAGAACCGCCAGGCGCCTGCCTCGGCCCCGATCGCGCCAAGGACGGCGTTTTCGAGCACGCTGTCCTCCATGGCAAGCTCCGAAATCTGGAACGTCCGGCCCAGACCGGCCCGCGCGCGCTCTGCCGTGCCTTGGTGAGAAACATCGCGGCCGTTGAATGCGACGCGCCCGGCATCGGGACGCAACCCGCCGCAGATCTGTTTGATCAGCGTGGACTTGCCGGCACCGTTGGGACCGATGATGGCGTGGATCTCGCCCCGGCGAAGATCGATGGACACATCGTCGGTCGCCACCAGCGCGCCGAAGCGCTTGGTCAGGTTATGCGTGGCGAGGATCGGCTCAGACATGGGCACCCACCTTCCCTGTCAGAAGCCCGATGACACCGCCGCGCCCGAACAACACGATGCACAACAGGATGATGCCCAGATAGACGTGCCAGAACTCCGTCAACCCGCCCAGAAAGTGTTCGAGTGCCACGAAAATGCAGGCCCCGATGACCGGACCCATCAGCCGCCCGACGCCGCCGATGATGATGAGCACGATCAACTCGCCCGACAGCTGCCAACTGAACATGGTGGGCGAGACGAAGCGGTTGAGGTCGGCAAAGAGCGCGCCCGCCAGCCCCGTGATGGCGCCCGAGATGACGAAGGCCAAAAGCTTGAGCCGGGTCGGGTTCAACCCAACGGTTTCGACCCGTGCGGGTGTTTGCCGGGCCGCGTTCAGAGCCAGTCCGAAGGACGAGGCCTGCAAACGGGCCTTCAGGAACAGCGTGATGCAGAGGATCGTGAAACAGATGCCAAAGAACTGGATGGGGACCAGCGTGTTCAGCCCTGGAAAGCCGTTTCGCACATAGATCGACAGCCCGTCTTCACCGCCATATTGCGCCCAGGAGATCGCGAAATAGAAGAACATCTGCCCGAAGGCGAGCGTGATCATGATGAAATAGACACCGCTTGTCCGAAGCGACAGAAGCCCGATCAGAAAGGCAATCGCGGCGGACAACCCCATGGCGACCAGCCAGATGACCGGCATCGACTTGGTGCCTTCGGTTGTGAAGACCGCAAGGTCCAGCGTGGTGTAGGTCTGCGCGTGAAAGGCGAGGATGCCCATGGCATAGCCGCCGATCCCGAAGAAGACCGCGTGGCCAAAACTGACCAGCCCGCCGATGCCAAGGAGGATGTTCAGCCCGACGGCGGCGAGCGCCAGAATGGCGGCGCGCGTCGCGAGCGTGATCGTGAAGGGCTCGTCCACCACCAGCGCATAGAGCGGCACGGCCAGCAGTCCGGCAAGGACGATGGTGTTGACGAGGGGTTCGCTCAGCCTCATGCGCGCGCCCCGAAAAGCCCGGTTGGTCGCCAGATCAGGACCAGCCCCATAAGCACGTAGATGCCCATGGACGCAAGCGCCGAGCCGGTCTTTTGCGCAGCCCCGGTTTCCATGAAGAGCTTGAAGAACTCGGGCAGGAAGACGCCGCCAAGCGTATCGGTCAGCCCGACCAGAAGCGCGCCGATGAAGGCGCCGCGGATCGAACCGATGCCGCCGATGACGATGACGACGAAGGCGAGGATTAGCACTGGTTCGCCCATGCCGACTTGAACGGATTGGATAGCGCCCACCAGCGCGCCCGCCAGCCCGGCAAGCGCCGCACCAAGCGCGAAGACGAACGTGTAGAGCTTAGAGATATCCACACCGAGCGCTGCGATCATCTCTCGATCGTTCTCGCCCGCGCGGATCTGGATGCCGAGCCGCGTCCGCTCGATCAACGCCCAAAGCCCGATGGCGATCAGAAGGCCGATGCCAATGAGCGTCAGGCGATAGAGTGGGTATTGGATACCACCCGGCAGGGTGACGGGGCCCGAGAGGGCCTTTGGGATGTCCAGAAAGAGCGGAAAGGACCCGAAGATCCAGCGCGTGCCTTCGGAGAAGATCAGGATCAGCGCGAAAGTCGCCAGCACCTGATCCAAGTGCGGGGCGTTATAGATCCGTCTTATGACAACCAATTCGACCAGCGCGCCCGCAAGCGCCGCCGCCGCAAGTGCCGCGATCAGCCCCAGCAGGAAGGACCCCGTTGCTCCTGCCACCGCCGCGGCGGCGAAGGCACCCACCATATAGAGCGAGCCATGAGCCAAGTTGATCAGCCCCATCACACCGAAGATCAGCGTCAAACCTGCCGCCATCAGAAAGAGCATCACGCCGAATTGTAGGCCGTTCAGGATCTGTTCGATGACAAGGATCGTGCTCATTCGGCCAAGAGTATCCTGCGCGCAGCGCGAACGAGCGCGGCGTTGTCCGAGGCGCGCGCGCCATCTGGCAGGTGCAACGCGTCTTCCAACCCGATCCTTGTATCAAGGGAGCGTTCGGCAGCCATCGCGACCATGGGCCAGGCCGTGGCACCGTCGCCATGGAGCAGCACCGGCACACCTTCAGGCAGCAGATCGATGACAGCTTCTGCTTCGTCCACAGCGGCTTCGGGCGATGTGTCCGGCATCTCGACGAGGACACGCAGAACGGGCGGCGGACCCAGTTCGGCGAACCGGGTTGCATCTGACTGGGACCAGATACCCGCCTCGATACCGATCCCCTTTGCACGCATGATGTTCATTACTTCTGGCGCGTCTTCTTCTCCAAGATTGACCGACACGTAGTCGGGGCGTTCCGTCCAGCTTTCGAAGTGCGCGTGCCGTGCCCGTCCGCCTGGTGCAATCCAAGCGCCGGTTCCAATCCCGACAGGCACGCCCGGAACCGCTGCCCGCACGGCGCCGAGGCAAGCGGCCACATCCGCCGGGGCAAGGCTTTCTGCGCCTTCGGCATTGCGCGGATGGAAGTGCAATTCATCCGCATCCGCAGCGATCGCCTCAGCGGCGGACCGTGCGATGTCTTCAGGTGTGAAGGGCGCGGGATGCCCGCGCCCTCCGTTCAGGCAGGCCTGAAGCATCGCTTACATTTTGCACTCGGCCGCATAGGCGTCCGCGTGGTTTTCCAGCGCTGTGCCGATGATCTTGTTGGTGAAGATGTCACCTTCCTGGATCACCTCGCGGGCATAGATCGTCTGGATCGGATGGTGGTTGGGGCCAAAGGCGAAGTCCCCACGCGTGCTGTCGAAATTCGCGGCGCGAAGCGCGTCGCGGAATGCATCGGCATCCGATGGGTCGGCTGTTTCCAAGGCCGAGAGGATCAGGTTCGCCGTGTCAAACCCCTGGCTGGCATAGAGCGAGGGCAGACGGCCGTACTTGGCCTCGAAGGTCTCGACGAAGGCCGCGTTCGTCGGGTTGTCGATGTCCTTGTTCCACTGGCTTGTGTTGACGACGCCCAACGCCGCGCCGCCGACAGCCTGCAGGATGCCCTGGTCGAAGCTGAAGGCCGGTCCGACCACCGGCAAATCGATCCCGCTGTCGGCGTATTGCTTGAGGAAGGAAATCCCCATGCCGCCGGGCAGGAAGAAGAACACGCTGTCGGCGCCGCTTGCGCGGATCTGCGCGATCTCGGCGGCATAGTCCGTCTGGCCGAGCTTGGTGAAAACCTCACCCGCCAGATCGCCACCGTAAAAGCGCTTGTAGCCCGTCAGCGCGTCGACCCCGGCTGGGTAGTTCGGGGCCAGGATGAAGCTGTTCGTATAACCCGCGCCCTTGGCGTAGGAGCCCGCAGCCTCGTGCAGGTTGTCGTTCTGCCAGGCCACGTTGAAATAGTTCGGATGGCAGCCCTTTCCGGCAAGGGCAGAGGGTCCGGCGTTGGGCGACAGATAGAACACGCCCTGAGCGGTCGCAGCTGGCACGACGGCCATGGCGAGGTTCGACCAGATGATGCCGGTCATGATATCGACGCGTTCGGACTGGATCATCTTGTCCGAGAGTTGCACCGCGATATCGGGCTTGCGCTGATCGTCTTCGATCACGACCGTTATATCGTCGCGACCCGATTGTTCCATGGCCAGCATGAAGCCATCGCGCACGTCGATGCCAAGCCCGGCCCCGCCGCCGGAAAGCGTTGTGATCATACCGATCTTCACTTCGGCCGCGGCCGCCGTCGCGCACAAGGCCGAGGTCGCCACAGCCATCAAAAACGTTCTCATGAATTGTCTCCCTTCGTTGGTCACTGGCTCTCCGTCCAGCGTTCAGCTTCAAGATAAGGCGAACCGGGTCGGCAGCGAAACCGGATTATTTCAACTGCGGTCCCTTCCCGGAACGGCAAATTTCTGCTGCGGGGGGTTCCCTCTCTTGGCCCTGTTACGGTAATCATCTATCCCAGAACAGGGGCATTTTCCGCTTTGCGACTGTCGACGAACGGGCAGCGGGGCGAAAGCAGGCAGAGGCAATGGCATGACGGGACGGATCCTTTCTTCAATTTTGGCACTGACCATCGGGCTTGGCGTGCCGGCAATGGCACAAGACGAGTCAAATCGCGTTGCTGCGGAAACCGATTGGGCGGTTTTTCAGGGCGATGAACCCAAGGAGTGCTGGGCCGTGACCGCGCCCAAGGAAACCGTGAACACCCGCGACGGCAATGTCGTCTCGGTTCGCCGGGGCGATATCCTGTTGTTCGTCACCTACAGGCCCGACCAGGACATCGCGGGCGAAGTAAGCTTTACGGGTGGATATCCCTTCGCCGAAGGCTCGACCGCGACGTTGGAGATCGCGGGCAGCAAGTTCGAACTTTTCACCAAGGGCGAATACGCCTGGCCAGCCACGCCGAGCGAGGATCAGAAGATCGTCACAGCCTTGAAACGGGGCGCGGATGCTGTGGTCACGGCGCGATCGTCGCGCGGGACGCAAACCAAGGACACGTTCTCGCTTCTCGGGGCAACCTCGATGATCGAAGAGGCCGAGCGGCTCTGCGACGGGTGACAGACAGGGGCTCTGCCCCTCGCGCGCGCCGCGCGCTCACCCCGGGATATTTCTGAACAGGCGAAGGACAATTTGAACCAAATTGTCGGCATCCGATTTTCTTTGGCAAACCGAGGAAGATCGCCTATATCCGGCGTCTGATCCGAAAAGATGATGGTTCATGCCAGCTGACGCGCCGATAACCCAGGACGTTTTGACGATCCCTCGCAAGGATGTGCCCGGCGACGGGCGCATGAACCTTGTCGGCCTGACGCGTGACGGGCTGCGCGCCGCCTTGATCGAGGCGGGCACGCCCGAAAAGCAGGCGAAGATGCGGGTGAACCAGATTTGGCAGTGGATGTACCACTGGGGCGTCCGGGACTTCGCCGCCATGACCAACCTGTCGAAGGACTATCGGGCCCTGCTGGACCGGACCTTCGTGATCGCGATGCCGGAGGTCGTCAGCCGACAGATCAGTGACGACGGCACGCGGAAATACCTGGTGCGGATCGCGGGCGGACACGAGGTGGAAACGGTTTATATCCCCGAAGAGGACCGCGGCACGCTTTGTATTTCGTCTCAGGTCGGCTGCACGCTGACCTGTTCGTTCTGTCACACTGGCACCCAGAAGCTGGTGCGGAACCTGACACCGGCCGAGATCGTCGGCCAGATCATGGTTGCGCGCGATGATCTGGGCGTGTGGCCGGAGCCCGGCGTCGGTTCGGGCGAAACCGGGCCACGGCTTTTGTCGAACATCGTTCTGATGGGAATGGGAGAGCCGCTTTACAACTTCGAGGCCGTCCGCGACGCAATGAAGATCGCGATGGACGGGGAAGGTATCGCGCTTTCGCGTCGGCGTATCACGCTTTCGACCAGCGGCGTCGTGCCCGAGATCGCGCGGACGGCGGAAGAGATCGGCTGCATGCTGGCCGTCAGCTTTCATGCGACGACCGACGAGGTACGCGACAAGCTGGTGCCAATCAACAAGCGCTGGCCGATTGCCGAATTGCTGGACGCGCTGCGGGACTATCCCAAGGCCTCGAACTCGGAGCGGATTACCTTCGAATATGTCATGCTGAAGGGTGTCAACGACAGTGATGAAGACGCACGCCGTCTGATCCAACTGATCAAGGGCATTCCCGCGAAGATTAACCTGATCCCCTTCAACGAGTGGCCGGGCGCGCCCTATGAGCGGTCCGATTGGTCGCGCATCAAGGCTTTCGCCGACATCATCTATAAGGCGGGCTATGCCTCGCCCATCCGGACGCCACGCGGGGAAGATATCATGGCCGCCTGCGGGCAATTGAAGTCCGCGACCGAGCGCGCAAGGAAATCGCGCGCTCAGATCCAGGCGGAAGCCGGACTGTAACTTAGCCCGTACGCATTTCCCCAACCCTTTCAGGATACTGCGCGGACCAGGCGCGCGCCCAGTTGATTGCATCTTCGACGCGCATCGGTCGCGCCACGTGAAACCCCTGAAAAACGGTACATCCCAGCCTGCGCGCGATATTCATCTGCTCTTCGGTTTCTATCCCCTCGGCCACGACTTCCAGACCAAGTTCTTCGGAGAGACCGATCAGGGCCTTTACAATGCACAGCGATGTTTCGTCCCCGGCCACAGCCGAGGTCAGTTTGCGGTCGACCTTGATGCCCTGCACATCAAGGCCCGCGAGATGTGCAAGCCCGGCGTGCCCCATACCGAAATCGTCAAGGAATATCCGGAAACCCGCCTGCCTAAGGCGTTGGATCTGCAGGAAACAGGGCGCTTCCTGCGCGGTCGGAAGAGCCGTGGTTTCAAGGAACTCGATGGCTACGCGACTGGCGTCCAAATTGCCCGTATGCGCTTCCCAGATGAGCAGATCTGCAATGTTGTGATCGACCAGCGCCGTCGATGTCAGGTTGATCGACAACCCAGCATGACCCAGCCCACGTCTATCGAAATGCTGCAGAAATCGCCCGGCGGATTTGACCACATACTGATCCAAGAGGGCGTTGAGCCCCAGGTTGGCGAGCGTGCCAAGAAAAGCATCCGGTGCGATCATGGTCCCATCGGCACGATACCAACGGGCAAGCATTTCGAACTTCAGGAATGTTTGATCCTCGACATCGATGATGGGTTGAAGATGAAAGGCAATCTCTTCCCGCTTGAGCGCCTCGGCCACCGATAGACGCAAGGACTGATCCCGAAGATACCAATCGTGCATTTCTGCGTCATAGACGGCGATGTCGGTATCCGGCCTTTCCTTGGCCTTGTAGAGCGCAACATCGGCCCGGTTCAGAAGATCATCGGTCGACGCCACGTCAGGCGTGCGAAGCGCCATCCCAACAGATACCGAGGCTCTCAGTGCCCCGGATTGCCAGACCGTAGGTTCTGCGAAGGCACGGGTTATTTCTTTCGCGGCAATCAACGCATCGTCCAGCAGCCAGTAGTTCGGTGCAACGACCGCGAACTCGTCACCGCCCATGCGCGCGCACAGCCAAGAGGCTTCCGCGTGACGCGACAGGACGTCGGCGAATTTTCTGAGGATCGCGTCTCCCGCCCCATGCCCGTGCCGG
>JASJDQ010000244.1 GCA_030065075.1 Paracoccaceae bacterium | reverse complement strand
TGCGCGAAGGCGCCCGGCGCCTTGCCGGGCTTCACGCCCGCATCAATCCAGCCCTTGTCAAAGAACGGTTCCGCCAAGCGAGCCATTTCGGGATCGAAAGCGCTGTACGCGGACAGGACGGTTTCCTTGGCTTCCTCCCACCCCACCTTTCGGTCGCTTTCCATCGGCAAGGGCGCGTTTCGGTCCCAGACCTCCATCTGATCGAGCCCAAGCCATCTACGCTTCATCTCGTAATACCGGTGCGAGAGCTTCGGATAGGCGGCGACGACGGCGTTCCGAAGGGCCTCCACCACTTCCGGCTCGACCTGGTTCGACAGGTGCCGCCCGGTTTGCGGCGTCGGCAAGCCCCGCCAGCGGTCCTCGATCTCTTTCTCTTTAGCAAGCGTGTTGTGGACCCGCGCAAAAAGTTTCACGTTCTCACCGAAGACGCGCGCCACTTCCCGGGCCGCGGCTTCGCGCTTCGTCCGGTCCTGATCTGAAAGCCCATCCAGCGTTGCCTCCAGCGACTTCGTTTCCCCATCGACGGTGAAAGTCAGCCCGGCCACGGTTTCATCGAACAACCGGTTCCACGCGGCCGCGCCCACGGTTGATTGATCATGGAGGAATTTCTCCAACTCATCCGACAACTGATAGGGTCGCATCAGCCGCATCTTGTCGAAGATCGGCTTGTAACGTGCCAAATCGGCATTCTCGGCGAACCACCCTTCCAACACCGCATCATCCACGCGGTTTATCTCGAGCGAGAAGAACACCAACGGCGTGGTAAATGCCGTGAGCCGGTCCTGGGCGTCCGACATCACCTTGGCGCGCTCGGCATCTGTTGTGCTTTGATAGTACCGAAGACCGACGAACGACATGATCCGTCCACCGACCAGATCGATCTTCTCGTACCGCAGCACGCACTCCAGCATCTCCGGGGCCGAAAGACCGGCTAGCTTGCCTTCATAGTCCCTAGCGAAGGCCGCGCAGTGTTCCTCCAGCCAATCCAGATCGCGCTTGAACTCGGGCGCGTCAGGCGACGCATATAGATCGGACAAATCCCATTCGGGCAGGTCGCCGAATTCGGACGACCCGATTGCATTGGCATCGAAGAAAGGGGTGGGGATCATGAAAAACTCCTGTGTGTCAGCCTCAGACCTAGGCGGCATAGCACGCTTGGGCAAGGTTCACGTGTCGAAGAGGGATGTCGGTGTACCGACCAGAATCTGCCGGCGCATTTCGGGATCTTGGACAGCCCGCACGAAGGCGTCGAACAACCGACCCGCGCCCGGCTGTTTCGCATCGGCCAGCATCAGATGCGGCCAGTCCGAGCCCCAGAGGCAACGTTTGGGATTCGCTTCAGCCAGCGTCGCTATGTGACCATCGGCGGCGCTGTAGGGCGCATCGCAGACGCGGTAGGGCGCCGAAAGCTTCACATAAGCCGCGCCTTCCGCAACCAGATCGGCCAATTGCTTGAACCCGTCCGTCTGGTGGCTGACATCCGGCCAGCCAAAATGATCGAAGACGACCGGCACCGCACAGGCGCGCACGTCGTCGGCCAGTTCCGGGACGTGACTGTCCGCGAAAGCCAGCATTTGAATATGCATGCCGCGATCTGCCAGCAGCGGCGCCAGCACCTTGGCTCCGTCCCACGACAAAACGCCGCCATGTACATAGTTCAGCCTCACCGCACGAATGCCCGCGGCGCGCAGCCGATCAAGCTCATCACCCGTAGCCCCGTCGCGCACCAGCCCCACACCGCAAAACGCCGGGCCAAGCCGCCTGATCGCCTCCAACGTTACGCTGTTGTCATCGCCATAGAGGATTGAATGCACGATCACGCCACGCGAAAAACCAAGCGTCTCAAGATGCCGGCGAAAGATGTCCAGCCAGCCGTCCAGATCGTGTCCGGGGGCCGGGTTTTCAACACGTCCTTCCCAAAGCGGAAAGTCGTCGCCCGCCACCAGATGCACGTGCGCATCCCAAGCCCCTGCGGGGGCTCTTTCATTCGGAGTGCTTGGCGGGTGGTTCGGCGGCAAAGCGCTCGGCAAGGTCATGTTTGCGGTTGGATCGCTTTTCCAGCTTCGAGGCAAGAAGAATTCGATTTTTGCTAGCCGTAAGCCGCCAGTATTGCCTTTAGGTCGTCCAGTGTATTCGCCTCAGTAACCTGCTTGTCTTTTCGCCAGCGGCTCATTCGAGGAAACCTCAGCGCCACTCCTGACTTGTGACGCGTGCTCTCCTGAATGCCTTCGAACGCGATCTCGAAAACATGGGCCGCCTTGACTGCGCGCACCGGGCCGAAACGCTCCAGCGTGTTCTTCCGAACCCAAGCCGTGATCTCGCGGAACTCGGCATCGGTCAGACCGGAATAGGCCTTGGTAAAGGGCACCAGATCGTTCCCGGACCAGACGGCGAAAGTGAAATCGGTGAACAGATTGGCGCGCCGCCCATGCCCTGCCTGCGCATAGATCATGACCGCATCTATCACCAAGGGGTCCAACTTCCACTTCCACCAATCACCTTTCTTGCGTCCGTCGCGATAGGGGCTGTCCTGCCGCTTGAGCATAACGCCCTCGGCCCCCGTCTCCCGTGCCATCGCGCGCTGATCCGCAAGCCGCTGCCAGTCTTCGAATGCCAAAAGCGGCGAGCTTCGCAGCGGCAGATCCTCCGGCAAAGCGTCCATTATCACATCCAGTTCTGCCCGGCGTTCGACAAAGGGCTGCGCTCGCATATCCTTTCCACCCAACTCCAGCAAATCATAGGCGCGCAAAACCACTGGTGCGTCGACCAGAAGCTTCTTGGGCACGGTCTTCCGTCCAATCCGCTTCTGCAGAGCGTTGAAGCTTAGCGGCGCCTCTTCACTGAAATCCCAGGCCAGCAACTCACCATCAAACACAGTGCCGTCGGGCACGAAGTCCACCAAGGACGCCAGTTCAGGGAACCGATCCGTCATCAGTTCTTCCCCGCGCGACCACGTGAAATGCGAACCACCCCGCAAAATGACCTGCCCCCGGATACCGTCCCACTTGTACTCGGCCATCCAATCACGCGGATCGCCAAGGCTCTCGACCGGGTCATCCAACTGGTAGGCCAGATAGAACGGATACGGCTTCGAAAGATCGGCCTCTGGATCAGGGGCAAGGATCAAACTGTCAAAGGTCACGCTGTCCGGCGTCCAGTCACCCATCAATCTGTGCGCCAATTCGGGCTCTTCGATCCCCGTCGCGCGTGAAAGCGCCCGTGTCATCAGTTTCTGACTAACGCCCAGCCGAAAGCCCCCCGTGATCAGCTTGTTGAAGACGAACCGCTCGGCCGGTCCATAGCGGTCCCAAGCCGCCTGAATGGCCGTCCGCCGCGCGTCTTCTTCCAAAAGGGCCAGGTCGCGTATCTCGGCAATCTGCGCACTCAGGCTGGTTTCGGCGCTCTGACGCGGCGCGGGCAGAACCAGCGCGATCGTTTCTGCCAGATCACCGACAATCGGATACGCTTCTTCGAAAAGCCACAGCGGAATGCCCGCCTGCTCGGCGGCCCATTCCCTGAGTTTAGTGACCGTCACGGTTCGCTTGGGGCGACGGCCCGAGAAGAGCGCGATTGTCCACAGCCGGTCCTCTTCCGGTGCCCCCGAGAAATAGCTCGCCAAGGCATCGACCTTGGCTGTCGTCTTGGTGGTCTGATCGAGCGCCTGAAAGAGAGCCGCAAAGCGTTTCATAATAGAAGACACCCGCCAATGGGGTCATCAGCGGGTGCACTTATCAGTTCTCTCGCTGTCATGTGCTTGGACATAGCACATGGGCAATGTCCGTCACATATACCGCCTCCGGCGCTCCAGCGACATGCGGCGCAGTTCTTGCCCTGCATCAACGGACAGCGGCAGATTGGAGGCGATTTCAACTTCGGCATGGGTAACGCCGATGTCGCGCAACATATGATCGTCAAGGTCCAGCAATCGCCTGAACCCGCGCCGGCGGCGGTATTGGCGAATGCGTTCCGCCAGACTGACCGAAAGCTGGTGCAATGGGTGACCGGTACGGGCGTTATGGGTCGTGTTCTGTATCATGGCTCAAGTCTCCTTCGAAAATTGTCAGAGACGTCGCGACGGCCTCGAACTTGAATATGGAGACAGGGAGTGATTCAATCAAACGAATAGATTTGATGGTGTCTTTCATATTTTCTGAAAGAACAGCGCTAAGGTCCAATACGACTCGGTCGACATCTCGTCAATCGCAATTGCGTGCGAAGGCGATCACGCGGCCTCACGAAATCGAGAGAACCCCTCTCATTCACGTGAATTCAGTGAAAGATTCACCGATTTTCACACTGCTTCACCTCTCTACGAAACGATCAGTAGTACACTTCGAACATCGGTCGTTTCAGATCGATGACGACAGCAACGCTGCCGCCATTTCAAGCACTCAAGACAAATTGGAGACTGAGATGAAAGCTCTTGTCTATTCAGCCGTTGCAACTCTTCTCACCACGGCTTCCGCATCTGCCACTTCAATCCAAACGTATGACACGAATGGCGATCGCTTCGTGACATATGACGAAGTAACTGCCGTCAACTCGCGCGTTCTGCGTTCCGAGTTTCAGATCCTCGACGTCAACCGTGATCGTCGTCTGTCAGCAGTTGAAGTGCAGGCTCCCGGCGCCGAGGCCATACTGAATCGCGGCGTCAGCAGCTCTGGCACGGTCCTGTCGGTCAGTGACATTTCGGGAGGCCAATTCGTTTCCCAGTCAGAACTTGCTGCAGCCTATCCGGGTCTGAAACCGTATGAGTTCGACCTTATCGACACCAACAATGACGGGCGCGTCAGCAGCACCGAAATCTATGCCTCCGCCGCACAGGACATCCTGAGCGAGCACGAACATAATGGCAGCATTCTGGTGTCGATGGATCGTGTGGATACCGACGGCTCGGGTTTCGCGTCTCTCGCGGAATTGCAGGCGGTCTATCCAGGCACTACTGCCAACGACCTTCGCGATTTCGACGTAAATCGTGACGGCCGTATTTCGTTCAACGAGTTCTATGCCCCGCTTGCGATCGAAATCCTGGGCGAGAACCAGTAACCAGTGAGTCCGACCCAGACCAAACGGCCACCGCATCCCAGGTGGCCGTTATCCATCGGGCTAAGGGAAGGTATCTAGTTCTTCCAGCATCTCCCGCAACGGAACCCGTGCCTTCAGCCGCATCGCCAACAGGAACAGACCCGCCACTTTGCGCTGAACATAGAGCACATCCATGGGTGGCGGCGGGGGCACCACATTGTCGACGGCGAGCGTTTCCCCCAGAACTTGTAGGCGGCGGGACAGATCGGAACTCGCAAAGTCGAATGTCTCCACAGCGGTGACGGACGAGAAGAGCAACTCGACCATCTGCAGCACGGCTTGATGATGATGGGGGCCCAAGTCATCTGACAAGATGCCCAGCGCGACGGCGGGAGCAACCAAGGCCTCTCGATCGCCTGCCACGCCCGCCTGGATCAGTTCCCGATAGGCCCGAACCACATCCTCGCCCAACACACGGGTCGCCCCGAAATCCAGTAAGACAACTTTGCCGCTGTCGGCATCATGCCGGTAGTTCGCGAAATTCGGGTCGGTCTGCATTAGCTGAAAGTCAAACAACTCCTGCAGAAGCAAACGATAAAGCTGCGTCACAATCCGATCCCGGGTGTCCTGCGCTAATGCTTCGGCAGCCTCGATTTGCTCGCCGGGGACGAAGGTCATAGACAGCACGCGTGCGGTCGTCAGCTCTTCGGCCACGTCTGGCAAGGCAAACGCCGGATCCGCTCCCAGCAATCTGCGAAACGCCCGAAGGTGCCCGGCTTCCCGAAGGTAGTCCGCCTCGTCATGCAGCTGGCGAGACGCTTCCTCCAGATACGGGTCCAGATCGAAACCGCCCGGCATCACGCCCGACATCTTTATCAATCGCCCGACGTTGGCGACGTCGCTGTCGATGCTGCGCGCAATGCCGGGGTACTGCACCTTGATCGCCAGATCGCGGCCGTCCTTCAGCTTTGCCCGGTGAACCTGGCCGATGGATGCCGCCGCGATGGGGCGCACATCGAAGCCAGAAAACTGACGCAGCCAGTCTTGGCCCAGCTCGGCATTCAGGACCTGCTTCAATTGCTTGGGCGGCATGAAATCGGCATCGGCCCTGAGACGCGCCATGATGTCCGCCAACTCGGGCGGCAAGAGCTCGC
>JASJDQ010000243.1 GCA_030065075.1 Paracoccaceae bacterium | reverse complement strand
TCGATCAGCTTGATCCGAACCGGCGGCGCATCTTTTCGTCGCTCGATGCGCTAACTGCCTATTCTGCTGCGATTTTCGAGCAACGCACATCGAACCAGGTCTCGCTTTTCGGCGAAGCGGGCGATGATCTGCCAGAACCGCGCTTGTCGACTGTGGATGACTGGTTGCCGAACGAGAGATTGGCCGAAGAAGAAACCGCCATCGGGTTCTATTTGTCGGGGCATCCGTTGGACGATTACATGCCTGCGTTGAGGCGAAAGAAGCTGAAGACGATCAAAGACCTTCGCGACATGGCCGAAAGCGGCCGTGAAAGCATCGAGCGCGTGGGTGTCATCGTCAGTGGCCTGCAGGAGCGGAAATCGGGCCGCGGCACCCGGTTCTTCCGAATGAACATCTCGGACCCGACAGGTCAGGTTTCGGGCATGGCGCTCTTCCCAGAGGACTTCGAGAGCGTCCGCCAAGTCTTTGAACAGACGACACAAGTCGTGATGACCCTGGAGGCGCGGTTCAACGAAGGCCAGTTCGATCCGATCGCGCGTTCGGTGGCGCCCATCGACACCGTGGCGGCGGCTGGGGCGTCGGCGGGTCTGAATGTCATGATCGATGCGGTCGATGCAGGCGACATGATCCACTCGGTACTGGCGCGCTATCGCGAGGATGGCTCGGTCAAGGCCAAGGGGCCGGTGCGTGTGACGGTCCTTTCCGTTCCGCTGGAAGGCGCGCCGCAGGATATTCCCATCGATTTGGGGGATGGCTGGCCGGTGTCGCCCCAGATCAAGGGCGCGCTCAAATCGCTGCCGGGTGTCGTGGCGGTCGAGGAGTTAGCAAGCTAGAAACGGCGCGTGCGGAAGCCGGTGTTGCGTGGTTTGAAATTGCCAGGTAACGAATTGTTTTGCAGGGAAAGAGAGCGGATCCTCAGTTTCGGTATCATGTCGGTACTACATCGGTATCGCGTCGGTGCCTGCTTGGACGGAATGCCTGAAAGTTCCTGGGGTAGGCTGCGTGCGTTAACCCGGGTCAAGGCGGAATTCACAATTACCGGTTGAAGCCGCCGAAATCGCCGGCGGAGAAGATCAACGGCTCGCCATCGCGCGCGGCGGCGGCCTTGACCTCTCCCAGAATGATCGTGTGATCGCCTGCGTCGTGGGTCGCATGTAGGCGGCACTCAAAGTGCGCCAGACAGCCTTCGATCAGGGGCGCACCGTTCGGGTCGGTTGTTACCGAAAGATCAGAAAAATCAAGCCCATCCTTGACGAACTTCATACAGACATCCCGCTGTTCTTTGCCCAAGATATGGATGCAGAAATGTTCGGCACCTAGAAATATGTCGTGGCGTGAGGAGCTTTTAGCGGGCGACCAGAGAACAAGCGGCGGATCAAGCGACACGCTGGCAAAGCTATTTGCCGTCATGCCCAAAGGTCCCCGTTCGGACTGGCACGTCACAACCGTCACGCCGGTCGCGAAACGCCCTAGGGTCGCGCGGAAATCATGCGTGGTGTCCGGGCCGGGAACGAAACGCGACATCAGGCGACTTCATGCCCCAAGGCGGCGGTATAGAGCTCGAACCAGGTTTCGCGGTCCATCTGGACCTTCAACGCGTCGCTGAACGCCCGGATGCGGTCCACACGGTTTGTGCCCATGACGGGCAGGATCTTGACCGGATGGGCCAGCAGCCAAGCCACGGCGACCGCGGCTTCGTCCACGCCGTTCTGCAGCGCGACCTTCGAGACGGTCTCGCGCGGCTCGCCTGCCTGGAACAGCGCGCCGCCGCCCAGGGGCGACCATGCCATGGGGGACTGTCCGCGTTCCTGAAGGAAAGCGATATCGCCATTGGTGAAGGGCACATGATGCTGAAGGCTGATCTCGATCTGATTGGTCGCGAGCGGGGTGTTCATTGCCGATTGCAGAAGCGTCCAGTCCCACGGTCGGAAGTTCGACACACCGACCGCGCGGACCTTGCCGCTGGCCACGGCATCGTCCAGGGCGCGTCCCGTTTCAGTGTGGTCCATGAAGGGATCGGGGCGGTGGATCAGAAGAAGGTCGATGTGCTCGATGGCCATCTCGGCAAGTGATTTATCAATCGACATGGCGATATGGGCGGCCGAAGTGTCGTAGTGCTTGACGCGCGCGCTTTCATATCGACCCACAGGCGCCACAATATCGCATTTAGTGACGATTTCGCAGCGGTCGCGAAGCCCCGTGTTTTCCTTGAAACAGGCACCCAGCAGCCCCTCGGCGGTATAGCCGCCATAGATGTCGGCCTGGTCGATGGTCGTGATGCCCTGGTCCAGGCAGGCTTCGATCTTGGCGCGGATATGGGCGGGCGAGGTGTCGGCATCGTCGCCGACACGCCACATGCCATAGACGATGCGGCTGAGCTCGACCCCGCCGGGGAGCGATACGCGTTCCATCAAACTCTTTCTCCTACGGCAAGGGGGGTGGCGGGCGTGCTGACGGGCACGCGCCCGTATACATGGGGCAATGAACAGGTTTTCAACTGCGGCAAGACCTTTTCGCCGAAATGCTTGCACTCGTCGATATGCGGGTAGCCCGAGAAGATAAAGGCGCGGATCCCCATCTTTTGGTAATTCTCGATTTCCGACAACACCTGATCGGTGGAGCCCACCAGTGCTGCGCCGCAGCCCGAACGTGCGCGGCCGACGCCGGTCCAGAGGTGTGGTTCGACATAGCCGAATTGGTCCGCCAGTTCGCGGGCGCGGGCCTGATGGCTGACGCCCAGCGAGATGCTGTCGTGCGCCCGGTCGCGGATGAGTTTGCCGTATTCGTCGTCGAGCTTCGAGACGATGTAGTCGGCGTATTCCCGTGCCTCGGCTTCTGTATCGCGGACAATCATATGCACGCGCAGGCCATAGTTCAGCGTGCGATCGTACTTCTCGGCCACGGCGTGCACGGCCTTCATGCGCTCGGCGATTTGCTCTTTCGGTTCAGGCCACATCAGGTAGACGTCGCAATGCTGGCCGCAGAGGTCGAGGGCCGCGGGGGAATAGCCGCCGAAATACAAAAGCGGGCCGCCGTTCTGTTGATAAGGTCGAGCCGGATTGGTCGTCAGCCCTTCGAAATCATAGACTTGGCCCTTGTAAGTGATCTGGTCCTGGGTCCAAGCCTGCTTCAGGATTTCGACCACTTCGCGTGACCGTTGGTAACGAAAATTGCTTTCCGCCACCTCGCCTGGGAAATCCGACGAGATGATGTTCACCGTCAGCCGACCTTTCAGCATGTGGTCCAGCGTCGCGATGGTGCGCGCCAGCATTATCGGTTGCATTTCGCCGCAGCGGACGGCGGCCAGCATGTTGATCTTCGACGTCAGCGGGGCGAGGCCCGCAACGAAGGAGAGCGTGTCCTGACCGACCTGATAGGACGACGGGCAAAGGATGTTGCGGAACCCCTGAGCTTCGGCTTCCAGCACGATGTCGCGGCAGTGGGCGAAGCTGGACCTGAGCGCGCCGTCGGGGACGCCAAGGAACTGGTAGTCGTCCGAGCAGAGCGCGGAAAACCAGCTGATTTCAGCGGCATCGAGGTCGGGGGAGGTGATCGGGACAACGGTCATGGATAAGGCTCCTGACGGACATTTTTTTCTTGCATAGCACCGGGAAGTGATTGCATCAATGGTGGATCAATTTGGGTTCTGGGAGTCCTATGCGGACAGAAGCGAACGCACTGCCGAAGTACGTGCAGACCTCGGAGATGCTGATCCGCGACATCTCGGCGGGTCGGCTGGGCGACGGTCAGCGCTTGCCGCCCGAGCGTGAAATGGCCGCCGAGCTTGGCATTGCCGTCGGCACTCTCCGAAAGGCGCTGTCGGAGCTTGAGACAAAGGGGCTTTTGGAGCGCATCCATGGCTCGGGGAATTATGTGCGCCATCGCCCGGAAGCCTCTGGGCTTTATGCGTTTTTCCGCCTGGAGTTGCCCGAAGGCGGGGGGCTGCCGACCGCGTCGCTGATCGACGTTGCGAAAATGGCCAAGCCCGCCGATCTGCCGGTCTTTGGGCGTGACCCGCAAGCCTTCCGAATCCGCCGCGTGCGAAGCCTGACGAAGACCCCGGTGGCGGTCGAAGAGATTTGGCTCGACGGGCACTGGGCCAAGACGATCGATGCCAAGCGGCTTTCCGAGTCGCTCTATCATTACTACCGCCGCGTTCTTAGGCTTTGGATTGCGCGCGCTGAAGACCGCGTCGGGCTGGCAATGGTGCCCGATTGGGGCCGCAATCTTGGCGTCTTCGACGGCGATATTGCGGGCTATGTCGAACGGCGGGGTGAAACGGAAGACGGCGAGGTTGCCGAGTATTCGCGCACATGGTTCAACCCGGACCGGGCGCGTTATGTGTCGCGGATGAAATAGGGGAAGTGGATAGGTGGTAAATTACGGGATCATCGGCTGCGGGATGATGGGGCAGGAGCATCTGCGCAACATCGCGCTGTTGCCGGGCGCGCGCGTGGCCGCGATCTTTGAACCAAACCAGATCATGGCGGATGCCGCGAAGTCGATCGCGCCCAATGCACGGCTTCTTCCCTCGCTCGAAGACCTGCTGGCGGATGAGACGCTGGATTGTCTGCTGATCGCCTCGCCCAATCATCTGCATGTGGCGCAGTTCGACCAGATCGCGGCGACTCGCCACCTGCCGCTTCTGATCGAGAAGCCCTTGTTTACCCGGATCGAGGATGCCGCGACGCTGGCGCGGCTGGAGGCGAGTTATGCCGCGCCCATCTGGGTCGGCATGGAGTACCGCTATATGCCGCCGATTCAGACGTTGATCGAGCAGGTTCAGGGGGCGACCGGCGGTGTCACCATGCTGACCATCCGCGAACACCGCTTCCCGTTCCTTGAAAAAGTGGGCGACTGGAACCGGTTCAACCGGAATACAGGCGGCACTTTGGTCGAGAAATGCTGCCATTTCTTCGACCTGATGCGGACAATTTTGCAGGACGAACCGGTGCGCGTGATGGCGAGTGCCGGACAGGACGTGAACCATCTGGACGAGGCCTATGACGGTGAAGTGCCCGACATTTGGGACGGCGCCTTTGTCATCGTGGATTTTGCGCGCGGCGCACGGGCCATGCTGGAGCTTTGCATGTACGCCGAGGGCTCGACCTTTCAGGAAGAGATCACGGCCGTTGGCCCGGCTGGCAAGATCGAAGCCAAGGTGCCCGGGCCGGGGCGGTTTTGGCCGACGCATCTGGGGGAGCCTCCAGTGGCGCAGGTCATCGTTTCTCCTCGTGCGCCGAAAGGACCACAGCTTGTCGAGATCCCGGTTGATCCGACGCTGCAGCTTGCGGGCGACCACAATGGATCGACCTTCTATCAGCACGCCCGCTTTCTGGAGATAGTGCAGAACGGCGGTGCGCCTGATGTGACGCTGACAGATGGCATTCGCGCCGTCGAAATGGGTCTGGCCGCACAACAGTCTGCGCAGAGTGGGGCCGCCATCGATCTGTCGGCTGATGCGCCCCGCGCGGCAGAGGCGTCCTGACCATCCAAAAGCGGATCGAAATCTTTTCAAGACTTCGGCGCCGCCCGCGTCGGAAACTGTGCCTTTGCTGTCGCAGAGGGGCGCGATAGCGACGAAGCCGCTGTATCACCCTGACGAAAGGAAGGAATACGCGCGCGCCATGTCCAATCTTGACCGTGTCATGAGCCCCATTGAGACCGCAAACGGGCTGCCGAACGAGCATTACGTCTCGGACGACGTTTTTCTGCGGGAACGGGACGCGGTTCTGTTTGCGAGTTGGGCCGGCGTCGGGTTTGCCAAGGATATCCCCAACCCGGGCGACGCCGTGCCGCTCACCTTCCTTGGCATGCCGCTTCTGTTGCTGCGCGACAAGGCGGGCGTGGTTCGCGTCTTTCAGAACACCTGCCGCCATCGCGGCATGATACTGGTCGAGGAACCCCGGAACATTGGCGGCGCCATCCGTTGCCCCTATCACTCGTGGTGCTATGCCACGACGGGCGAGCTTGTCGCGACCCCGCATGTGGGTGGCCCGGGGCAAAACAGCCATGACGGCATCGACAAGTCCACGCTTGGCCTGATCGAGATACGGTCACATGTCTGGCGGGACGTCATCTTTGTCAATGTCAACGGAGACGCGCCTGCGTTCGAGAACTATGCATCCACTGTGATCGCTCGATGGGCCGAATTCGAAGACCAGCCGCTCTATCATTCGGGCAGC
>JASJDQ010000034.1 GCA_030065075.1 Paracoccaceae bacterium | reverse complement strand
GACCTGGCGGCGGCATGTTCGTTGACCCAAGCACCTGCGCAATTCTGTGGAACCAGAGGGCGAGAAATAGGAATCCGATCGTGAAAACAAGAAGATAGAACGCGATGAAATAACCCGGATTATCCGGCGTTCGAAACTTTCTATTGATTTCAATAGCGTCAATGAAGACCGTTGCAGTTTGGAAGAAGAAGAAAATCGCAAGACCTAGCATTGCAAGTGAAAGTATTCTGAAAATCCTTTGGAGCATCTGCTTCATCCACTGACCTCGTGCACCTCGATGACGTTTCCGTCCGGGTCAAAGAAGAATATCTGGCTCCATCCCGCGACTGCCGTGTGACCCCAATCCGAATAGGGCACGCCGGAGGCCTCTAGATGCGCCTTGAACGCCGACAGATCATCGGTGCGATAAGCGATATGGCCGTGGCTGACCGCATTCACTGTCTGGCCGGTCTTGAACCCTGCGAGCACGTCTTTTTGCGCCAGATGGGTCTGGATATGGCCGTCCGTCACGAAGGCCACTTCGCCGTCGTAGCCCTTGTCTTTCTCGAGAACGGGCAGGCCTTCGGTTTCCGGCTTAAGGCCCAGGATATCGTGATAGAAGCGATTCATCTCGGCCACTTTGTCGGTCGAGAGATTGATATGGTGCAGTGTCAGTTTCATGGGGGTAAGAGTGGCGAAGCGGGGGTGCCGTGGCAAGGCTTGGCAATGGCTGCCCACCACGCTAAACGGGCCATCGTTCAAAGGAGACCGTTCGCCCATGTCGATTGACAAGGAAACCGCCCGCAAGGTGGCCAAGCTTGCGCGGATCAAGGTGGAAGACGAGGCGCTTGATGCGCTGGCCGAGGAATTCAACGCCATCCTTGGTTTCGTCGAACAGTTGAACGAAGTGGATGTCGAGGGTGTGGAGCCGATGACCTCTGTCACGCCGATGCGGCTCAAGCGGCGCGCGGACGTGGTGACTGACGGGGATCAGCAAGACAAGGTATTGTCGAACGCACCCGACGCGCGGGAAGGCTTCTTTGCGGTGCCGAAGGTGGTGGAGTAGCCATGACCGAATTGAACAACCTCACCGTCGCAGAGGCTCGGGACAAGCTCCGGGCTGGCGAGATTTCGGCGGTCGAACTGACGGAGGCCTGTCTGAAGGCCGTCGAGGCCGCTGGTGCCCTGAATGCGGTTGTACATCACACGCCGGAACTGGCTCTTGAGCAGGCAAAGGCGGCGGACGTTTGCTTGCAGGCGGGCGAGGCGCCGGACATGTGCGGTATCCCGCTGGGCATCAAGGATCTCTTCTGCACCAAAGGAGTTCCCAGCCAGGCGGCGAGCGCTATTCTGGACGGCTTCAAGCCTGAATATGAGTCAACCGTCACACAACAGTTGTTTGATGCAGGTGCGGTGATGGTTGGCAAGCTCAACATGGACGAATTTGCCATGGGGAGCAGCAATGAGACCTCGACCTATGGCAATGTCGTCAACCCGTGGCGTGCCGAAGGCGATACGACCGATCTGACGCCAGGTGGGTCTTCGGGTGGCTCGGCCTCGGCCGTGGCGGCCGATCTCTGTCTTGCCGCGACGGGAACCGATACGGGTGGCTCGATCCGACAGCCTGCGGCCTTCGTGGGCATCACCGGGTTGAAACCGACCTATGGGCGGTGCTCGCGCTGGGGGATCGTGGCGTTTGCCTCCTCGCTTGATCAGGCGGGGCCAATGACCAAATCGGTGCGCGATGCGGCGATCATGCTGAAAGCGATGGCGGGGCATGATCCGAAGGATTCAACCAGTGCCGATCTGGCGGTGCCAGATTTCGAGGCCGCCATCACTGGCGACATCAAGGGCCAAACCATTGGTATTCCGAAAGAATACCGGATGGACGGCATGCCCGATGAGATCGAGGCGCTGTGGGCCGAGGGCCGCGAGATGCTGGCCGATGCGGGTGCGAAGATCGTCGATATCAGCCTGCCGCACACGAAATACGCGCTTCCGGCTTACTACGTTGTCGCTCCGGCGGAAGCCTCGTCCAACCTCGCGCGATATGATGGTGTGCGTTATGGCCACCGCGCCAAGCTGGGGCAGGGTGATGGGATCACCGAGATGTACGAAAAGACCCGCGCCGAGGGTTTCGGGGCCGAGGTGAAGCGTCGTGTCATGATCGGCACCTATGTGCTTTCGGCGGGGTTCTATGATGCCTATTACAATCGCGCGCGCCGGGTCCGGACCCTGATCAAGAAGGACTTCGAGGATGCCTTTGCCTCTGGCATCGATGCAATCCTGACGCCCGCGACGCCGTCGGCGGCCTTCCCGCTGGGGCAGGAGTTCGACGATCCGGTGCAGATGTATCTGAACGACGTCTTCACCGTGACCGTTAACCTAGCGGGATTGCCGGGCATCGCGGTGCCTGCGGGTCTGGACAAGTCGGGTCTGCCCCTTGGGCTGCAATTGATTGGTAAACCGTGGGAGGAAGGTGCGTTGCTGAATATCGCCTCTACCCTGGAAGACCGCGCCGGATTTGTGGCCAAACCCGCGAAATGGTGGTAAGAGGCCGAAAAGCAAAACGGCAGAGCAGACAAATGATGTATCGGATTTCGACGGCAGCGGCCTTGGTGGCCCTTATGGGATGTGCAGGGTCCGTGCCCGACAGCAACCCGAATGCCGGGGGCGGTGTCGGGTTTGGCAATTACGATCAATACGCCTCGCAGCGCGCGGCCCGTGACGCTGCACTTGAACGCCCGGTCGCCAGCGCGCCGGTGACCGAAGAAATGGTTATTGCGCAGGAAACGATGGGTGTTCTGAATGACACCGCCGCCGAGCCTGTGACCACGGCTTCGGTCGAACCGAATGTTGCAACGGCACCTGTGAGTGACAACCCGACAATCTCGGACGAACAGGACTTCGCGGCCGTTTCGACACGCGAGACCATTGAAAGCGACCGGGATCGATTGCAGCGGCAACGCAACACCTTCGAGGTGGCTGCGCCGGAGGCGGTGCCAGACCGCCCGTCGGGTCGGGCAGCGCCGAATATCGTGGCCTATGCCTTGTCGACGAACAATGCCGTAGGCCAACCGGCCTATGATCGGCCAAGCCGGTTCAATGAGGATCGGTACCGTCGCAGTTGTGCCGAATTCACCTCGCCGGATCAGGCGCAAGCGGCCTTTCTGGCCGCCGGTGGACCCGCGCGTGATCGGCGCGGGCTGGATCCGGATGGCGACGGATTTGCCTGTTTCTGGGACCCGACGCCGTTCCGCAACGCGCGCGGCGGATAAGCGGCCGTGGAGATCATCGACCATCCTTCCTGCAACTTCGGTGAGCGGCGGGGTGGCGCGACGGTCGACCTGATCGTGCTGCACTATACAGCGATGGCAGATGCGCCTTCAGCGCTGGAACGGCTCTGCGATCCGGAGGCTGCGGTGTCGGCGCATTATCTGGTAGCGCGCGACGGGTCGCTTTATCGATTGGTGGATGAGCAACACCGGGCCTGGCATGCTGGCGAAGGCCGTTGGGCTGGAAGAGACGATGTGAACTCGCGCTCGATCGGTATCGAATTGGATAACAGCGGTATTGAACCTTTCACCGAAGCGTTGATCACAACGCTGGAAGCGTTGCTGGCCGATCTGTTGGACCGGCACGCGTTGTCTGCCAAGTCGGTCATCGGGCATTCCGACATGGCCCCAGATCGCAAAGGTGATCCAGGGCCACATTTTCCTTGGCAACGGCTTGCACGTGCTGGTCTTTCTGTTTGGCCAGAGCCCGCCCAGCCCGGCGATTTCATGAAGGACGCTGCGTATTTCGGTTACCCGGTCGAATTTGGCGAAGACCATGTGCTGCATGCCTTCCGGCACAGATTCCGACCCGATTCGAGCGGGCCGCTCGACGTCGCCGACGGAGCAATGATGGCGGGTCTTGCGCGCCAGCATCCCGCTGATGTGACAGAGCGCAGCGCACGGCGGGTCCCTACTCGACCATTGCACGATCTCAGCTAGGTCCGTCCGCGTTACACGTGATGCGACGGTGAGCTTCGCTTGTGGTGGCCGTTGGGGACGAGACACACGTTAAGACGTCGACGCCGTCCTGGGCTCATTTTGCAGAAGTGTGGAGCAGGGTGACGAGGGCGGGGTGGTCGCCGGTTTCATTGCATCGCCTACCGGTTCCTCGTCAGGTGGCATCCGGTTTCTATAGCCGGGGGATGCCTTGTTTGAACAACAAGGCTTCGGCATTTCATTGAGGCAATGACTTTACGCCGGACGATCAAGTGCTTACCTACAGTGCGCGGATGGCTGGATGGCCGCTTGGTCGTAAGATCGAGAGGAAAGTCCGGACTCCACGAAGCGGCGGTGCCGGGTAACGCCCGGCCGGGGAAACCCGAGGGATAGCGCCACAGAGAACAGACAGCCGTGCTTCGCGCGGCTACGGTGAAACGGTGGGGTAAGAGCCCACCGCGGCCCTGGTAACAGGACTGGCAAGGCAAGCCCCACCGGGAGCAATGCCGAATAGGGAACCTACATGGACACGCTTCGGTCCGGGTTCCGGGTAGGCAGCTTGATCCCGTCGGCAACGGCGGGACCAGAGGAATGGTCATCGCGCCCCCGGGCGTACAGAATCCGGCTTACAGGCCATCCGCATTTCTTTAGCGCCGCAAGACGGTAACTCGACATCGCGTATCAAAAGAGAGAACATTGCATCGAATGATACGAAACGCAGGCTGAGGAACCGGTGCCGATGCCGTGGACATACCGGCATGCGACCAGGGAATGGCGTGCATTCCTTGATGACGTCAAAGAGCGCATGTCGCTCTCGTCCGACAACAACGCCTATACGGCTGTTGATGGTGTCTTTCAGACGTTTCGCCGCCGATTGACCGCTCAGCAAGGGCTTGATTTCGCGAATGTTCTTCCGTCCGTACTGCGTGCCATCTTCGTGCAGAACTGGGATGTCACGTCTCCGCCAGTGCCGTTCGCCGAGCGAAATGTGTTGATCTCGGAAGTCAAAAGCCTGCGGAAGGACCACAACCTGACGCCGGACAACGCCATCGACGCGACGGCCTGGGCCCTTTGGCGGTGTACCAACCACCGCGAACTAGAGCGTGTTTTGGATACGCTGCCGGGGCCCGCCAAAGCGTATTGGCAGGTCGACGTCGACGACCCGGCCGAGTTGGAGCAACGCATCGTCTGAGCGCAGATTGCGGGTAGATGCAGGAATGCCGCCCGACCAAAGAGTTTCCCCTTTGGGATGTCACATTGCAGGCATAGAGTGATCGCGAAACAGAGCATCAGGGGAGCATTTCAGAAATGAGTTTCGTTCGCACATTGGCCACGCTGGCCGTCGGGTTTGCCGCCGCGAAAGGCTATGACAAGTACAAGGACATGGGCGGCATGCCGGGCGTCAAGGACGCGATGCGGAACAATCCGCAGCTCAACCAGATGAGCGACCAGGCCTTTGACATGATGGACAAGATGGGCCTGCCCACGGATCAGTTGAAGACCATGCGCGACCAGTTCATGGGGCAGTCCGGCGATGCCGGGGCCAGCGCCATGGCGGGCATGGGCGGCTTGATGGCCGCGCTTGGCGGCGGTATGGCAGGCGGTGCCGAGCAGACCAGCGCGCTCATCGACAGCCTGACCGGCACGACGGCCGCGACCGACGCCATGGAGGAAAACGCCAAGTTGATGATCCGCGCGATGATCCAGGCTGCGAAGGCCGATGGCGAGATCGATGCGGAAGAGCGGGCGAAGATCATGGATCATCTGGGCAACATCGATGCGGCCGAGCGCGCGTTCATCGAAGCCGAACTGGATGCACCGATCGACGCGATGGGTCTGGCGCAGGATACTTCGCAGCAGATGGCGGCGCAGGTCTATGCGGCGGCGTTGATGACGGTGCGTGTCGATAACCTGGACGAGGCTGAATACCTTAACACGCTCGCCAGCGGCCTGCGACTGACGGATGATACCCGCAAACGCGTCCATGCGGCCATGGGACTGGCCTGAGTATCTCCCTAGAGCATGGGCTGGAGGGACCCTCTTGAGCGGCCACCCGATTGGGTGGATCCGTCGCTCAAATGGCTTGATTTCGATGAAAGTCGGGTGCCTCGCTATAGGACGGAAGACGGTCTGGAGTACTGGATCGAAGCGCGCTCCGCTTCGGTCCGAACCAGCGATCCAAAGACCTCGCTTACGTTTCATTCTCATGGAAGCCATGGGTACAAGGGCCACTCATTCGCCATCCTGCATTTGGATGGCGAGCGCATTGTCCTTACGTCGGATCATCCGTCGGACCCTGAACGCATCTGTTTTGCCTGGGACTTTGCGGACAAGACCGAAGATGGCGTTTTCATTTGGCGGGTGGATCACTTGTTTCGAACCTTCGAGATCCCGGATTTCGACAGGTTCCCGTGGGCGACGAACTGGGCGAGTCTGCCGACGATAGAAGTGCGCGGGCTGAACGCGTTTCGTGACCGGGCGCATCAGAACCGGGCCGTTGGCATGATCCGGACGCTTTTGTCCTGCCACAATGGCAATCCACTGTCGGCCATCCGGGGTGAGGAGACGCGGGGACATGTCGTAAAAGGCGATACTCTTCAGAAGCAATTGGACAGCGGTGCGTTGATTGCATTGTAAGGGCCGCGTTTCTCCTTGACAGGTCGTGCGCAGTGTTTAGAAGGCGGGGTCTGAGATTTTCCGGCCTCTGCCGAAGTGGTGGCCAAGCAGGAGAGAGCACATGGCGAAACCGACGACGATCAAGATTCGTCTGAATTCGACCGCCGACACGGGCCACTTCTACGTGACCAAGAAGAACGCGCGCACCATGACGGAAAAGATGGTGGTGCGGAAGTATGACCCCGTGGCGCGGAAGCACGTCGAATACAAGGAAGGCAAGATCAAGTAAGATAAGCCGAACTTGAATGGACAGGGGCCGCGTCGGGGACGCGGCCTTTTTCTTTTGGGAATTTGGAAGCTTGGGCTGAAAGGGCCATATGAACGCGATGGAGCAAGTCTTGTCAGTCCGTGCTGCCATGCCCAGTGACTTGACCGGGATCGATGCGCTTCTGGCGCGGTCCTATCCCGTGTTGCTGAAGTCGGCCTATGCTCCGTCCGTTTTGGTCACGGCACTTCCGTTGATCTCGAAGGCACAGCCCCGGTTGATTGCATCCGGCACGTACTTCGTGGTGGCGGATGGTGACGACATCGTGGGCGCCGGGGGGTGGACGCGCGCGTTGCCGGGTGATGGCGGTCGAGGAACACGCGAGATCGGAAACATTCGCCACGTCGTGACCGATCACCGGCGGACGCGCGAGGGGATCGGGCGTGCCTTGATGGAGCATATCTTTGCATCGGCCCGTGCGAACGGCATCCGGCGCATGGTGTGCTATTCCACGCTGATGGCCGAGCCGTTCTATGCTGCCTGCGGCTTCGAGACTATTGAACGCATGACGATCAACTTGCGCCCGGGCATCGATTTTCCAGCCATCCACATGGAGCGGACGCTTTAGGCGCCGTCGCGACGCGCGGCCAGCCACGTCCGTTCTGCATCGGACCGGCTTAGAGCAATCGCTTTGTCATAGGCGCTGCGGGCGGCCCCTTTGTCACCTGCGCGATTCGCAAGTTCAGCGACAGCGGCGTGGAAGGGTTGGTAGCCGGACAAGGCGTCGCTCAGAGTGCTCAACTCGCGGCGCGCGCGTGTCAGAGCGCCGGTTTCGGCCAGGGCCACGATGCGATTCAAGGCCACGATGGGCGAGGGAGAGAGCGCCAAGAGCCGGTCGTAGAGCAGCAGGATTTGCGGCCAATCCGTTTCGGCTGGCGACTTTGCTTGAGCGTGAAGTGCGCTGATCGCTGCTTGAAGCTGGAACGGTCCCGGCAAGCGGCGCGCGACTGCGACATCTAGCACGGCCAGACCCTCGGCAATCAGGGTCCCGTCCCATTGGGTTCGGTCTTGTTCGTCCAGCGGCACCAAAGCGCCCTCTGGATCGAAGCGCGCCGCATGCCGGGCGTGTGCGATCAGCATGAGTGCCAATAGACCCTCGATCTCGGGTTCTTCCGGGGCCAATTGCGCCATCAGGCGCGCAAGCCAAAGGGCTTCGTCGCAAAGGCCGGTTCGGATCGGTTCTTCGCTTGGGCCTGCGGTCCATCCTTCGTTGAATATCAGATAGATAACCATCAGAACCGAATTCAGGCGCTGGTCCCATTCAGTGCGCTCCGGCACCGCGAAGGGGATCGCGGCTGCCCCGATCTTGGCCTTGGCGCGCGACAGGCGTTGGCCCATGGCGGCTTCCTTGTCCAGAAAGGCACGGGCGATTTCCCGGGTGGTCAGCCCTCCGACCGTGCGAAGCGTCAGTGCTACACGGGTCTTTTCTTCGAGCGCAGGGTGGCAGCAGGTGAAGATCAGGCGCAAGCGTTCGTCCGGGATTTCGGGGGCGTCGGCGGCTCGGTCAGCTTCGTCGTCTTCCATCAGGCGCGTGACCTCGGGTTCGGCGGCGGCATGGCGTTTGGACTTGCGGATGCGGTCGATGGCGGCGCGGCGGGCGACCTGCAGCAACCAGGCCTGAGGGTTGTTGGGAAGGCCTGAGCGGCCCCAGTGGACGAGGGCGCGGGTCGTGGCTTCTTGCAGTGCGTCTTCGGCAAGGTCGAAATCGCGTAACGTGCGAATGAGCGCGGCCAGTAGACGCCCCCGGTCTTCGCGCAGGATCCGGGTGATCTGCGCATCAAGATCGGGGGCGGCGTCGGTCACTGGTCGGGGAACTCGACGTGCATGATCGGGCGAAGCTCGACCGTGCCGTGCTTGGCCGTCGGGATCAGCGCGGCCATTTCGATGGCCTGGTCCAAGTCCTTGCAATCAAGAAGATAATAGCCGCCAAGACGCTCCTTGGTTTCGGCGAAGGGGCCGTCAATTGTTTCCGTCTTGCCGCCGCGGATGCGCACAGAGGTCGCGGTTTCGACCGGCTGGAGCGCTTCGCCACCCCGCATGATGCCCGCGTCCTGATAGGTCTTTGTGGCGGTCATGTAGCCCTGGAGATAGCTATCGAAGTCCGCGTCTCCGGGCTGCGGGCCAGCGCCGTCCTCGGCGTAGATCAAAGCGAGATATTGCATGGGTCTTTCCTTTCGGTTGGGTGAAATTGTGCTGAGCGTGCCTGAGTCTGTCCAGTCTTACGCCAGCGAGTTGACGAAGATTGCGGCGGCCGGCGCGATGATGGCGGCGAATGTCGCCAACGTTCCGATGACGCGCGAGGCAGGGGTTCCTTCCGCAAGCGTCAGGCCGAAGGGGTGCAGAAAACGCCCGGCAATCAACAGGATGCCGGTGGCGTGGAGCCAAATCGTTCCGGCGCCGAGGATCTCGGCCAGTGCCATTAAGAGTAGGGCGAAGGGTACGTATTCGGCCATGTTGCCGTGACGACGAATGGCGAGCAACATCTGTGGGTTGCCGCCGTCGCCTAAGTTCACGTGGGTGCGGACGCGAGTTGCGATCACGTAAGCCGACATGGCGACATAGAAGATCGCGAGGACGGCCGCGTAGGTCGCTGTGAGGGTTGGGGGCATCATCTTCTCTCTCCCGTTCACTGGTTTCGATGACCCAAGGACGCGGGAGAAAGACGGTTTTCGACAAGGCTTGCCGAAAAATTCTTGTGGACTTCGGAAGAACGCAAGGCTGAAAACCGATCGCGCCCTAATGGGCGTTAAGCAATAGGGAGCGAGGACGCTCACCCGGATCGGTGTCGCGTCGGTATGACGTCGGTATTGCGTCGGTGCCAGCCCCGCAGAGTTGTGCCGGGCGGGAGAAAACTAACGGAACGCTCGGGGCCTAGACCTGTGTGCTGGGTTCCCAGCGACCTTCGATCAGGTCAATGGCCTTTGCCGCAGTGGCCTCTGCCGTGATGCCGAAGTGCTTGTAAAGCTCGGGCGCGGGGGCCGAGCCGCCGAAGCCGTGCATGCCGATGAAGCCCGCCTTCTCGCGCTTGCCACGTTCGCCGAAGAGCCAACGGTCCCAGCCGAAGCGAACGCCCGCTTCGATGGCGATGCGCACCGGACCTGCAGGCAGAATCTTGCGGCGGTACTTTTCGTCCTGAGCTTCGAAAAGCTCCCAGCAGGGCATCGAGACGACGCGGGTGCCGACGCCCCGGGCCTCCAACTGTTCGCGGGCGGCGAGGGCGATTTCGACCTCGGACCCGGTGGCCATCAGGATGACTCGGCGCTTTTCGGCGGCCTCCGCCAAAACATAGGCACCTTGCGCTGTCAGGTTCTTGGTCTTGTGGTCCTTGCGCACCGTCGGCAGTCCTTGGCGCGACAGGGCCAGGACAGAGGGCGTCCGTTCCGACGAGAGCGCGAGTTCCCAGGCTTCAGCCGTCTCGACCGCATCGGCGGGACGGAAGACATTGACGTTCGGAGTGGCGCGCAGCATGGCGATGTGTTCGACCGGCTGGTGGGTCGGGCCGTCTTCGCCGAGGCCGATCGAGTCGTGCGTCATCACGTATGTGACGGGCACACCCATCAGCGCCGAAAGCCGCATTGCGCCCCGCGCGTAGTCGGTGAAGCATAGGAACGTCCCGCCATAGGGCTTGATTCCGCCGTGCAACGCCATGCCGTTCATGGCCGCCGCCATGCCGTGTTCGCGGATGCCGAAGTGGATGTAGCGGCCCTTACGGTTTTCGGAATTGAAGATACCAAGGTCCGGCGTCTTGGTGTTGTTCGACCCGGTCAAGTCGGCCGAGCCGCCGAGCGTTTCGGGGGTCACCGGGTTTAGGGCTTCCAGGGCCATTTCGGACGCCTTGCGGGTCGCGACCTTGGGCTGCTCGGCGCTGATCTTCTTTTTCAACGCGCGGACGGTGGAGGCCAGCTTCTTCGGCGCTTTGCCTGCCATGACGCGGGTGAATTCGGCCTGGCGCGAAGCCGAGAGAGCGGCAAAGCGGGTTTCCCACTCACCGCGCGCATCCGAGCCGCGGGCGCCCGTGGCCCGCCAGGCCGAGAGGACCGGGGCGGGGATTTCGAAGGGTGCGTGGCTCCAACCATAAGCGTCGCGGGTCAGGGCGATTTCTTCCTCGCCCAGAGGTGACCCGTGGGCCTTGGCTGTGTCCTGGCGGTTGGGTGCGCCATATCCGATGTGGGTCTTGCAAGCGATCATGGTGGGCTTGCCGGAGGACTTCGCCTTGGTCAGCGCCTTGTCGATGTCTTCCGGGTCGTGGCCGTCGCATTCCAGCACGTGCCAACCGCTTGCGGCGAAGCGCTTTTGCTGGTCGGTGATGTCGGAAAGGCTGATTTCGCCGTCGATCGAGATGTTGTTGTCGTCCCAGAGCACGATCAGCTTCGAGAGCTTCTGCATGCCTGCCAGACCGATGGCTTCCTGGCTGATGCCTTCCATCAGGCATCCGTCGCCCGCGATGACGTAAGTGTAGTGATCGACGACCTTCTTGCCGAAACGTGCGCGAAGGGCTTCTTCGGCCATGGCGAAGCCGACAGCATTGGCGATGCCCTGACCGAGAGGGCCGGTTGTGGTTTCGATCCCTTTGGCATGGCCGTATTCGGGGTGACCCGCGGTGATCGAGCCCAACTGGCGGAAGTTTTTCACTTGCTCGAGCGTCATGTCTTCGTAGCCCGTGAGGTGCAGCAGGGCGTAGAGCAGCATGGAGCCGTGGCCGGCCGAGAGGATGAAGCGGTCGCGGTCGGCCCAATCGGGGGCGCTTGCGTCGAACTTCAGGTGCTTTTCAAAGAGGACCGTCGCGACATCGGCCATGCCCATCGGCATGCCAGGGTGGCCGGAATTGGCGGCCTGAACGGCATCCATCGCAAGAGCGCGGATCGCGGTTGCGCGCGCAAAATGGTCGGGATGCAGGTCTTTCAGCGTCGCGATGTCCATTGTGGGAGTGTCCTATCTGCTGGCAGCGTTTTCGCGGTTGATAACAGCCCGCCGCCCGAGCGCAAGCCATCGCACGCGAGGATTGAAGCTTTGGGGGATGAATCGCCGCGGCGATCCGGTATTCTGCCCGTAATTGGGCCTGAGGCATTTCGATTCGAAAGGTTAACAGGCGGCTGGACAGAATGGCTGGGACGAAGCATGGACGAGATTTCTGAATACCAGCGCCGCATCACTGCCGCGTTGGATCGCGCAAGCCAGGCGCTGGATCAATTGCGGGGCAGCGGCGGCGAGGACACGAGCGCATTGAAGGCCGAGTTGGATGCCGAACGCGTGGCCAATCAGCAGCTGGAAGAACGCGTCCGCGCGATCAAGGAAAAACAGGAAACGACGGTGTCTCAGCTTGAGGCGCAGGTGGAGGATTTGGGCACGGCACTGAAGACCAGGGACGCCGAGTTGCAGCAAGTGCGAAGCGTCAACGAGGAGCTTCGGAAGTCGAACGCTGCGCTTCGGGAAGCCAATGCGAAGGGCGTGGGCGATGCGGACCTTGTCAACGGGGCGATGGTCAGCGAGTTGGAGAGCCTTCGCGCCGCGCGCGCGGCAGATCGGGCCGAGATCGAAGAGATACTCGCCACACTCGAACCTGTCCTGAAGGAGGCCTGAGATGCCGGAAGTGGATATACAGATCGGCGGTCGCACCTTTGCCGTTGCATGTCAGGAGGGCGAGGAGCATTTCCTGAAGTCTGCGGCCGACCTGCTGGACGGGGAGGCAAAGACCCTGATGGAGCAGATCGGGCGGCTGCCCGAGGCACGGATGCTCCTGATGGCGGGTCTGATGCTGGCTGACAAGCATGCGGGCGTCGAAGACCAGATGAAGTCGATGGAAGACAAGGTCGCTCAGCAAGAGGCCTGGATTGAAGAGCTACAGAACCGGCCGAAACCAGTGGCCGAACCGACCGAGGTGGCAGTTATCCCGACGGAGGTGACCGAAAGCCTTGCCGAGTTGGCGGCGCGTGCGGAAGCTATCGCGGAGACGGCGGAAGAGAAGCTGCGCGCGGTGAGCTAAGGTGAGGCGGCACATTCGCCTCAAAGAAATGTGCGGTCGTTTAGCTTCGTCCGCGCAACACTGGATAACGCTTCGAATTGTTGAGTTCGTGCCGGTATTTGTCCGTTTGTCACACCAATCTGGGCACAGAATGTCGGAATTTGCCTATGCCCGGCGGAGCCGTGAGGGGCGTTGATCACCCCACGAGGTGAAAGCATGCTATGTCTTTCCCCGCGACCCAATCGGCCGCTTGCGCGTCGAAAGACTTGAAGTGCGCGCTCGACAAATGGGCGTCAAATGCCGCGCGGTCAGTGTAGAGCTCGTAGAGGAAAACCTCGCCCGGGCCGTCTTCGCCAATGGCCACATCGAAGCGGTGACAGCCCGGTTCGTCTGAAAGGGACGTTGCAGCGTTGCGCTGCATTTCGGTCAGAAATCGCTCTTCACAGCCCGATTTTACCTGGAACCGGACCGTGACCACGTACATCAGGTGTTGTGCTCTCGGATCTTGTTCGCGGCGTCCTTGTCATAGGTCACGCCCTTGTCGTCGAAGAGCTGATCCAGCTCGCCCGAAAGCGTCATCTCGGTCACGATATCGCATCCGCCGATGAACTCGCCGTTCACGTAAAGCTGCGGGATGGTGGGCCAGTCAGAGTAGTCCTTGATGCCCTGGCGGATGGCGTCGTCGGCGAGGACGTTCACGTCCTGAAAATCCACGCCCATGAAGTTCAGCACGCCGGCGACGCGGCTGGAAAACCCGCACTGCGGCATTTCCTTGGTGCCTTTCATGAACAGAACGACGGTGTTTGCGTCGACGGTTTCCTTGATCTGGGTTTCTGCGTTCATCTTCGTCTCCAAAGCGCGTTATTCGGGTGCGCGGGTTGTCAGCGCCAGCGCATGCAGTTCGCCGTTCGGGCCGTCCATCTTGCCCTTGAGCGCGGCATAGACGGCGCGTTGTTGCTGGACGCGGTTCATGCCCTTGAAGCTTTCGTCCACGACGAGCGCCGACATATGCACGCCGTCATCCCCGCCGACCTGGATTTCGGCGTCGGGGAAGGTCTCGCGCAGAAGGGCTTCGATCTCGTGGGCCTGCATGGGCATGAATGGCATCCTCTCTTTGCCAGCAATCTAGGGCTGCCGGGCGGGACCCGCAAGTTGCGGGGGTCAAATCTCGTCAAGTGCGGTTTGCGTTGCCTCGAAGAAGGCGGCCACCTGACGACCATCGACCAGCGCATGGTGGACCTGAAGCGTCATCGCCATATCGAAGCCGTCGCCCTTGGCCACGATCTTGCCCCAGGAAACACGTGGGATGCAGTCGTCGGCGTTGGGGAGCGCATTGTCGAGCGCGGTGTAATCCAGCCAGGGCAGGCAGGAGAGGTAGGCCACGTCCTCTATCGCGCCGTCATTGGCGTTGAGCGGCGCGCCTGCCCGGACCTGGTCGATCTTCTCGCGCGCGTGGGTGTCGAACCGTTCGCGGGTCGGGTTCCAGGCCATATAGGTGTAGCGGAAGTCGCCGTTCTCCAGAGGAATGGTCGGGGACAAGAGCAGTCTTGTGTACTGCGTAACGCGTTCGCCCTTGAAGCGCATACACAGCTCGGGCACCGCATGCAGCCCCTTCCCGATGGCCCAGATGGTGTGGCGAAAGGGCGAGATCTGCCATTTCTGCCGTTGCTGTATCAGATGGCTCACGTCCATGCGCACCGTGGTTGCATAGTGCGGGCGTTCGAATGTGCGAAAGAAGCGGAACTGCTCGGCACGCGGCCAATCCGCCATCGAGACGCGCTTGCCGGTCATGTCACGGTGTCCGCGAAGGCCGAGCGGTATTTGGCGGAGAGTTCATCCAGTGGGGCTTCGGAGGTGCCGAAGCGTACGACAGTGCCACCGAACCGGCCGACCTGCGAGATCGGAACGCCCGCCTTACCCGCCGCGACGATGAGCGCTTCGGCCTGGTCGAAGCCGCAGGCCACCAGATACCGCGCCTGGTCTTCGCCGAAGAGCTGGGCAATCCCGGCGTCGTCGACGGTCACGCCAAGACCGGCCGCCTCGGCCATCTCGAAGGCAGCGAGGGCGAGGCCACCGTCGGAGAGGTCTGTGCAGGCGTGCATGACGGCGCCGTTTTCGCGAATGAAGTCGCCATGGCGGCGTTCGGCTTCAAGGTCCACCGTCGGCGCATCGCCGTCCTCGCGACCGAAGGCCTCGGCCAGCAGGGCGGTCTGCCCCAGATGCCCGGGCGTTTCGCCGACAAGTAGGGCGAAGTCGCCCTCTTGTGCGTGTCCCGCAATCAACTGTTCGGGTGTTTCGATCAGCCCAACGGCGCCAATTGTGGGTGTCGGCAGGATCGGCTGCCCGTCGGTTTCGTTGTAGAGCGAGACGTTTCCGGAAACGATTGGCATATCAAGGGCTTCGCAGGCCGCACCGATGCCCTGGATCGCGCCGACGAACTGCCCCATGATCTCGGGCTTTTCGGGGTTTCCGAAGTTCAAGTTGTCGGTTGTGGCGAGCGGTTTCGCCCCGACAGCGGACAGATTGCGGAACGCTTCGGCCACCGCCTGTTTGCCGCCTTCGACCGGATTGGCGCGGACGTAGCGCGGCGTGACGTCGGAGGTGAAGGCCAGCATCTTATCCGTGTCGTGCACACGCACGATGCCGGCGCCAGCGCCCGGCGGCTGAACCGTGTCCGCCATGACCTGGCTGTCATATTGTTCCCAGACCCATTGCTTCCGGGCGTAGTTCGGCGAGCCGATGAGCGCACGAAGGCCGTCGATCGGGTCGGTGGCCAGAGCCTCGTCGTCGTGGGCGTAAGTCTCTGCCGCCGGAGTGGGGACCCAGGGGCGGTCATACTCTGGCGCGGTCGACGACAGCTTGGAGAGCGGCAGGTCAGCCTTCACCTCGTTGCCATGGATGATCAGGAAACGGTCTTCAGCGAGGGTCTCGCCGACGATGGCGAAATCCAGATCCCATTTTTCGAAGATCGCCTTGGCCTGCGCCTCTTTCGAGGGGTCCAGAACCATCAGCATGCGTTCCTGGCTCTCGGACAACATCATTTCGTAGGCGGTCATGTCGGTTTCGCGCTGCGGCACATGGTCGAGGTTCAGTTGCACGCCGAGGCCGCCCTTGTCGCCCATCTCGACCGCCGAGCAAGTCAGGCCCGCGGCGCCCATGTCCTGGATCGAGATCACGGCGCCCGTCTGCATCAGTTCGAGGCAGGCCTCCAGCAGGCGCTTTTCGGTGAAGGGGTCGCCCACCTGCACGGTTGGGCGTTTCTCTTCGATGCTGTCGTCAAACTCGGCGCTGGCCATAGTGGCGCCGCCAACACCATCGCGCCCCGTCTTGGCTCCGAGATAGACGACAGGCATACCGACGCCGCTGGCGGCGGAATAGAATATCTTGTCCGCATCCACCAAGCCGGCCGCGAATGCGTTCACCAGGCAATTGCCGTTGTAGGCCGCGTGGAAACGCACCTCTCCGCCGACCGTTGGCACGCCGAAAGCGTTACCGTAACCGCCGATGCCTTCGACGACACCGGCCACTAGCCGCTTGGTCTTGGGGTGTTCGGGTTCGCCGAAGGAAAGCGCATTCATCGCGGCGATGGGGCGTGCGCCCATGGTGAAGACGTCGCGCAGGATGCCGCCAACGCCGGTTGCTGCCCCCTGATAGGGTTCGATGTAGGAGGGGTGGTTGTGGCTTTCCATCTTGAAAACAACGGCTTGCCCGTCGCCAATGTCGACGATGCCTGCGTTCTCGCCTGGGCCGCAGATGACTTGTGGACCGGTTGTGGGCAGGGTCCTGAGCCATTTCTTGGAGGATTTGTAGGAGCAGTGCTCGTTCCACATGGCCGAGAAGATGCCGAGTTCCGTGAAATTCGGAGCGCGGTTCAGGATGCGCAGGACTTCGGCGTATTCGTCCGGCGTGAACCCATGGGACTGGATCAGCTCTTCTGTGATTTCCGGCTCTTGCATGGCACCCCCGTTTGCTGGCGCCGTCATAAAAGAGCGGGCGCGGGGGGGAAAGCCGATTTCTGGGAAGGGGCTCTGCCCCTCACGCGCTTCGCGCGCTCACCCCGGGATATTTTCAATCAGGCAAAGGAAAGTTTTAATCAAATTGGCAAAGAAAGGTTCTGCGGTACAGGCGGGGACGCCGATGACCGCAACGGGCGAAGCCTCCCGGGTTCATCGTCGAGCCTGGGAGGTTTCCACCTTCGCCCGTTCAAAAATTTCCCGGGGGTATTTGGCCGTAGGCCAAGGGGGGCAGAGCCCCTGTGCACCGCGGCGCGCGGCACGCGCGACGCAAGATTTCATGTGCGCTTGCGCTCAATACTCCAGTCGTTTGGCAGCCGCTTCGACGCATTCGGCAACCCGTTTGGCGCGCGTGGGCGAGGTTTTGGCGCGCTTGAGTCTTTCCAGCAGCCCGCGCTTCGTGGACCGAGGCAGGTTGTCCCAGCCTCGGCGCGCGTCGTTCAATGCTTCTAACAGATCGTCTGGCACTTGCAGTCGTTCGACGTCGTCGAGGAAGTCCCACATCCCGTTGGCCTTTGCTGCCGCGATTTTGGCTTCGCCAGACGGCTGCATGCGGCCTTCGGCGCGCATCCGTTCGACAATCTCTTTGTTAACGGCGGACCAGGCCGAGGTCTCCTTGCGCGGGGAAATCAGATGCTTGAAGCTAACGTCGTCGATGCCGCGGACCGAGCTGTCGACCCAACCCCAGCACAACAATTCCTCGACCACCTCGCCAAAAGGCAAGTGGTCCGCATGCCCTTTCTTGAAGGTTACGAGCCAGACCGACCCGCTTGTTGCATGGTTGTCGTTAAGCCAGTCGCGAAGCTCGGCCAGATTGCGCGCCACGATGTGAGGCGCTTCAGTCGCCATCGCGGGCCCGTGCCTGCAAGTCGCGCAAGAGTTCCATCGCTTCGTTCGCGCGCTTGGTCGGCACAAAGACGTGGTCGTGCTGTGTCGCGGCCACCACGTTGGCCGGGATCTTCTGGCGCGCGAGTTCAGTCGTGACGGCGGCTGTCAGGCCGACGCCCGTCATCGACGAAAAGACCATCAGCGTGATCTGCCGCATCTCGGTGTCATAGGTCAGGCCAAGCCGGTCGGCCTCGGCCTTGGGCAAGATCAGCGACATGCCTTCGTCTTCGGCGAACGACCCTTTGGAAAGCCGAACTGCAGCTTGAGAGTCGTCGTTGTGCAGCATCGAGCAAAAGACGAAGACGCCAGGTTGCAGCACCGGCGTCATACTGGCGACCATCTTTCGCGTGCCTTTGACAGGACGGGTCCCACTTTCCATCAGGCATCTAACCCATTGCAGTCCGTTTCGCGCATCATGGCTGAGTTCGTTGGAGAGACAAGAAACAAACCTGTCAAAATAAAAAGCGGCCTGCGAAGGCAGACCGCTTTGAGCTGATTATCCAGCCCCCTCACTCGAAAAAACGTTCTTACAAGAACTCGTTACCCCCCAACACCTTTCACAATAACAATGTGCAGGAAATGTGCAGATTATGTCAAGAAGAAATCGCGTTTATGGCCAAAAAATGTCATTTCTTAAGAAATCAGAAGAGTTTGGCTCTGTACGGCTGCACATTTCTTGGCTGCCGAGAGGTCAATACTGCGCAAAACCTACTCAATCCGTGACCCCAAGGCGGTCCAATTGTTCAATGTGCTTCGGCCCAGTTTGCGCCTTGGCCGGCATCGACGACCAAGGGGACATCCAGTGCAACCGCGGGCAGGGGTGCCTTTTCCATGATGTCTCGCGCAATCCCGATCAAGTCCTCGGTTGCGCCGTCTTCGACCTCGAAGAGCAGTTCGTCGTGCACCTGAAGAAGCATCTTTGCCGGGAGCTCCTCAATCGCGGCGGGCATCCGGATCATGGCTCGCCGGATCACATCGGCCGCGGTCCCCTGAATGGGGGCGTTGATTGCCGCGCGTTTGGCGAAACCGGCATGGGGGCCGCGGTTGTTGATTTCCGGCGTATGGATGCGGCGACCGAAGAGCGTTTCCACGTGACCGTGTTCCTTCGCGAACGCGACGGTCTGGTCCATATAGTCCCGTATGCCGGGGAAGCGCTCGAAGTAGCGATCGATGAATTCCTGCGCTTCGGCGCGCGGGATGCGAAGGTTTCGCGCAAGTCCGAAGCCGCTGATGCCGTAGATGACGCCGAAGTTGATGGCCTTGGCCTGGCGACGCACTTCGGGTGTCATTTCGTCGAGGGGTACGTTGAACATCTCGGAGGCGGTCGCGGCGTGAATGTCCTGACCGTCGCGGAAAGCCTGTTTCAACGCGTCGATGTCGGCGATGTGGGCCAGAATGCGCAGCTCGATCTGGCTGTAGTCCAGACTGACGAGCGTGTGGCCCGGCGTCGCGACGAAGGCCTCGCGAATGCGGCGCCCCTCTTCGGTGCGCACAGGGATATTCTGGAGATTGGGGTCGGTCGAGGCGAGGCGACCGGTGTTGGCCCCGGCGATGGAATAGGAGGTATGAACGCGGCCTGTGTCGGGATTGATGTGATCCTGAAGGGCGTCGGTGTAGGTCGATTTCAGCTTCTGGACCTGCCGCCAATCGAGGACACGGCCGGGCAGTTCGTGTTCGGTTGCGAGGTCTTCCAGCACGTCCGCCGGTGTCGAATACTTGCCGGTCTTGCCCTTCTTGCCGCCCGGCAGACCCATCTGTTCGAAGAGGATTTCGCCCACCTGGCTAGGGGAGCCGACATTGAATTTGGATCCGGCCAGCTCGTGAATTTCATCTTCGAGTTGCGCCATTTTCTGGGCGAAGGCGTTCGACATGCGCGAGAGCACCTGCGCGTCAACCTTGATCCCCGACATCTCCATCTCGGCCAATACAGGGACGAGGGGGCGTTCCAGGGTTTCGTAGACCCGGGTCACGCGCTTCTTGTGCAGGTCCGGCTTGAACGCCTGCCAGAGCCGAAGTGTGATATCGGCGTCTTCGGCGGCGTACTTGACGGCATCTTCAAGCGGCACACGGTCGAAGGTGATCTGGCTTTTGCCGGTGCCTAGAAGCGTTTTGATTTCAATGGGGTGGTGGCCAAGGTAGCGCTCGGACAGCACATCCATACCGTGGTTGTGGAGCCCTGCGTTCATTGCGTAGGACATCAGAAGCGTGTCGTCGATCGGGGCCACGTTGACGCCGTAGCGCGCGAATATCTTGGCGTCATACTTCATGTTCTGCCCGATCTTCATCACGCTCGGGTTTTCGAGAAGCGGCTTCAGAAGAGCCAGGGCGTCGTCCAGCGGCATCTGACCGTCGGCCAGGTCGTCCGAGCCGAAGAGATCGTCGCTGGCCGATGATTTCTTGTGGATGAGCGGGATATAGGCGGCTTCACTCGGCTCAATGGCCAGCGAAATACCGACGAGGTCCGCCGTCATCTCGTTCAGCCCGGTGGTTTCTGTGTCGACCGCGACCCAGCCGCGGGCTTCGGCCTTGGCGATCCATTCGGACAGGGCGGCGCTATCGGCAACGCAAACGTATTTTTCGTGTTCGAAAGGCAGTGTCTGCGCAGTTTCGTCTTCCGTCGCGGCGGGGGCCTTGTCTTCGATCACCGGCACCTCGGCACCGAGCGCTTCGGCGACGCGGCGGGTGATCGTGCGGAACTCCATCTGGGTCAGGAACGCCAGCAGATCGTCGGTGACCGGCTCTTTCACTTCCAGCGTGTCCAGCGAATAGGGCAGGTCCATGTTCTGATCCAGCGTCACCAATTCGCGCGACAGTCGGATCTGTTCGGCGTTGTCGATCAGCGTCTGGCGGCGCTTCGGTTGCTTGATCTCTTCGGCGCGCTCGAGAAGCGTATCGAGGTCGCCGTATTCGTTGATCAGGAGCGCGGCGGTTTTGACACCGATCCCAGGCGCGCCGGGGATGTTGTCGACACTGTCCCCGGCGAGCGCTTGCACGTCGATGACCTTGTCGGGGCCGACGCCGAACTTGGCCTCGACGCCGTCCACGCCGATGCGTGTGTTCTTCATGGCGTCGAACATTTCAACCCCTTCGCCGACAAGCTGCATCAGGTCCTTGTCGGAGGAAACGATGGTAACGCGCCCACCCGCTTCCCGGGCTTGCCGGGCGAGGGTTGCGATGATGTCATCGGCCTCGAAGCCTTCGGTTTCAAGGCACGCGATGTTGAAGGCGCGGGTCGCCTCGCGGGTGAGCGGGATTTGGGGGCGAAGGTCCTCGGGCATTTCTTCCCGGTTGGCCTTGTATTGGTCATAAAGCTCGTTCCGGAACGTGTGGCTGCCCTTGTCGAAGACGACGGCCACGTGGGTGGGGGCGTCGGCGCCCTTGTTATCCTCGACCATTTTCCAGAGCATGTTGACGAAGCCCGAGACGGCCCCGACCGGTGCGCCGTCGGATTTGCGCGTCAAGGGCGGCAAGGCATGGTACGCGCGGAAGATGAAGGCCGAGCCGTCGATCAGGCTGAGGTGATGTCCTTTGCCGAATGCCATGTCGCTCCCCCATTCCGGTGTGCGGTCGGGATACAATAGTCATTGCGGGATTGCGAGGCGGAAGCGAAGTCCGACGCGGTTTCCGGTCGCCTGCAGGCGGGCGGGCGATTTACGCGTCGGAAATCGGCGCAGAGTTTGCGTCAGACTTTGCTATCTGCCCTTGAACAGCCCGCCCAGGATGCCGCGCACGATGCGCCGACCGGTCGTGCCGGTCAGTTCCTTGACCAGCATCTTGGTCAGCTTTTCGCCAACATCGTCGGATCGCGAGGTACGCCGCGACGATGATCGTCCGACCTGCTTGCCGTCATAGCGGCGAGCTTTCTTCAATTCGCGTTCTGCCGCTTCGGCTTCCTCTTCCAGGCGTTCGGCTTCTTCGGCTTCGCGTGCCGCCTCCTCGGCACGGCGCATCAACACCTCATGAGCACTGTCGCGGTCGATGGGATGCTCGTATTTGCCCATGATGGGCGAGGTGGTGATGACGTTCTGGCGCTCTTGGGTGCTGATCGGACCAAGTTGCGAGGAAGGCGGGCGGATCAGGGTTCTTTCGACCACGCCCGGTGCGCCTTTCGATTCAAGCATGGAGGTGACGGCTTCGCCGACGCCGACTTCCTTTATCGCGTCCTCGGTCGAGAAGCGGGGGTTCGTCCGATAAGTCTCTGCGGCCTGTTTCAGGCCCTTCTGGTCCTTGGGTGTGAAGGCGCGAAGGGCGTGCTGCACCCGGTTGCCCAACTGCCCGAGGATGTCTTCGGGGACGTCTGCCGGGTTCTGGGTGACGAAATAGACGCCGACGCCTTTGGAGCGGATGAGGCGTGCGACCTGTTCCACTTTTTCGACAAGTGCCTTGGGTGCGTCGTCAAACAGGAGATGCGCTTCGTCGAAGAAGAAAACCAGCTTCGGTTTGTCGGGGTCGCCGACCTCGGGCAATTCCTCGAAAAGCTCGGAGAGAAGCCAGAGAAGCGAGGTTGCATAAAGCCGCGGAGCCGCCATCAGCTTGTCGGCGGCGAGGATATTGATCCGACCGCGGCCATCCGCATCGGTCGACATGATGTCCGATAGCGCAAGGGCCGGTTCGCCGAAGAATTGCGTCGCGCCCTGGTTTTCGAGCACAAGTAGCTGACGCTGGATCGAGCCGACGCTGGCGGTCGAGATATTGCCGTAGCGGAGCGAAACGCTTTCGCGGTTCTCACCCAGCCAGACCAGCATGGATTGCAGGTCTTTCAGGTCGAGTAGGGGCAGGCCTTCTTCATCAGCGACGCGAAAGGCGATGTTCAGGACGCCTTCCTGGGCTTCGGAAAGCTCCAGGAGCCGCGCCAAAAGAAGTGGGCCCATTTCCGAGACTGTCGTGCGTACGGGATGACCCTGTTCGCCGTAGAGGTCCCAGAACGTCACCGGGAAGGCGTTGTAGGCATAATCGTCGAAGCCGATGGTACCCGCGCGCTTCATGAAGGCGTCGTGCAGTTTGAAGCTCTCGGTCCCCGACTTGGCGAGCCCCGAGAGATCGCCTTTCACGTCTGACAGGAAAACAGGCACGCCCACGGCCGAGAAGCTTTCGGCCATAATCTGCAGCGTGACCGTCTTGCCGGTGCCGGTTGCGCCCGCGATCAGCCCGTGCCGGTTCGCATATTTGAGCAAAAGGTTTTGTTTGACGCCGTAGTTTTCGCCGCCGCCGCCAATAAAAAGGGTCTCTGACACCGTATTTTCGCCTTCCTCACCAGAATATTGCGGGCGAGAATACCTTGTTAACCATTATGTGCCAGTGTGAAGCTGTTCCGTTCTGCCTTTTGGGTGTTTGAATGGAATTTTCCTCCCTGTTGACTGGCCGCGCCGTTTTGGCGCGGCTTTTTTCCTTCCTGCTGGTAAGCGGCGCGCCGCTGAACGAGGTTCTTCGCCCAAGTCTTTGAAAAAATGTGAGCGAAAGACTGTTGACGGGTTGAAAGACTCCGCTTAGCGTGTCGGCCAATGATAAGTCGGCCAGTCCGGCAGGGAGTGAAATGGAAAGGGCCCGTCTTCGGGTCCTTTTCTTTTTTGAGCAAGGCTTTGCCCGTTGTTCTTGATGTGCCTGACAAGGCGATCGCGCCATGTTAGAGCACGGTCAAAATCCGAGAGGGTCACAAGATGAAGAAATGGATATTCACACCTTTGATCGCCTTGGCCCTGAGCGGTGCCGCGACCGTGGTCAATGCCCAGGACAGCGGCGACGCAGAGGTGACGACAGAAGACTCGTCTGGCCTGTCGCTTGGTGCGCCTGATGGTCCGGCACCTGGGCAGCCCTATGTGCGCAGCGAGCACGGGGATTGGCAATTGCGCTGTGTTCTGGCGCCGGATCAGTCGGAGGTTTGTCAACTTTACCAGTTGATGCGCGACGCAGAAGGTAATTCGGTGGCAGAGTTCAACATTTTCCCCTTGCCGGAAGGCCAGCAGGCCGCGGCGGGTGCGAATATCGTGACGCCGCTTGAGACGCTTCTGACGGTTCCCCTGCGGCTGGCGGTCGATGGGGGGCAGGCGAAACGTTATCCATATTCGTTTTGCAGCCAGGTCGGGTGCTTTTCGCGGATTGGCCTGACGGCGGAGGAGTTGGCGCAGTTTCGGCGTGGGGCTGCGGCGACGATCACGATCGTGCCGGCCGCCGCACCTGATGATGCGGTACCCTTGACGCTGTCGCTGACCGGTTTCACGGCTGGTTTCAATGCGTTGGTCGAAACGGAAAAGGCGCGGCAGGCACCCGCGTCGGAATAGGTGAGGTTGGCGTTTTTTCCGGTGTCATATCGGGCCCGGTGAGGCGCCAGCTTTTTTCCGGTTGCATGCGTGCCCTGAGCCGGGCGAGGTTCCAGACCTCTTCTCCGCCGCTCTGGTGATCGGGGGTCAGGGACCAGCGGCTTTCGACGCCGGGGGCACCGCCGGTCTCGGGCGTTAGAAGCAGGCCGAGCGGGGGGACGCGCCCGTCCCTGGCCCCGGTTTCGGCGGCCAGATGCAGACGGCGGACCGCCGTCAGCCCGGGCGGGCCGGGCAAATCGGCCACCACAAGCGGGACCAGACCGGCGCGCAGCACTTCCTCCATGCACCAAAGCAGGTCTTCGGGGCGTT
>JASJDQ010000242.1 GCA_030065075.1 Paracoccaceae bacterium | reverse complement strand
ATGATCGGCTGCGGCGTGCCCTTGGGTACCATCACGCCCCGGAAGTTGACGCTTGCATTGTCGATGTCAAAGCCCTGCTCTTTCAATGTCGGCACATCCGGCAGGAAATCGTTCCGTTCCAGATCAAAGACGCCCAGGATCTTGACGTTGCCCGCCTCGCGCGCCCGGAAAGCATCGGACAGGTTGTTTACACCTCCCAGAACTTCGCCCGCGATCACGGCCTTCATGGCCCCGGCGCCACCCTTGTTGTTCGGGATATAGGCCAGCTTCACGCCCGCCGCCTTCTCAAGCTGCAGCGCCGCGATGTGGTGGCCGACGAACAGCCCGGCGCCCGAGAAGGTCAGCTTGCCCGGGTTCGCCTTGGCGTAGTCCACGACATCGGTCATCGAGTTGAACTCGCTGTCGGCCGCGACCACGAAAACCGCCGGATCCGCGCCCCAGTTGGCGATCGGCTCGAAGCTGTCGGCGCTATAATCGACGCCGCCCTCGATCGATTGCGCGATGAAATGCGGGATGTTGTAGGCCCCCAGCGTATAGCCATCGGCCTCGGCCTGACCGGCGAACCAGTTCCAGCCGACGCGGCCACCGGCGCCCGGCTTGTTGATGATGGCGATCGGCATGCCCAGCGCATCCTCGTTGCCGGCGGTCATGGTCACGATGCGCGCCTGAAAATCTGTCGCCCCACCCGCGCCATAGCTCACCATCAGCATGATCGGACGTTCGGGGTAGTTTTCGTGGCCATCCGCCGTGGCGGTGCCGCCCAGGCCCATCAGGGCGATGGCTGCGGCTGCAATCAGGTTCTTCATGGTCGTTCTCCCTTGGGTTTGGTTCTGCCGCCCTTGCGGTTCAGAAGAATATCTCTCGCGGTGTGAAAACACTCAGCAGTTTTGCGAAGAGACCGTACATCACCGCCAGGAAACCGGCAGTGATGACAAGACGTTTGATCCAGCTCTTGATCTCGCCGTGGGGCGCGGGATCGTAAAGAGAGATCAGGATGAAAAAGGTGATGGTCGAGGCGGTGTAGAAGCCAAGCGTGTTCGCGGCCCAATAGACGAAGACCAGGGCAATGACGAGCCCGGGCAGGATATTCAGCATCGCCTGCCGCGACAGTCCGTTGCCGACCTTTGTCTTGCCCAAAATGGCCTTGCCGAAGGTCCAAAGCGCCAGGACCACAAAGACCGAGGAGATCAGCCGTGGAAACAAAAAGGCATCCGCCGGCTCCTGCGTATAGCTGACATACGTGATCCAGATGCCGACCGCGGCGACCAGACCGCTGGCGATGATATGCTGCGTACGCGGCAGATCGGTCATGTCAGCGCCTCTTCTTTGCGGACGGCGTCATCCTTGGTGGTGTAGCGGCGGCTGCGCAGTTCCATCCATGCGGAATAGAAGATCGACAGGACGACGATCGCGATCAGCGTAAGGTTCAGCGCGCCCGTGAAGAAGTATTGCCCGACGCTAGATGTGGCGTTGGCGATCATGCTGCCTTGGATGAAGTTCGCTTCCGCAATCGGGCCAAGGATCAGGCCAAGCACCAGAGGGGCTGCCGAGAAGCCGAAGCGTTCCAGGAAATACATGCCGGTCCCAAGCGCCGCCATGACATAGACATCGCCCATCGAATTCTGGACCGAATAGCTGCCGAAGACCGCAAGTCCCAGCACCACGGCGGCCATGACGTTGTTCGGGACCTGCGCCACCTTGGCGGCGAGGCCCGCGACGTAAAGGCCGAAGATGCACATCAGGATCTGACCCACCAGCATCGAATTGATGAAGGTCCAGGCCACGTCGGGGTAATTGTCGAAAAGGTCGCTGCCCGGGAATATCCCGTGGATCAGCAGGCCACCCAGCAGCACCGCAGCGGTGGGGGAACCGGGGATAGAGAGCGTCAGAAGCGGCACGAGCGACGGGCCAACCATGGCGTTGTTGGCGCTTTCCGCCGCGATCACGCCTTCGGAATGCCCGGTGCCGAACTTGTCGCGCTCGGGGCTCATCTTTTTCGACTGGTCATAGGCCACAAGCCCGGCGATTTGCCCGCCGACACCCGGGATCAGACCGATGATCGACCCGGTGATCGTGCCGATGGAGAGCGCACGGAAGCGGCGGAAGACCTCGCGGAAGGCCTCGCCGATGGGGTGCCGTTCGACCGTTAACACCTCGGCATCCAGACGCCGCCGCCCCTTGGCGAACATCGTGATGACCTGCGGGATGGCGAAAAGCCCGATCAACGCCGGGATCACGTTGATCCCCCCCGAGACGCTGGAATGGAAGATGAACCGCTGCGCGCCCATGATGTCGTCAAAACCCACCGTTGCCAGCCACAGCCCGATACAACCGGACAGCAGCCCTTTCACGACCGAGCTTGAATCGAGCGAGCCGATCACCGTCACGCCAAGGATCGCTAGCCAGAACAGATGCGACGGCCCGAAGGCCAGCGCCCATTGCGCCAGAACGGGTGTGAGAAAGATCAAAAGGAGGACGCCAAAGATTCCGCCCACGGCGGACGCCAGAAACGAAAGCTGCAAAGCGCGGGCCCCGTGCCCTTTCTGCGCCATCGTGTGCCCATCGAGCGTCGTGGCGATGTTCGCCGGCGCGCCGGGAATCTTCAGAAGGATGGCGCTGACAGCGCCACCTGCCACGGTCGAGGTATAGGCCGCGCCCAGAAGGATCAGGCCCTGCGCCGGTTCCAGCCGAAACGTGAAGGGGATGAGAAGCGCGACCGCCATCGTCGGCGACAGGCCCGGCGTCGCGCCAAGGATCAGCCCGCCGATCGTGCCGATCAACAGCAGCATGAAGTTGAACGGCGTGAAGACGTCGCCAAAATAAAGCAGGAACTCCAAGCCGTCGCCTCCCTCGTGGCTTGTCGCGAAGAGCCGTTAAGGGTAGGCAATGAAAATAGTTTTGCAAATGTTTTCATTTTTGTGTGCGAAACAGCTCGTAGGCATCTGACAAACATGAAGAAAGTCGATATCATATCCGTGGCAAAGGCGGCCCGTGTGTCGCCGTCGACGGTGTCGCGCAGCTTCAATCACCCCGACCTAGTCAAACCCGCGACTCGCAAGAAGATCGACGCCGCCGTGCGCCGACTGGGCTATATCCGGAACCGCGCGGCGCAGACGATCCACGGCATCCGAAGCGGCACGATCGGTTTGATCGTGCCCACCATCGATCAGGCGATTTTTGCCGAACTCGTCCAGAGCTTCTCGGAAGCCATCGAAGACCTCGGGTTCACGATCCTTCTGGCCTCGCACGGCTACAGTCTGGAGCGCGAATACGCGCTTGCGCGCAAGATGCTGGAACATCGCGTCGATGGCCTTGCGCTGATTGGCATCGAGCATTCGGGCGACACGTATGAACTGCTATCGCAACAAGGGGTGCCCGCCATTCTCCTTTGGAACTACGCAGCGGATGCGCCTCTGCCCTCGGTCGGGTCGGACAACTTCCGCGCTGGTTACCTGATCGGCGCTCATGTCGCCGAGCTTGGGCACCGCGACATCGCCGCCATCTTCCCGCCGCTTGACGGCAACGACCGCGCCTCGCGCCGCATGGCGGGTGTGACCGAAGCCCTCCGCGCGCACGGCCTCGGCATCCCTGAAAAATGGCAACTTGAGACGCCCTACAGCGTCGGCGCCGCCAAGGAGGCAGCAGAAAACTTCGCCCGTTCAACACCAAGACCCACCGCGATCATCTGCGGCAACGACGTTCTGGCCTGGGGTGCTTTACACGCGTTGTCCAAAAACGGGATTGCAACGCCCGACGACATGACCGTGACGGGCATCGGCGATTTCAACGGCTCAAAGGACTTCGAGCCGCCGCTGACGACCGTGCGCATTCCGGCGCGGAAGATTGGGGCACGTGGGGCGCATGCGATTGTACGGCTGATTACGTCCGACGACCCCCCGGAACAGAGCGCCCTTCTGCCCCCGGAACTTGTCGTGCGGCAAACCAGTGCTGCACCGCGGCTCAGGAATTCCGCTCGATAAACTTGCAGATATTCTCGACGGACTGGAAATCGGTGAATTCAAGCTGGGTTATATCGACGGAAACGCCGTAATTCGATTCGATCAACATGATGAGATCGACCAGAAGAAGCGAATCAAGCAAGCCCGTTTCGATCAGATCCGTGTCCGGGGACGCGACCGTCAGGTTCAACTCCCGCTCCAGCAGCGATTGAACATCGGCCACCCTAACCGTTTGTTCTGCAACGATTTCACTCATTTCCAGCACCCACAATACTCACTCATTTCCTTCCGCCGCCATGCGCTGTTCGAAAACACGTCTCAGCGCAGGCCGGTCGATCTTGCCGTTCGCGTTCTTCGGAAGCGCGTCCAACTCCACCCATTGCCCCGGTAGCATATACCGTGGAACCAGATTGCTAAGAGTTTTTCGCAAGGTCTGCGGCGATACACCCCGGTCAGCTTCGGCCACATAGGCCGCGCAGATGGCCGTGCCTTCGAACCCGCCGACCTCGACGCCGACCACCGCCGCCTCCATCAGATCGTCAAGGGAGCCCAGCGCCACCTCGATTTCGCCGAGTTCGATCCGGTAACCGCGGTTCTTTATCTGGCTGTCCGTCCGGCCCAGATAGTGAAAAAGCCCGTCCGACGCGCGGTGGCCCAGATCGCCGGTGCGATAGATGCGCTTGCCATTTGCCTGCACAAAGGCCTGCGCCGTCTTCTGCTCATCCTCCCAATAGCCCGGGCTCAACCCTTTGCCGCCGATGAAAAGCTCGCCGGTTTCGCCGTCCGGCACCTCTGACAGCGCTTCATCCAGAACGAACAGGTCTTCGCCAGCGCACGGCTTGCCAATCGGGATCGTTTCCAGATTGCTGGCCGGAGGGGCCGGCATAGTGTAATAGCTGCTGGCGATGGTCGCTTCCGTGGGCCCGTAAAGGTTGGTGAACGCCACGTGGGGCAGCCTTTCCATCCAGTACATCAGCGTCGCTGTCGGAATGACCTCCCCACACCAAAGCAAACGCTTCAGAGTGGGAAAGTCCCCCTGTTCGACCACGTCGAAATTGGCAAGGAAGGTCAGCGTCGACGGCACGCTGAACCATTGGTCCAATTCGTTTTGGCGAATGAAATCGGCAAGCTTCGGCGCCAGCAGGTTCATCTCGGGCGGCACCAGATGCAAATGCGCGCCCCGGGTGAGCGCGCCGTAGATGTCGAAGGTCGACAAGTCGAAATGCAAGGGCGGATGCCCGGACGTACGCGTGCCCTCGTCTATGGCAAAGTAATCGCAGGCCCAGTCCAGAAATCCGGCCACATTGTCATGGGCGATGACAACGCCCTTCGGCACCCCGGTCGAGCCGGAGGTGAACAGAAGATGCGCCGGTCGCGTACTGTCGTGGGCGCCCGAGAGCGGTGTGTCTTCCAGAGACGCGAGGCTGCCGAAGTCTCCCGCCACCTCGCCTTCGAAAGCGTCGAACTCGGCACGGTCGGTGACAAAAACCGGCGGCAAATCGGTGATCGCCCGAAGGTCGCTCAGCAGGCGAAGGGCACGCGCCTGTGCAATGATAAGCATTGGTCGCGCCCTTTGCACGACATGGGCCACACGGGTTGCCGGGCTGTCGAGATCGACAGGAACATACACGCACTCCGCCTTGAGCGTGGCCAACATGGCCACGATGGCCTCGACCCGCTTTGGCAGAAAGAGACAGATGCGGTCCCCGGCCTGACACCCCAGTTCCCTGATCGCCCTCGCCAGCTGGTTGGCCTGGGCCTCAAGTTGGGCATAGGTCAGATGCGCGTCGCCCATGGACACGGCCGTCGCATCGGGCGTCCGGGCGACCTGCTCGGCCACCCGAATATGCAGGCAGTTCGACGTCACGCCCCGCTCTTCTCCTCGGCCATGCGGAAGACTTTTGCGGTATGTTCGATTTCTTCCTGACTTGGCGGGATATCCAGAATGAAAGTCTTGAAGCCGAAGCCGATGTATTCGGCCACCAGATCGCTCACCTGTTCGTAATCGCCGACCAGATAGGGGCAGAACGTCTTGTAGTTCTGGAACGGCCCCAGCCAGTAGACACCCCGTTCTTCGGACTGCTTTTCGGAAAGCTGCTTGTGCCATTCGGAATCCGAGACCTTCATGGCAAGCTGGTGCGTGATCTGCCCGCGCTTGTCCTCGGGGAACCGATCAAGCGCCACGTCCCACGCTTCGTTCGCGGTATCACGCGCAATGATGCCGATCCGCACGCCGACGTCAGTCCTGGCATCCGCCGGGACGCCCGCCTCTTCGCCGGGTTCCTTCGGATAGCGGATGGCGACGGCCCCGATATCTTCCGCCGCCTGCATGCCAGCCGCGCTGGAGCCGGAGAGCGTCAGGTTCAATTCGCAACCCTCGGGCAAGGACGGCGTCA
>JASJDQ010000241.1 GCA_030065075.1 Paracoccaceae bacterium | reverse complement strand
TGCGACAAGGGCCTCGCCGACGAAGAAGACGGCGTGCAGATCATGAAGCCGATGGGCGATCTGGACGGGTTGCTGAGCCGCGCTGTGGGCAAAGGCATCTTCGGCACCAAGATGCGATCGGTCATCAATGCGGCGAATGCGACCGGCATCGCACGCAACGTCGCCCAACAGTTCGAAATCGGCCTTCAGATCCTCGGCCATGGGCTGGTGCCGATCATCGAACCGGAAGTGAACATCAAGATCGCGGACAAGGCCGAAGCCGAGGTGATCTTGCGGGACGAGATCGCCAAGGGCCTCGATGCCGCGCCAAGCCCCGTGATGCTGAAACTCACCTTGCCGTCCGAGGCGAACTTCTACCGCCCGCTGATCGAGCACCCGAATTGCCTGCGCGTCGTCGCGCTCTCCGGTGGCTACAGCCGCGAAGACGCCAACCGGATGCTGGCGGAAAACACCGGCATGATCGCCAGCTTCAGTCGGGCGCTGACAGAAGGCTTGAACGACGGTCAATCAGACGACGAATTCAACGCCATGATCGCCGACACCATCGAGTCGATCTATCAGGCGTCCATCACCTGATCACGCATGAAGGGCTATCGCTATATCACCGGCCCCGATGATTCCGAGTTTTGCAGCCGCATCACCCGGCTTTTGAACCATGGCTGGGACCTTGCCGGTCCCGCCACCCTCACCTTCGATCCGGGCACCGGCCGCGTTATCTGCGGCCAGCCCATGGTGAAGGACAACCCCGACATCGCCTACGACGCGGATATGCCGCTTGACGAGCTTTAGGCTGCCCAATCAGCTCAGCAGTTTTTTGCCATAGGGGATTCACACGCGATTCGCTTTGTGCCAAGTTGCACGAAGCGCTCCGACAGAGAGCGGGTTTTGAGGCAGTCGATGGGCAGTGGTGTCAATAGACCGGGACTAGGCTTGGTGATCTATTTCGCCATCATGTTCTCGCTTGGCGTTTATTTCATGTTTGCGAGTGTCCAGGGGGACTTCGGCCTGTTCCGACGCGTTCAGATCGAAGCCGAACTGGCCGCGCTCAAGGATGAGCGCGCGCGGTTGGCGGACGAAGTGGGCCGACTTGAAAACAAGACGCGCCGATTGTCCGACACCTATCTGGACCTTGACCTGCTCGATAACCAAGCGAGAGATGTCCTTGGTCTTGTGCGTTCAGATGAGATTGTACTGCACTAAAAAACTGCTCGGACCATTCCCGACTTGATCAATTCGCCAGGCGTTTTCCAACTGGAGTTGTTTTGTTTGCGCTCCCGAATTATCGTATTTCGCGTTTGTAACTGGTTTCGCCAAGGTGGGTAACGGTGGGTCTAATACGCGTATTGCTGGCGGTGGCCGTCGTTTTTTCGCACAGCTACCCGACCGAGTTCGGTGGCGGCATATTGGCCGTCCAACTGTTCTTCATTATCTCTGGCTTTTTCATTTCGTACATTCTGGTAGAGGGCCGCAACTATACATCGGTCTGGGCCTTCTACGAAAACCGTGCGCTGCGATTGTTTCCAGTCTATTGGCTTATCGCCCTCGTCACTTTGGCGATGTACACGGCCGGCTTCGTCCTGATGGGAAACCCGCCACCATTCTTCGAAATCTATCAATCACTCGACTGGTTTGGACAGCTCGCGCTTGCGATTTCAAACATTACTTTGTTCGGCCAAGACTGGATCATGTTCACCGGTATTCAGGACGGTCGCCTGACGTTTCTTGAAAGCTGGCGAGACAGCGAGATTCGGGTCTGGCACGGGCTTCTTATCAGCCCGGCTTGGTCGCTTGGCGTCGAATTAACGTTCTACGTGATCGCCCCGTTTATCTTGCACCGGCTGCGTTTGCTGCTTTTGCTGTTCGTACTGTCACTTGCTTTGCGATTTTACCTGATGTCCATCGGCATTGGTCTTCGCGATCCCTGGACATATCGCTTCTTTCCAACGGAGCTTGCCTTGTTCATCGCCGGCGCTTTGGCACATCAAATTTGGACGCCATTTCTTCGTGCACGCGGATGGCTGACCGATCAGACGGCGTTGTGGGTCACCCTTCTGACGATTGCCTTGGTGCTGGTTGCGGCGACGCTTTATATCTGGACGCCTTACGTTGCTGTGGTCGTTGTGTTTGGGTTTGCGCTGCCATTTCTTTTCCATTTTCAAAGGAACCGAAGCTGGGATCGTTGGATCGGCGAATTGAGCTATCCGATCTACATCGTGCATATGAGTGTGATCTTTCCGATCAGCTTCCTTTGGGGCCGGGTTTTTGGCGCGCCAGGGTATCAAGGTTATGACGAAACGGCCGTCATACTTACCCTGACGCTTCTGGCAAGCATCGCAATTAAGGCCTGGGTTGCCGACCCGATCGAGGTTTTGAGGACGCGTGTGCGCAATGGGCGCGCTTCATCCAAAAGCTCAATGCCTGGTATTCAGACCAAGTAACTCATTGATTTAGCGACATTTTATTGCGTCTTGCACGCTCCGCATATCGGCTTTTCAGGTCTCAAGCCACATAATCCTCGCTTTGTCATGCGGCGTCGTATAATAGGTAGTTTAACGCTGAACTACTTTTGGATCACCGAGGGAGGAGATGCCCAATGGCCGCCAAGCGCGCGACCCGAAGCACGCGAAAATCAAACGCGTCTAAGGAAGAATTGCTTCAGTATTACAAAGACATGTTGCTGATCCGCCGGTTCGAAGAAAAGGCCGGCCAGCTTTATGGGATGGGCCTGATCGGCGGCTTCTGCCACCTTTACATCGGCCAGGAAGCCGTTGTCGTCGGCCTCGAAGCCTGCACAGAAGAAGACGACAAGCGCATCACCACCTATCGCGACCATGGCCATATGCTGGCCTGCGGAATGGACCCCAAAGGCGTCATGGCGGAACTGACGGGCCGTGAGGGCGGCCTTTCGAAAGGCAAAGGCGGCTCGATGCACATGTTCTCGAAAGAGGCGCATTTCTACGGCGGCCACGGCATTGTTGGCGCGAACGTACCCCTCGGCGCGGGTCTCGCCTTTTCCGACAAGTACAAGGGCAATGACCGCGTCACCTTCACCTATTTCGGCGACGGCGCGGCTAACCAGGGCCAGGTCTACGAGACCTACAACATGGCGCAGCTTTGGGAACTGCCCGTCATCTTCGTGATCGAGAACAACAAGTACGCGATGGGCACCAGCGTTCAGCGCGCCACCAAGTCGCCCAGCCTGTGGGAGCGCGGCGCCGCTTACGGCATCAAGGGCGAAGAAGTCGACGGCATGGACGTGCTGGCCGTCAAGGAAGCAGGCCAGCGCGCGGTCGAACACTGCCGCGCCGCCAAGGGGCCTTACATCCTCGAAGTCATGACGTATCGCTATCGCGGCCACTCCATGTCGGACCCGGCCAAGTACCGGACGCGCGACGAGGTGCAAAAGATGCGCGAAGAACGTGATGCCATCGAGCAGGTGCGCGCGCGTCTCTTGGAAGCCGACCCGAAGGTTGAAGACGAGTTGAAAGCGATCGACAAGGAAATCAAAGAGGTCGTCAACGCCGCCGCCGACTTCTCGAAAGAAAGCCCCGAGCCTGCGCTGAGCGAGCTCTGGACCGACATCACCATCGAAGCCTGAGGAGGAGAGAGACCAATGGCAACCGAAATTCTCATGCCCGCCCTCTCTCCCACCATGGAGGAAGGCACGCTGGCCAAATGGCTCGTCAAGGAAGGCGACACCGTGTCCTCGGGTGACATCATGGCCGAGATCGAAACCGACAAGGCGACGATGGAATTCGAAGCCGTCGATGAAGGCATCGTCGGCAAGATCCTGGTGGCCGAAGGTGCCGAAGGTGTTAAAGTGAATACGCCCATCGCCGTTCTGGTCGAAGAAGGCGAAAGCGCCGACGACATCGCGGCCCCGGCAGCCGCTCCGGCTGCCGCGGTGGTTGAAGAGGCCCCAGTGGTCGCTGAAGCCGCCGCCGCCCCCGCTCAGGTTGCAGTGGACCGCTCGCCCGACTACCCGGAAGGCACGGAAATGGTTTCGACCACCGTCCGCGAAGCCCTTCGCGATGCCATGGCCGAAGAAATGCGTGCCGACGACACGGTCTTCGTCATGGGCGAGGAAGTCGCCGAGTACCAAGGCGCCTACAAGGTCACCCAGGGCCTTCTCGACGAATTCGGCGCCCGCCGCGTCGTCGACACGCCGATCACCGAACACGGATTTGCCGGCATCGGCGTCGGCGCAAGTTGGGGCGGTCTGAAACCCATCGTCGAGTTCATGACCTTCAACTTTGCGATGCAGGCCATCGACCACATCATAAACTCGGCTGCCAAGACGCTATATATGTCCGGCGGTCAGATGGGCTCCCCCATCGTCTTCCGTGGCCCAAACGGTGCCGCCGCCCGCGTGGCCGCCCAGCACTCACAGGATTACGCCGCCTGGTACGCCTCCGTCCCCGGCCTCCGCGTCGTCCAGCCCTATTCGGCAGCCGACGCCAAGGGCCTGCTGAAAAGCGCCATTCGCGACCCAAACCCGGTCGTGTTCCTTGAAAACGAGATTCTCTACGGCCAGTCCTTCGACGTGCCGAAGCTGGATGACTTCACCATCCCATTCGGCAAGGCCCGCATCTGGCGCGAAGGCAGTGACGTCACGCTCGTGTCCTGGGGCATTGGCATGAAGTATGCCCTCGAGGCAGCGGGCGAATTGGCCAAGGAAGGTATCAACGCCGAAGTCATCGACCTCCGCTCGCTCCGCCCCATCGACATGCCCGCGGTCATCGAAAGCGTGAAGAAGACAAACCGCTGTGTGACCATCGAAGAAGCCTGGCCGGTCGCGTCGATGTCCGATCACATTGGCTCCGCAATCATGCGCGAAGCCTTCGATTACCTCGACGCGCCGGTCCTCAAATGCACCGGCAAGGACGTACCCATGCCCTACGCGGCAAACCTCGAAAAACTGGCGCTGACGTCGACAAAGGAAGTCATCGACGCCGTCAAGGCCGTGACGTATCGGTGAGGCAAAGCAGATGTTCGGACGAAAACAACCGGGCGAATTGCGCCTTGATGATCCAATGGTCGTGGCCTTCGTTGATGAAGACGATGAGTTGAATGTCCATTTGGACCCAAAGCAATTCGCTGGAAGTGCAGAGGCGGGTGTGGTGCTGGCGGACTTGGCCAGGCACATGTCTAGAATGCTAAACCAGACAAAAAAGGGCGACGGTGACGAGACCCTGAACAACGTCATCCGCTCAATGGTTTTGGAATTGAAATCGCCAGATCAAACGTCTGGCAGCCTTCCGAATTAGGGGAGAAGAAAGATGCCCACTGAAATTCTCATGCCTGCACTCTCCCCCACGATGGAGGAAGGGACGCTCGCCAAATGGCTGGTGAAGGAAGGCGACACCGTGTCGTCAGGTGACCTTCTGGCCGAGATCGAAACCGACAAGGCCACGATGGAATTCGAAGCCGTGGACGAAGGCACGGTCGGCAAGATCGTGGTCGCCGAAGGCACCGAAGGCGTGAAGGTCAACAGCCTGATCGCGGTGCTGCTGGACGACGGCGAAAGCGCCGACGACATCGGCAGCACGCCTGCCACCCCCGCAAGCGGTGGGGACAGTGTGGGCGGCGCGCCTGCGACGGCGACCGACGAAGCGGCACCCGCCGCTGAGAAGGCCGCTCCCCCTGCCCCGGCAGCGCCCATCGCGGACGGCAATCGCATCTTCGCCTCACCCCTTGCCCGCCGGATCGCCGCCGACAAGGGGCTCGATCTGAGCCAGATCAAGGGTTCGGGGCCGAAGGGCCGGATCGTCAAGGCAGACGTCGAAAGCGCGCAACCCGGCGCCACACCGGCTCCGGCACCTGCCGCCGCCGCCGCTGCACCCGCTGCCCCAAGCAGCCCCGGTGCGGACACGATCAAAGCCATGTTCGAAGATCGCGACTACGAAGAAGTCACGCTAGACGGCATGCGTAAGACCATCGCGGCGCGTCTGGGCGAAGCCAAGCAGACCATCCCGCATTTCTACCTGCGGCGCGAAATCGAACTGGATGCGCTTCTGGCCTTCCGCTCGACGCTCAACAAGCAGTTGGAAGCCCGCGGCGTGAAGCTTTCAGTCAACGACTTCATCATCAAGGCCTGCGCCTTGGCGCTTCAGGCCGTCCCTGACGCCAATGCCGTCTGGGCGGGGGATCGCATCCTGAAGCTTACGCCATCTGACGTGGCCGTCGCCGTCGCCATCGAAGGCGGCCTCTTCACGCCGGTCCTGCGCGACAGCCACATGAAGTCGCTGTCCGCACTCAGCGCAGAAATGAAAGACCTTGCCACCCGCGCCCGCGACCGCAAGCTCGCGCCGCATGAATACCAGGGCGGCAGCTTCGCGATCTCGAACCTCGGCATGTTCGGCATCGACAACTTCGACGCCGTCATCAACCCTCCCCAC
>JASJDQ010000240.1 GCA_030065075.1 Paracoccaceae bacterium | reverse complement strand
TATCGTCTGGCGCGGTGCGGGCGAGCCCGGTAACCCGCTTTCGGGCCGCGAAGCGATCATGAACACCAACAGAGGCCAGATTGTCCCATCTAACAGCTGGTCCGAGGGGCATCGCCCGACGACCGATTGGGTCCAGAACTACGGTGTCATCTACTACAACGAACGCGCGGCCTACACGCTGGGGCAGGTATGGGAAGACCTTTACGAGCCAAAACTGTCGAGGATGAACTTCAACGATGGGTCAATCGTCGTGAAGGTTGAAGCGGCGACCGTCCGGCCAGAACAGTGGCCTTGGGATGATCCCGCCTCGGGCGGCTCGGTCTTGAATGACGCTGCGGAATGGCAGGTGTACCGGCCGACAACAGAGGATCAAAAAGCGTATCAACGCGATCCCAGCTTCACTCTGATCAACCAGGTGCAGACAGTCTATCCGTTTCAACTCGCGATCAAGGTCAAGGACTCTGTCGCAGCACCCGACACCGGCTGGGTGTTCATGGGGTTTGTTTATGATGCGACTTCCGACGGAGCCACGGTCTGGGACAGGTTCGTGCCCGCGGGCATGATGTGGGGCAATGATCCGAATCTGACGGATGATCCAAGTGGTCTGCCTGACGGTAAAGAGTTGCAAGAGACATGGGTGAACGATGAAGCCCCGGAATTTGTGCGAGACACACTGGGGTGGGGCGGACGCATGGCCGCACCGATGGACGTTGCCGTCCGCCACCAGGTCGTTCTGCCCGACGGCAGTTGGTACACAAGAGAGAAACGGTTCAACGCGTCGTCGTGCCTGAGTTGCCACGGCACCGCTCAGTTCCCGTTCACCGCCAATCTCTACCCTTCGCCTAACCTGGTCTTCCCGCCCGATGGCATGCCGTTTCCGATGTACCAACCAGGCTCCCTGAAATGGGCCGAGTGGTTCCAGAACCGTCCCGGCAACGAGCCGCAAACCAAATCTCTGAAGATCAAGGCGCTCGACTACGATCTCAACACCATGATGGCCTTGGGAGAATGGGCCGGCAAAACCGGGCGAGACGAGGTCGCATTCGAGGTCTTTGATGGCCACTGACACGCCTGCCAACGAGCAGGCAAGCAGAGAGGACACGGAAAACACCCCCGAGCTTGCGGCAGGCAAGGAGCATCGCAGTGTCACTGTCCTGATGGTCGATATCGTCGGGTCAACCGATCTGATGGAGAAGTTGGGGCACGAAGGTTACGCTTCTGTTTTGCAGGGCTTTCATTCCATGTGTGCCGGCATTGTTCAGCGTCGGGGCGGCCTTGTGTCCGAATACTTGGGCGATGGCGTCCTTTGTTTCTTCGGCCTTCCCCGCGCCAGCGAAGACGATGCCGCACACGCCGTCAAAGCAGCACTCGAGATCGTTGGGGAGATGGACAGGAACCGGTCGGACACCGCTCCCTTGGAGGCCCGCCTCGGTATCAGTTCGGGGTCAGTGATGATCAACGCCAACACGGACATGTTTGGCACCAGCGCTGTTGGCACATGCGTTCACCGCGCAGCGCGTCTCGAGGCTCTGGCTCAGCCCAACACCGTCCTGATCTGCGACGACACCCGCCGCCTGATTGGCCGCACCTTCCAGTTGAAGGAGCGGGGCGTGCATCAGTTGCGCGGCATCTCACAGCCGGAGCCCGTTTATCAGGCCGTCAAGACCCGAACCGGCCTGACAACGCGCTTCCAGAGTTTGCGCGGGCACCTCGCGGGAGATCTGATTGGCCGGCAAGCCGAACTGGATCTGCTTCACGCCTTGTTCGACAAGGCAGCCCAGAATGGCGGTCGCGCCGTGACGATCACAGCCGACGCAGGGCTGGGCAAGTCCCGCCTGATCCAGACCTTCCTGCAAAGCCCGCAGACGAAGGGCGCGCCGAGTTTTGTTCTGCAATGCTCCCCTGAACACACCCGGACGTCGCTCTATCCCGTTGTTCGGTATCTCGAGTGGATAGCCGGCTTGACCGTCAATGACGACGCGGCGATGCGGATGAGCAAGCTCAAGCGCCTTATCGAAAAAGTCTGGGGGCTCGGGCCCAACGACACCGAAGTGCTGCTCGACCTGATAAACCCCTTTGAGGCCAGCACAAACCTGGATCAGTCCGAATCCGTGAAAGTTCGTCGTGACCGCGCGTTGGGCAAGCTCGCAGATCAGATCTTCAAGTCTGTCAAAGGACGTGGAACCTTCGTTGTGGTATTCGAAGACGTCCATTGGCTTGATCCGACATCTGCACAGCTTCTCGACCTGCTTTTGGCGCGTGCAAATGCCCATTCAGTGCTGATCATTCTATCGACCCGCGCCGAACCGCCATACGGCGAAGGGCTGCCCGAGGCCCCGCCGATGCGCCTTCTTGCTTTGTCGAAAATGGACGCGCGGACCTTGGCACAACAAATTCTGGGCCATGATGCACCTACCGACCTGCTTGTGGAAAAGAGCGAAGGCGTCCCTTTGATACTGCAGGAATACGCCGAAATCATGCTGGAGACGGGCGGTGAAGTTCTGAAGGCCACCCATGTCCCCCTAACTCTAACGTCCATTATCCAATCGAAACTGGACCGGCTCGACGACGAAACGCGCCGCTTTGCACGTGCGGGGTCTGCCTTGGGGCGCAGCTTTGATCCGAAGCTCATTGCGCGTCTAGCCGGGCAGGACCTTTCCCGGGCAGACACGATGGCCAAAGCTCTGCACGCGCTGAATCTGACGTATCGATGCGAAGATACCCCGGATGACGATCGGATCACCTTCACCCATGCCCTGATCCGTGACGCGGTCTACGGCAACATGCCGGGAGCCGAACGCCGTGCCATTCACGACGCCATCGCAGAAGCCTATTTGACCGACGAGGCACTGCCCCCTTTGGAAGACCACGTCCTTGCGGATCACTTGGCCAAGGCCGAGCGGAATGAAGAGGCGGCCGAGCACTACATGGCTGCTGCCCTGACGGCGGCCAAGAAAGGCGCCGCGGCCGAGGCGTTGGCCTATCTCGAAGCCGGTCTGGACGCAGTCGAATTGCTCCCGCCGGGCGAGAGACGCGATCACCTAGAAATGCGGCTGCTGGCTGTGAAGGGGCCCACACTGATGGTCACGCGCGGGCCCGGCAATGAAGAATTCGGCCGCATACAGGCTCGTGCAATGGAACTGGTCGAGCGTCTGGACATGCTGGAAGACATGCTTCCGGTCGTTTTCTATACCGCCGAGCACGCCTGGGCCGTCGCCGATCTCGACCGTGCCGAAACCATGGCGGATGCCATTCTGATGCTCGATCGGCGAAAGCCGTCAGATGTCGCGCATTTGGCGGGCAATCTGCTCAAAGGCATGGTGGCATGGCATCGCGGCGACAACTCCCAGACCCTTGAAAGCCTGGAGCGGGTCATCGCACGCTATGACATGGAAAAGCACAAGGCGCTTTATGCCCATTTCATCAAAGAGTTCGGCGTTTTCAGTCAGTTTTACGCTGGCCTGACCCGGACCATACAAGGGGCCTTCGACGACGGGCTGGCGTTGGCCGAAGGCGCCATGAGCCTCAGCAAGAAACTGAACTTCCCGCACGAGCGGGGCTTTGCGTTGCTCGCACGTTTCAACACGGCCATGTTGCGCGACGATGTCGTGACCGCCGATCTTGCCAGCCGGGAAGCGCTGATCTTCTCGACCGAGCAGGGCTTTCCGGAATTCGTAGCCATGGCGCAGTTCGCCCAGGGCTGGTGTCAGGCACGGCGCGGCCAGACTTCTGAAGGGGTAGCTCTTATGGAGAGCGGCTTCGAGGCGTGGCGGCAGACAGGGTTCACCTGCTGGCAGGCTCTATTCGCCGCCATCCTTGCGCCCTACCAGGTCACACTGGGACGGCTATCTGAGGCAGCCGATCTCGTGGACTATCACCTCGACCAGATCGATTCGACAGGGGAAGAACAATGCCGCGCCCCTTTGTTGCTTGCGCGTGCCGTGATCAAGCGAGAACAAGGTGAATTGGCCGATGCCATGTCCATCGCAAAGTCCGCTTATGTCGTGGCCCAAAAGCAAGGCGCTGTTTTGTGGCAGGGTTGGATCGACGAGACGTTTGCCCTGTCGTCAGATATTGAAAGGTAGGCCGCTGTCGTAGCGTCAGGCCACCTGTATCGACGGGTTTGCGGCAACCGTATTCAGATCAGATGTGGAGATGGACGTGTCAACGGAATAGTGCTCCGTGAGATGGCGCGCCCTCGGGTCGGCAAGACTATGGTTCTGAGTTGAACCTCGTCGCGCGCAGGCGACAGCGAGGCCAGATGGACGCTGGCGATCATCCCAGCCGCGACACGTGCTACACTCGCGCGCTGGTACCCGACCGTCTAGCCTGTGCCTCGCCTTTCCAAATCAAGTGCTCAAAACGTCTGTCGAGCAAGCTATCCGAGGATGTCAGTCCAATCCCACCATGCCCACCGCAGCAACTTGTCCCCTTACGTTCTTACGGACATACGGCGGTGTCGATCGCTCCGGCCTCGGAGCAGTCGTTCGGTATTTTCAATTTGAATGTCGGTTTAAATGAGTTGGTCCTTACAGCACGAATTGCTGCCAGAGGGTCTTACACTCATTATTCTGAACCTACCCAATTACCGCCTTCTACCTGTTTTGGCGCGGGGTAGGGTGGCAGAAAGGATGCCACTTGCGTATTGTGTCTACGGCGGGTCCGTTCCCAGAACTGACGGCCCCGAGGAGATCAATGAATGCCCTTGAACACAGCCACCGAGGCCGCGCAGTTTTCTGTCGCGCCCATGATGGATTGGACTGACCGGCACTGCCGGTTCTTTCATCGGGTTCTTTCGCACAGGACGCTGCTTTATACTGAAATGGTGACGGCGCCTGCCTTGGTGCGGGGCGGGGCTAAGCACTTGTTGCGGTTTGATCCTTTCGAGCATCCCGTGGCGTTGCAGCTTGGGGGATCGGAACCGCGGGAACTGGCGGACGCGGCGCGGATGGGCGAAGCCGAGGGCTATGACGAGATCAACCTGAATGTCGGTTGCCCGTCGGACCGGGTACAATCGGGCACCTTCGGGGCCGTGCTCATGAAAACACCGGAGTTGGTTGCGGAGTGCGTGGCGGAAATGCGGGCCGCGGTTTCGGTGCCGGTCACGGTGAAATGCCGGATCGGGGTGGACGATCAGCGGCCTGAAGAGGTGCTGCCCGACTTCCTGAAAAAGCTGCGGGATGTCGGGGTCGAGCGGGTCGCGATCCACGCCCGGAAGGCGTGGTTGCAGGGTCTCTCGCCGAAGGAGAACCGGGAAATCCCGCCACTCGACTACCCTCTCGTCTTCGCCATGAAATCTGCCTTTCCGGATCTTCATGTTTCGGTCAATGGTGGCATAGAAACGCTTGATCAGGTTGAAGAATTTCTCGGTGGCGGTCTTGATGGTGTGATGATCGGGCGCGCGGCTTACCATGCGCCCTGGGACGTTCTGGGGGATGCGGACCGTCGTATCTTCGGCGCTGAAAACCCCTGTGCAGATCCGTTCGAGGCCGTTGAGAAGATGCTGCCGCATATCGAGGCCCATCTTGCGGAAGGAGGGCGGCTGCACGCGGTGACACGACATATGCTGGGCCTCTTTGCCGGACGTGCGGGCGCACGTGTCTGGCGGCGCACGCTGTCGGAGAACGCGCATCGCGACGGGGCCGGCACCGATGTTGTTCTGGCCGCTCTGGAGCAGGTCCGCGAGCGCCGCGCGGCCTGATTTCGCGCAACGTACGCACGATGGGCGTTGCCGCAACGGAGCGGCAGCGTTAACCCCTGTTTTTGCGGGGAAACGGGCGGATCCGGCACGTCGGTGTTACGTCGGTATCACGTCGGTATTGCGTCGGTGCGGTTTGTGACGGTTTCCTCCGAGGCCCGAAGATGCGGTGCGCACGGTCATAAAGCTGACCAGGCCGTTAAGGTTAATGCCGGGTAAATGTGCGGCGGATGATCCCTGTGATCGGTCGGTCGACCCTCGGGACCATGAGCGGACCGTCAAAGGCGGGGAGCACTCAATGCAGATGGCGAGGAGGCACCGAGGGCAGGTGACCGTCGGTTTCGTGAGCAGGTGGCGGATCGCGCGGGCAATCAGTGGGGAGTGCGCGAAGGCGGCGGGAGAACTGGCTCTGCGGCACTCCGGTCAAGTGCCGTGAACCCCGCCAATTCGCCTGTCGGCAAAGACAGGTGTGGCAGCCGCGAATTCGTGACCCGGCAAATCGACAATGTGCAGAGCCATTCAAAAATTGTGCATTTTATGGAATTTAACGCCCCTACATGAAGAGGGTTCTTCGCCACCACCCCCAACATCTGCCCACGCCTCATCTTTGCCTCAATCGTCTCTCAAATCGAACACAATTAACCGCAAAACGAGGGAATTGACCAAGTCGCACGGGGTGACTCCGGGTACAGATGACGGACG
>JASJDQ010000033.1 GCA_030065075.1 Paracoccaceae bacterium | reverse complement strand
GCGCCGATCCGGCGGATGTTCCCGGGCGTCGCACTGCTGCTGGGCCTAACGGACGATGAAACGCAGACGGACCGGACACCCTGGTGGCTTCTGCTTTTGCGCACAATCGCCATCGCGGCCGCCATCATCGGGTTTGCCGGGCCTGTCCTGAACCCCAAGACGGAAACGGCCGGGAACGGACCGCTTCTGGTTCTTATGGGCGGGGGTTGGGCTGAAGCGCGCGACTGGACGCTACGCATGGATCGGACCCGTGCGCTTCTGGAGGAAGCGCAACAGGCGGGTCGCGAGACAGCCGTCGTGTCCCTGACCGATTTGCCAAGCGATGGCGCGCTGCCTTTCCGCGCCGCCGACGCCTGGGCCGCGCAGCTTCCGGGGGTTCAGCCAATGCCGTGGCTGCCTGCGGCAGAGGACGTTCTGGTCTGGGCCGACACGCTGGAGGGCGGATTCGACACCTTCTGGCTTTCTGACGGATTGGAACACGACTGGCGCGCCCCGCTTCTGGATGCGTTGCAGGGTCGCGGCACCGTGACGGTGTTCGAAGGCGCGCGGCCCGTTGTGGGGCTCCGGCCCGCCCGGTTCGTGGACGGTGTGGTCGAGGTGGATGCGGTTCGAAGCCGGTCCGGTTCAGACGCGGTGATCGGTGTCACGGCCCATGGGCTTGACCCCAACGGCATACCAAGGCCGCTTGCGCGGTTCGACATCGACGCGCCAGCGGGCGAAAACGTTGTGTCCGGTGCATTGTCGCTACCGGCCGAATTGCGGAATCGCGTGACGCGGTTCGAGATCGACGGCGTCCGCTCTGCCGGTGCGGTCACTCTGACCGATGACAGCCTGCGCCGCCGCGAGGTGGCGGTGCTCTCGGCGCGGGACGAACGCGAAGGTCTGCGGTTGTTGTCGCCCACACACTACCTCGAGCAGGCGCTGGTCACGAACGCGGACCTGATCGGCGGCACCATCGAGGACATCGTGCTGGCCAATCCGGATGTCATCATCCTGGCCGACATCGTTGCGCTTGGCGGGACGGAACCGGAAGCGTTGGAAGACTGGGTTCGGAAGGGCGGCCTGCTTTTGCGGTTCGCCGGTCCGCGGCTGGCGGCCTCGGACTATGGGCGCGATCAGGAAGAGGTGCTGATGCCGGTCCGCCTGCGCGCGGGCGGCCGCACGGTGGGTGGCGCGATGAGCTGGGGGGAGCCCAAGCAGTTGCGTTCGTTCTCATCCGAAAGCCCTTTCTTTGGGTTGGAGGTGCCAGAGGATGTCACCGTGTCGAGCCAGGTCATGGCGCAACCCGACCCATCGCTGTCCGAGCGCACGATTGCCTCGCTGGCCGACGGCACGCCCTTGGTGACGCGCAAGACACTGGACCTGGGTCAGGTCGTCTTGTTCCATGTGACCGCCAATGCGGATTGGTCCAGCCTGCCGCTTTCGGGCCTGTTCGTGCAGATGCTGGAACGTCTGGCGGTGTCGACGCGGTCGGCAGACCTGACGGCCGAGGATCTGGCTGGTACCACTTGGACGCTGGACCAGACATTGAACGGCTTCGGCGAGGTTGAGGATGCCGGGACGCTCCCCGGCATCGCGGGCGAGACGCTTGCCGAAGGCACGCCGGGGCCGGACTTGCCGCCGGGACTTTATGCGGGCGAAAACCGGCGCATCGCTTTGAACGTTCTGGATCGAGAGGCCGAACTAAGCCCTGCCGCCTGGCCTGCCGATGTCGTCGTCGAAGGCTTCGCAGTGCGCGAAGAGACACCGCTTGCCGGGCTTGCGCTGAGCCTGGCGCTGCTGGCTCTGATGGTTGATGTCCTTGCGACTTTGTTCCTCTCCGGCCGCCTGACCAATGCCGCCGCGGCGATGATCGCTCTCTCCTTTGTGGCAATTGCGCCCCCGGCGGATGCCCAGCAAGACGTCGACGTGGAGAAACTGCTTCAGGCGTCCTCCGAGGTGACGCTCGCCTATGTGGTGACCGGCGACCGGTCGCTCGATGGCGTCTCGGAAGCGGGGCTCAGGGGACTTTCGGAGGTCCTCTTTCGCCGAACCTCGATCGAGCCGGTCGACCCGGTCGGCGTCAATCTGGAAGCAGATGAGCTGTCGGTTTATCCATTCCTCTATTGGCCGGTCAGCGAAAGTCAGCCACGCCCCTCCGCCGAGGCCTATGCCAAACTCAACAGGTATCTGCGGACAGGGGGCATGATCCTGTTTGACACGCGCGATGCTTCGACCTCAGGTTTCAGCACTGCAACGCCCAACGGGCGACGCCTGCAGCAACTGGCCTTGCCGCTGGATATCCCGCCGCTGGAACCGATCCCTTCGGATCACGTTCTGACGCGAACGTTCTATTTGTTGCAGGACTTCCCGGGCCGCTATGTCAGTCGCGACGTTTGGGTCGAGGCCGCCCCGGCGGACGCCGAGCGCGCCGAAGGCATGCCGTTTCGGAACTTGAACGACAACGTCACACCGGTCGTCATCGGCGGCAACGACTGGGCCGCGGCCTGGGCGACAGACGAGCGTGGTGTGCCGATGTACCCCGTAGGCCGCGGGTTTGCCGGGGAGCGGCAGCGCGAGATCGCCTATCGCTTTGGGGTCAACTTGATCATGCATGTGCTGACGGGGAATTATAAATCCGACCAGGTTCATGTGCCGGCACTTCTGGATCGGTTGGGGCAATGATACTGGTGTTGCGAAAATCAACAGGTTTTGCGCCTTGCGTTCCGCAAGTCGCGGCGGGCGAGGGGGCTTTGCCCCCTCGCGCTCCCCCAGGATATTTTGAAACGGGCGAAGGGCAGGTGTGATGGAAACGGGCACCATCGTTTTTGACCCCTTGTTGCCCTGGCCGGTGCTATGGGCCGCTGTCGCCTTGGCGGTGGTCTTCGTTGGCGTCGCCCTGTGGCGTCGCCTATCGGCCTGGTGGCTTCGCGGGTTCGCCTATGCGACCGTTCTTCTGGCGATTGCCAACCCGTCGTTGCAGATCGAAGAACGCGAGCCTTTGACGGATATCGTGCTTTTGGTCGTGGACGAAAGCTCGAGCCAAGGCGTCGACGTGCGTCCGGACCAGATTGCCCAGGCCGTCGCCGGGATCGAGGCCGGGATTTCGGGGTTGCAGAACACGGAATTGCGGGTCGTGCGCATGGGCGACGCGGATGGCAACCGTGGTTCGCTGTTGATGGAAGCGTTGACCGACGCTCTGGCGGATGAACCGCGCGCGCGTCTGGCGGGGACGGTTTTGCTGACAGACGGGCGCGTGCATGACATGGCGCGGGCGCCTGAGCTGCCGAGCCCGCTGCACGTGCTGTTGACGGGCACCGACGAGGATTGGGACCGCCGGTTGATGGTTCAGAATGCACCGGCTTTCGCCATTATCGGCGAGCCGGTCACACTGACGCTTCGGATCGAAGATCAGGGCGCGGTGCCCAACCTGCCCGATCAGGCCGAGATCGAGATCTCGGTTGACGGCGAAGAGCCCGAGCGGTTCTCGGTGCCGGTGGGCGAGGACCTTGAATTGCCGGTCACGCTGCGCCACGGCGGAATGAACGTGATCCAGTTCACGCTGCCTGAAGCGCCTGGAGAGCTGACGACGCGCAACAACGCTGCTGTTGTTCAGATCAACGGTGTGCGCGACCGTCTGCGCGTGCTTCTGGTTTCGGGCGAACCGCATGCGGGCGAACGGACATGGCGCAACCTCTTGAAGTCCGACGCCTCGGTCGACCTTGTGCATTTCACCATTCTGCGCCCGCCCGAGAAGCAAGACGGCGTGCCGGTGAACGAGTTGAGCTTGATAGCTTTTCCGACGCGGGAGCTGTTTCTGGAAAAAGTCGATGAGTTCGATCTGATCATCTTCGACCGCTACAAGCGACGTGGCATCCTCCCGTCACTCTACCTCGATAACGTCCGCCAATACGTCGAAGACGGAGGCGCTTTGCTGGTGGCAGCCGGGCCCGATTTTGCCTCGGCCGATTCGATCTATCGCTCGCCCTTGTCAGACATCCTGCCCGCCGCACCCACAGGCCGCGTGCGCGACGAGTTGTTCCTGCCGGGCATCACGGATGTCGGGCAACGCCACCCGGTCACCGAAGGTCTGATGCCTGTCACGGATCCTGAGGCAGAGGCACCGGAGGCGACCTGGGGACGGTGGATGCGCATCGTCGATGTCCTGCCCGAAAGCGGCGACACGATCATGGCGGGTCCGGAAGAGGCGCCGCTTCTGGTTCTTGATCGGATTGGCGAAGGGCGCGTGGCGCTTCTGGCGTCGGACCACGCCTGGCTCTGGTCTCGCGGGTTCGAAGGCGGCGGGCCTCAGTTGGAATTACTGAGGCGGCTGGCGCATTGGATGATGAAGGAACCCGATCTGGAGGAAGAGGCGCTGACGGCGACCGCCGAAGGGCAAACCATGACCATCACGCGCCGCACGCTGGGCGAGGAGGTGGGCGAGGTCGAGGTAACGGCGCCCGATGGCAGCGTCACGCTGCTTACATTGAAAGAGGTTTCGCCTGGACGTTTCTCGACCGACTGGGTGGGGCCCGAAATGGGGCTTTACCGGCTGAAAGAGGGCGACCAGGAAAGCGTCGTGGCGCTTGGTCCGGCTGCACCTCGCGAGTTCGAGGAAACGCTGGCGACGGCAGAGTTGCTCCAACCGAATGTCGATGCGACACGCGGCGGCGTTTTTCAGGTGGCGAGTGACGTGCCCGACATTCGCCGCGTCCGCGAGGGCCGGGTCGCGGCGGGGCGCGGCTGGTTGGGAATCACTCCGCGCGAAGCCTATCTGACGGCGGACATTCGGATATCGCCCTTGCTGCCCGCATGGGCCATGTTGCTCTTGGCCTCGCTCTTTGCGGTGGGGGCCTGGCTCTGGGAAGGGCGCCGTTAAGGCTTTTCGAATGAATAGGCGCTATTGCTTGGGCTCAGGAGAACCCTGTTTCAGTGAGGTGCGCCTTGAGCCAGCCCATCCGCCAGAAGGCGTATGTCGATCCGTCGACCATTCGCGACGATGCCACGTTGTTTCGAACGTCAATCGTCAGCGTCACCGTCAATGTCACGCCGCAACGTCGGAAGACCCTGCAGGGCGACCAGATCCTGCGGGGTTTCATTGGCGAGAAGGAGATCGAGGTCGTCATTCCCGCCAATCGACAGAAGGCCGTGGCGCCTCTTTTGAAGCTCTTACAGACGCGCGTTCAGACGCTCCGCGCCGAGGCGCCGAAGAAGCCTGATCTCTCGTCGGCTGGCAGTCTGCGTCAAAAGGTGCGCATCGATGGTGTCTGGCGCGTGCGCGTCTTAACGGACAGCGACGGGATGCCTGAGCGGCGCTTCCAGCTGGTCGCCGCGCGTTGGCGGTATCGCGGGGCGGATGGCGTCGATACGATGTTTGGGCATTTGCCGTCCGAGTAGGCCGATGCGAGCAGCCGCCTTAGGCGCTCAATCCGCCTCGGCCATGTCCCATCCAAGTGCGCGCGCCACCGTGAAGATATCCTTGTCGCCGCGTCCGCACATGTTCATGCAAATGATGTGATCCTTGGGCAACTCGGGCGCGATCTTGGTGACATGGGCCAGCGCATGGCTGGGCTCCAGCGCCGGAATGATGCCTTCGGCCTCACAGCAAAGCTGGAAGGCCTCTAACGCCTCGGTATCGGTGACCGAGACGTATTCCGCGCGTCCGATATCGTGGAGCCAGGAGTGCTCGGGACCGATGCCCGGATAGTCCAGCCCGGCCGAGATCGAAAAGCCTTCCAGGATTTGGCCGTCGTCGTCCTGCAGCAGATAGGTCCGGTTGCCGTGCAGCACACCTGGCCGTCCACCGGTCAGCGACGCGCAGTGTTCCATCTTCTCGTTTACGCCCTTGCCGCCCGCTTCGACGCCGATGATCCGCACATCGGCATCGTCGAGAAAGGGAAAGAAGAGCCCCATCGCGTTCGACCCGCCCCCGATGGCCGCGATGATGGTGTCCGGCAAACGGCCCTCGGCCTCCTGCATCTGGGCCTTGGCTTCCTTGCCGATGATCGCCTGAAAATCGCGAACCATGGCCGGGTAGGGGTGCGGCCCTGCGACCGTACCGATGCAATAGAACGTGTCGCGCACATTGGTGACCCAGTCGCGCAGCGCATCGTTCATCGCGTCTTTCAGCGTGCCGCGTCCGCTTGTGACCGGGATCACTTCTGCGCCCAAAAGCTTCATTCGGAACACGTTGGGCTTTTGGCGCTCGACGTCATGCGCGCCCATGTAAACGATGCATTTCAGCCCGAACTTGGCGCAGACGGTTGCGGTCGCCACGCCATGCTGACCGGCGCCGGTCTCGGCGATGATCCGGGTTTTCCCCATGCGCCGCGCCAAGATGATCTGGCCGAGGACGTTGTTGATCTTGTGCGCGCCGGTGTGGTTCAGCTCGTCGCGCTTCATGTAGACCTTCGCTCCGCCCAGTTGCTCGGTCAGACGCTCGGCGAAGTAAAGCGGCGAGGGGCGGCCCACATAGTGCTTCCACAGGAAGTCCATCTCGTCCCAGAAACTCTGATCGGTCTTGGCCTTCTCGTATTCGGCTTCCAGATCAAGGATCAGCGGCATCAGCGTTTCGCTGACGAAACGACCGCCGAATTTGCCGAACCGTCCGTTTTCATCCGGACCGTTGGTGTAGGAATTGATCAGATCCTCTGGCATCGCGCGCTCCCTGGGCAGACCGTAAAGGTCTAGCTAGAGCGCGCGGGGGGGTAAAGCCAGAATTCAGGCGGCCAGATCAAACCGCCGCGGCAAATCGCCTTTGCGTTCAGCCTCTTCGAGCAAGCTGGGAATGTCGGCGTTCAGCGATTCCGCCAGTTGCCCGAAGTCGTCGATCACGAAATAAACGGGTTGCACGATGTCGATCCGATAGTCGGTGCGGAAGATGGTCAGAAGATCAAAGGGCAGGGTTTCGGCCTGACCGGCGGCAGCATGGGCCGCTTCGGACGGCGACGACATGATGCCCGCACCGAAGGCCTTGATCTGACCGTCTTCGCGGATCAGGCCGAACTCGACCGTGAACCACCACAGCCGATAAAGGCGCTTGATCTGGCCCGCGGGCAGGGACAACGCCAGTTCGCCGAAGCGTTCCATGAACTTGCAGAACTCCGGGTCCGTGAGCATCGGGCAATGCCCGAAGACCTCGTGAAAGATGTCCGGTTCCTCGATGTAATCCAGATCTTCCCGTCGCCGGATGAATGTGGCGACGGGAAAGCGCCGCTGCGACAGCAAAGTCGAGAACTGTTTCTGCGGGATCAGCGCCGCGACAGGCTCGACCCCGGCACCGGTCAATTCGCCGAGGCGGGCATCGACCTCGGACACCTGCGGAATGTGATCGGGCGAAAAGCCAAGCTGGGCCTGCCCGTCCAGGTAAGCGCGGCAGGCAAAGGGCGCCAGCGTCTTCATCTGACGGGTGTAGAGCGTGCGCCAAACGTCCGTTTCCTCGGCATCGTAATTGAACCGGCCATCGGCATCTGCGGTTTTCGAGACGTAGGGTGCAGACATGGGTGGACACCTCCTGTGTTGACAGGATCACCCCATGTAACTGGATAAACTTGTCAAAATTAGTGAGTATATAGTAAAAGTCGGGAAAAATTTCTGAATTTGGGAAAAAAATGAAAATATCTGCAATAGATCAGCGTATACTGGCAGAGCTTCAGCGCGATGCCTCGGTGTCGCTGGCGCAGCTTTCGGAACGGGTCGGCGTGGCGCAATCAACGCTTTGGCGACGGATCAATGATCTTGAGGCCGCAGGCGTCATTCTGGCGCGCGTCGCCATCCTCGATCCCGCCAAAATCGATCAAAAGCTCTGCATTCTGGCGCATGTGTCGTTGGAGGACCACTCTGAAGAAGCCGTCGCGGCCTTCACCCGGCTTGTCACCTCGCGCCCGGAAATCCTGGAGTGCCACAAGGTCTCGGGGCTCGCGGACTACATCATCAAGATACGCGCGCCCGATGTGGAAGCTTACGAGGCCTTCCAAAGCCACCATCTGCTTCGGAACCCTTTCGTGCGGTCCGTGCAATCGAGTTTCGTGTTGAAAGAGGTCAAGGCGACCACCGCCCTGCCGCTTTAGCTTCGGATCAGCCCAACAAGCTCATAGGCGTCCTTCAGGATCGGCGCGGCGATCTCGCGGGCCCTTGCCGCGCCGTCTCCCAGGATGCGGTCGATCTCGCCGGGGTCGGCCATCAGCCGGTTCATCTCGGCGGTGATTGGCCCCATGGTCTCGACCGCGACCTCGGCGAGATAGGGTTTGAACTGGCCCCAGCCTTGCCCGGCGACCTCGCCCATGACGGCTTCAGGTGACTTGCCCTGCAGCCCGGCAAGGATATCGACAAGGTTCCGCGCCTCGGGCCGGTCCTTCAACGCGTCATAGGTCTGGGGCAGCGGATCCGGGTCGGTCCGTGCCTTCCGGAACTTCTGCGCGATGGTGTCGGCGTCGTCGCTGAGGTTGATGCGGCTCATGTCGGACGGGTCGCTTTTCGACATCTTCTTGGTGCCGTCCCGCAAGCTCATGACGCGCGCGGCCGGGCCGCCGATCACGGGCTCGGTGATCGGGAAGAACTCGCGCCCGAAGTCGTGGTTGAACTTGGTTGCGATGTCGCGCGTCAGTTCCAAATGCTGGCGCTGGTCTTCGCCGACCGGCACATGGGTGGCGTGATAAATCAGGATGTCGGCGGCCATTAGCGCGGGGTAGGCGAAAAGCCCCAGCGAGGCTTCTTCCGAGTTCTTTCCCGCCTTGTCCTTCCACTGCGTCATCCGACGCATCCAGCCCATGCGCGCGACGCAGTTGAAAAGCCACGCCAATTGTGCGTGTTCGGGCACCTGGCTTTGGTTGAACAGGATCGAACGCGTGGGATCGATACCGGCCGCCATGAAGGCGGCAGCAATCTCGCGCGTCTGCGCCGTCAGATCGGCCGGGTCTTGCCAAACCGTGATCGCGTGCAGGTCGACAACGCAATAGAGGCACTCGTGCGTCCCGGCGTCCTGAATATCCACGAAGCGCGTGAGCGCGCCCAGGTAATTGCCCAGCGTAAGACCGCCCGACGGCTGGATGCCGGACAAGACGCGGGGGGTGAACTGCGGTTCCGCCATTTTGGGCAAGTCCTCTGGATTTTCACGCCCGCGGGGCTTACCGAGAGGGTGCGAGCGCGTCAAGGAAGTGCCATGCAGGACCAGAATTTCACCCAGCCCGTCTTCAACGCCCTGCCGCCCGCCGTCGTGGCGCTGGCGCTGGCGATCTTCGGCGTCGAGATGCTTCTGTGGCTTGGCGCACGTGGCATCATAGGTGGACCGCAGGCCGTTGGCTGGCGGCTGGAGGCCATACAGGAATTTTCCTTCTTTTCGCCCGTGCTGGCGTGGGTGTTCGAGACCGGGAACTGGTCGTTCGAGCATCTGAAGCGGTTCGTCACCTATCCGTTCATCCACGGCGGCTTCACCCACGCGGCCTTCGTGATCGTGTTCCTGCTGGCCCTGGGCAAGCTCGTGGGCGAAGTCTTCGGCAACCTTGCCGTCATTGTCCTTTTCTTCGCCTGCGGGATATTCGGCGCGCTGATCTATGCGGGCCTCGTCGGCGATGACCGTCCTTTGATCGGCGGATTTCCAAGCGTTTATGGATTGATAGGCGCCTATACCTTCCTGCTTTGGGTGCGGTTCAAGTCGACGGGCGAAAACGAGTATCAGGCGTTCACGCTCATTGGGTTCCTGCTGGGCATCCAGCTTTTTTTCGGCATCTTCTTCAACGTAGGCTTTGACTGGGTGGCCGAGGTGGCCGGCTTCATTTTCGGCTTCGTCTTGACGCCCGCGCTGGTCCCCGGCGCGTTCCGGCGCTTCATGGACAGGATACGCCAGCGCTGACGTCGTGCGGCGCTGTTTGCGCGTGCGCGCAAAGCCGCCCCGCCCGCCGTCCCGTCACTTCCGGAAGGCGGCTTTCAGATCGCCGATCGTGAAAGCTTTCAGGACAACCCCGATTGCGAAGTAGGAGACCATGCCGGTCAGGCAGAGCACCACGAGGCCGATGATATCAGCGCCGCCCGCGCCATCGAGGAGGCTGCGGACGCCTCGCTGTTCCGTCAGCCAAAGAACAGCGCCCATCGCCAGGGATGCAAGCGTGATGCGCAGGATCCGGGACAGGGCGCGGGTGTCGAGGTTCGCGGCCTCGCCCATCGCGCGGGAGCCGCGCCAAAGCTGAAAGAACATCGCCCAGCCCGCGACGGAGGTGCCCACGGCGGCGGCAATGTACCCCAGCTGGCTCATCAGGCCGACGGCGATGATCGCGTTCACGACCATGGCGATGACGGCGTAATAGAAGGGGCGGCGCGTGTCTTCGCGTGCGAAGAACAGGGGTTGGTACACTTTTTGCAGCACGAAGGCGGGCAGGCCGAGGCCATAGATGGCACATGCCAGAGCCGTGGCCTGCGTGTCGGCGTCCGAAAAGGCCCCGCGTTCGAACAGAACGGCGACGAGCGACCCGGGGATGACCACCAGCGCCACGGCAGACGGGATGGCAAGGGCCATCGACATCTCGGCGGCCCGGCTGAGCGCATGTTGGCCGCCGTCGGTATCGCCCGCTTGCAGGCGGCGGGAGAGGTCGGGAAGCAGTACGATGCCGATGGCGATGCCGACGACGCCCAACGGCAGTTGATACAGCCGGTCGGCATAAGCCAGCCAGGCAATGGCGCCGTCGAAGAAACTTGCGACCTGCCGCCCGATCAGCAGGTTGACCTGCACAACGCCGCCCGCAAGTGCGGCAGGCGCGGCGATGATGGCCAGGCGCTTCAGCTCGGGCGTCATGCGGGGCAGGCCAAGCCGCAGGGGGAAGCCTGCACGCCCCGCCGCCCACCAGACCAGCGCCAGTTGCGCGATCCCCGCTAGCACCACTCCGAAGGACAGGGCCGTGCCGACGCGTCCCCCCTCGATGTCGCCGATCAGCGAGGCGCCGAACCCCGACCCTGCCGCGATCAGCGTGGTGATCAAGATGATGTTCAGCAAGACCGGCGCGGCGGCGGCGGCCACAAAGCGCCCTGCGGCGTTCAGCACGCCCGAAAAGAGGGCGGCGAGCGAGATGAACAGGATATAGACGAAGACTATACGCCCCAGCGTCACCGCGATGTCGAAGCGTTCGTCGCCGCGGAAACCGCTGGCCATCGCAAGCACCAGCCACGGCATGAAGATGGTGGCTAGCACGGTGAAGATGGTTACCACAAAGGCAAGGCCAGCCAGCGCATCGGCGGCAAACTTGGGCGCGCCTGTGCCCGCTTCCAGCTTCTTCGAAAACATCGGGACGAAGGCCATGTTGAAGGCCCCTTCGGCGAAGAAGCGGCGGAACATGTTGGGCAGCGCGAAGGCCACAAGGAAGGCTTCTGCCACCGGCCCCGTGCCCAGCCAGGCCGCGATCAGGATGTCGCGGACAAAGCCGAGAATGCGCGACATCAGCGTCCAGAAGCCGACCGTCAGGGCGCCGGATATCAGGCGTATTTGGCTCATGCGGGTATCAGGACTGGTCCGCGCGGGCGGCCCCTGCCGCGATGGCGTTCTTCAGCTTCTGCTCCAGTGCCCGTTGCTTCGATTTCGCGTGGAACTTCAACCCGAACATGTCCTTGACATAGAAGGTGTCGACCACCTGTTCGCCATAGGTGGCGATGACCGCGCTATTGATGACGACGTTGGCCTCGGACAGCGTGCGCGTCAGGTCGTAAAGCAGGCCCGGGCGGTCGCGGGTGTCGACCTCAATGATCGTGTAGATATCGGATCCTTCGTTGTCGAACGAGATATTCGTGGGCACGTTGAAGGCGCGCTCGCGTTTGCGCATCTTGTCTTTGTCCGCGAAGGACTCGCGCGGCAGAACCTCGCCATGGAGCGTCTTGACGATCATCGTCTTCAGGCGCGGCAGGCGACTGGCCTCATAGGGGTGGCCTTCGCCGTCCTGCACCCAGAAGACCGCCGTGGCATAGCCATCCGACGACGTATAGGTGCGTGCATCGACCACATTGGCGCCTACGAGGGCGAGCGCGCCAGCAAGCCGCGAGAAGATGCCGGGGTGATCGGCCAGCGCAAAGCAGATGCGGGTGGCATCCCGGTCCTCGTCCGGTGTCAGATCCAGCCGGATCTCGTCGTTCGGAAGGTCCTTCAGAAGGGTCGCGAAGACCACATGGGTTTCGGTCGGCATCCCCTGCCAGTAGGCACCATAGTGGCGGGCGGTCTCGGCGCGCAGGTCCTTGGCGCTCCAGTCCTTGAGCGCGGCGCGCAAGGCGCTTTTTGCCTCGGCCTCGCGGCTGTCGCGGTTGACCGCTTCCAACCCGTGTTCCAGCGCGGTGGCCGTGGCCCGGTAGAGCCCGCGCAGAAGCTCAGCCTTCCAGTTGTTCCAGGTGCCGGGCCCAACGCCGCGAATGTCGCAGACGGTCAGCACGGTCATTAAATCGAGGCGCGCCTTGGTCTTGACCGCCTTGGCAAAGTCGCGAATGGTGCGCGGGTCGGAAATGTCGCGTTTCTGCGCCATGTCGGACATCAGAAGATGATAGCGCACCAGCCATTCGACGGTTTCGGCCTCCCCAGGCTTCAGCCCCAGGCGCGGGGCAACCTTGCGGGAAATGCGCGCGCCAAGGATCGAGTGATCCTCGTCCTGGCCCTTGCCGATGTCGTGAAGCAGCAAAGCGACATAGAGAACCTTGCGGTTCACGCCCTCTTTCAGAATGCGGCTGGCGATGGGGAGCGATTCGACCAGTTCCTCGCGCTCGATCTGCGCCAGCGTCGAAACGCATTGGATGGTGTGCTCGTCCACCGTGTAGTGGTGATACATGTTGAACTGCATCATCGCGACAATGGCGTCGAACTCGGGCACGAAAGCCCCCAAAACACCCAATTCGTTCATCCGCCGCAGCGCGCGTTCGGGATTGCCGTGCTTCAAAAGCAGATCCAGAAAGATCCGGTTTGCCTCTGGAGAAGACCGCATTTGATCGTCGATCAGGTTCAGATTGGCCGTGACCAGGCGCATCGCGTCGGGGTGGATCAGGTACCCGGTGCGAAGGGCTTCCTCGAACAGGCGCAGGATGTTGAGGCTGTCCTTGAAGAATGTTTTCGGCTTGGCAATGTCGATCCGGTTCTGACGCACGGCAAACCCGGGCTTCACGGACTTCCGGCGTCTGAAGAACGTCGCCAGCGACGGGGCCGTCTTGACGTGCTTGGCCTCCAGCGCCGTCAGGAAGATGCGGGTGACTTCGCCCACAGCCGTGGCGTGGCGAAAATAGTCCTGCATGAAGTGTTCGACGCCGCGCCGTCCGCCCTTGTCGGCGTAGCCCATGCGCTCGGCCACTTCGACCTGCATATCGAAGGTCAGCTGATCCAGGGCACGGTCGGCGGCCAGATGCAGGTGGTTCCGCACGGCCATCAGGAAGGTCTCAGCAGACAGGAAACGGTCGAACTCTTCCTGTCGAAAGAGCCCGAGGGGCACCAGTTCGGCAGCGTCAGTCACCCCGTGGATGTACTTGCCGATCCAGAAGAGGGTCTGCAGGTCGCGCAGCCCGCCTTTGCCTTCCTTGACGTTGGGTTCGACCATATAGCGCTGGCCGCCCTGTTTCTTGTGCCGTGTGGCACGCTCTTCCAGCTTTGCCTCTATGAATTCGGAGGCCGTGTTCTTGAACAGGTCGGATTTCAGCGTGCTCTCGAGTGTCTCCGCGAGCTTCGGGTCGCCAATCAGAAACCGATGCTCCAACAGCGCGGTGCGGATGGTGTAGTCTTCGCGCCCAAGCCGCAGGCAGTCTTTCACGCTGCGCGAGGCATGCCCGACTTTGAAGTGCAGGTCCCAGAAGACGTAAAGCATGCTCTCGATCAGGCTTTCGGCCCAGGGCGTCACCTTCCACGGCATCAGGAACAGCAGATCGACGTCGGAATGGGGCGCCATTTCGCCCCGCCCGTAGCCGCCGACGGCAAGGATCGCCATGCGCTCGCCTTCCGTCGGATTTGGATTGGGGTGCAGAAGTTGCGTGCCGACCAGATGCACGATCGCGACAATCTCGTCAGTCAGGAAGCAGTAGGCGCGGACAGCGTCACGCGCGGCCAAGGGCTCGGCTTCGATGGCCCGTGCAATTGTCCCGCGACCTTTTGCCAAGGCCTCGCGCAAGACCTCAACTGCCGCGCGGCGGATGTCACCGGCCTGGTCCGACGCCACGCCGCCCTTGATCGCGGCGTACACGGCGTCGCGATCAATGATGTCGCCAGCGCTCAGGTGCAGGCGGTCAAATTCAGCAGCCGGCGTGGCGGTCGCTGGCTCAGAAGCCAGCTCCGCCAAAGCTTCTTGGTGCGGGGTCAATCACGATCACCTGGTTGTTCTGGACTTGCGCGACGGCCAGACCGCGCTGGTTCGAGCCGTTTGGCAGCAGGCGGAAAGGCCCGTTCACCCCGGCAAAGCCAGCGCTCTGCGTAAGTGCCCGGCCTGTCAAAGCGCCCTGATCGCCACGGGCCACCAGCGCGCCGATGGCCGCTATCCCGTCATAGGCCAGGGCAGCGACCGGCGGCGGCGTTGAGCCATAGGCCGCGGCATAACGGTTGTTGAACTGTTGCAGCAAGCCGGGTGAGGGGGTCGCGAACCATGCGCCTTGCAGTCCCTTCAGCGACAAGGCGCTGGAGGGAATGTCGAGACGCTGAAGACCGATGAACTGCGCGTTCTCTGCGGTCACACCGTTTTCGGGCAGCAGCTCTGCCAGGAACGGCAGCGCGCCCGAGTTGCCTGATGTCATGAAGATGGATTGCGCGCCCGACGCCCGATATTGGCGCGTCACGCCTGGGATGGCATTGACCACACCCTGTTGCGACAGCGGGAAGGCCGCCGATCCGACGATTCGGCCCCCATTGGCCTGCGCCGCACGTCGGATGGCGTCGGCACCCAGGGCCTCGGCAGGGTCGTCGGCATGGACGATGAAAATGTCACCGCGCCCACGCTGTGCGGCAAAGCGCACCAACCGATTGGCCGTGGTTTCGAACGTATTGCCCAGGATGAAGACGTTGCCGCCTGCGATTGCCGGGTTGTTCGAGAAAGCCAGCACGTTGATATTCCGGCTCGCGGCGATCTGCCCGGCCTGGCTCGCGTTCTCGGCGAAAAGCGGGCCGACGAAGATGCGCGCGCCATCGGCGATCGCCTGATTTGCTGCGCGTGCCGTCCCGGCGGCAGTCCCGAAAGTATCGTAGACCCGCAGGTCGATTTCGACCTCACCAAGATCGTTGACAGCCAGCCAGGCAGCGTTCTCCAGCGCCCGGCCAATGCTTCCCGCGGCTTGCGAGCTTTTTGGCACCAGCAGCGCGACCGGAACAGCCTTGTTCGTGTTGATCAGGGGACCGCCTCCGCCCGGCAAGGGCACGTCACAGGCAGACAGAATGAGCAAGGAGAAAAGGGCGGTTGCCCAGGCCAGCACCTTGCGGCGAAAGGAAAAAACGGCGACCATCGAAGCAGTCTCCTAGGTGGATAACGTTAGCGGGAACCCTATGAAGTTTCGGGCCTTAAGTAAATCGCGGTCAGGTGCATGACCGAAGGTAAGGGCCTGGAGCCGGGTCTCTACTTTGTTGCGACGCCATTGGGCAACGCAAGAGACGTCACCCTCCGGGCTCTTGACGTGTTGGCGGCCGCAGATGTTCTGGCCGCGGAAGACACCCGACGACTGCGTCAATTGATGGACATCCACGGCATTTCGCTGAAGGGAAGGCGCATTCTGTCCTACCACGACCGGAATGGGCCGCAGGTGCGTCCGAAATTGCTGGAGGCGCTGGAGCAAGGCAAGAGCGTCGCATATGCGTCTGATGCAGGCTCGCCGCTGGTCGCGGACCCAGGATTCACCTTGGCGCGTGCTGCTATCGAGGCCGGACAGGCCGTGCATTCGGTGACGGGACCATCGGCTGTCGTGGCGGCACTGACGGTTGCTGGATTGCCGACCGACAAATTCACTTTCGCAGGGTTCCCGCCAACGGCGCCGGGTGCACGCCGGTCCTTCTTGCAAAGTCTGTCGTCGGCGCCCGGAACGCTTGTGCTTTACGAAAGTCCAAAGCGCATCGCCGCAACGCTGCGAGAGGCCGTCCAGGTTTTCGGGACCGACCGCCCGGCCGCGATGGTCCGCGAATTGACGAAGAAGTTCGAGGAAGCCCGGCGGGATACGTTGCAGGGATTGGCGGAAGGTTGCCAAAGCGATCCGCCGCGCGGCGAGATTGTCTTGCTGATTGGGGCGGCGAGCCTGGCACCCGATTCGGGCGAAGTCGAACGCGCGCTGACCGAGGCGCTGGGTGAAATGCGTGTGAAAGAGGCCGCCCGCGCAGTTGCGGACCGTTTTGGTCTGTCGCGGCGCGAGATTTATCAACAGGCCTTGGCACTTCAGAAGGACGGTTAGGAGTTTCTTTGGGAATAGGCCTTAATTGACGATCCATGCCTTTTGACTGTGCCCCGCGCGACGACAAACGCCATGCCGGCACCCTGGCTTATCAGTCCGGGTTGGCTGCGGAAGCCTCCGTTGCGCGTGTCTATGAAGCGATGGGATATGAGCCCCTGGAAACGCGGTGGCGCGGCATTTTGGGTGAAGTCGACCTGATCTTTCAGGGGCAGGGCGAAGTGATCTTTGTCGAAGTGAAGAAGGCCCGAACATGTGAATTGGCAGCAACCCGCCTGTCGCTCAAGCAACTGAACCGGATTGCCCATGCAGCGACGGAATATATCGGGACGTGCCACAGCGATCCGCTGTCGCCCATGCGTCTGGACCTCGCGATGGTCGACGAAACCGGTCATGTCGAACTCTTGGAAAATTTGACCTTGTATTGACATCACCGCTTGGTCGGCCCAGTCCTCGTCCACGCGATCAGTCAGAGGGCAGGGCATATGCGTGTGGCGTTTCAAATGGACCCGATCGGGTCGGTCGATATCAACGCGGATTCGACCTTTCGCCTTGCCGAAGAAGCGCAAAGCCGGGGTGCGGAGCTTTTCTATTACACCCCTGACCGCCTGGCCTTTGACGAAGGGCGGGTAACCGCCCGCGGTTGGCCACTGACCGTGCGGCGCGAGATCGGCAACCATTTCACACTGGGAGACGAGCAGACGGTCGATCTGGCCGATATGGACGTGGTCTGGCTCCGCCAGGACCCACCCTTTGACATGAGCTACATCACGACAACGCATATCTTGCAGATGATCGAGGGGAAGACCCTTGTCGTGAACGATCCCGTCTGGGTCCGGAACCATCCCGAGAAGCTCCTTGTTTTAAGCTTTCCGGACCTCACACCGCCGACGACCATCGCGCGTGATCTGGACACTCTGAAGGCGTTTCGGGCGCGCCACAGCGACATCATTCTGAAGCCGCTTTATGGAAACGGCGGGGCCGGCGTTTTTCGACTGACACCAGACGATCGCAACTTGAACGCCCTGCACGAGCTCTTCTCCGCGATCAACCGCGAACCACTGGTTGCTCAGAAGTTCGTGCCCGATGTATCGAACGGCGACAAGCGCATCATTCTTGTCGATGGCGAACCTGTGGGCGCGATCAACCGGCTTCCACCTGCGGGCGAAATCCGCTCGAACCTGCACGTGGGCGGACATGCAGAGAAAATTGGCCTCACAGCGCGGGATATCGAGATCTGTGACCGGATCGGCCCCTTGCTTCGCGAGAAGGGGCAGGTCTTTGTGGGGATCGACGTGATCGGCGACTTCTTGACAGAGATCAACCTGACCTCGCCCACGGGCATCCAGGAACTGGAACGATTTGACGGCATAAACGTTGCCAGCGCCATTTGGGACGCTATTGACCGCAGGCTGGGTTAACCTTCGTTAACGCGTCAGGGCGGCGTCCTCCCGCCCCTAGGTTTGAGGGAATTTATTGACATCGGAAGAAATCGAGCCAGCGCAGCGTGGTTTTCTCGCCGGCGAAGCCTTTTGCTGGTATCGGCGTCCCGGGTTCGCGACGGCTCACGTCACGACCCCGTCACGCCCGTCACGCGAAAACTGATGGCCTCGGCAATATCCGTGCGCTCGACCTCGTCATGGCCCGCCAGATCGGCAATTGTTCGCGCCACGCGCATGACGCGATGATATCCACGCGCCGAGAGCCCCACACGTTCCGCAGCCTGGCGCAGCAATTCCTGACCCTCGGCGTCCGGTTGGGCGAAGGTTTCCAATAGCTTGCCGCTTGCATCCGCGTTCACGGTCACGCCCGGAAACTCGGAAAACCGTTTTCTCTGCCGGTCGCGCGCCACAGCCACCCGGTCGGCGATGACACTGGAGTGTTCGCCATTTGCCGGGAGTTCAAGGTCCTGGAACGTCACGGGCGGCACCTCGACGCGCAGGTCGAAGCGATCCATCAACGGCCCCGATATCCGCCCCATGTAATCCTCGCCGCAGGCCGGAACGCGTGCACATGCGCGTGAGGCATCTGCCAGATACCCGCATTTGCACGGGTTCGCCGCCGCAACCAGTAAGAACCGGCAGGGGTATTTCACGTGCGCGTTGGCGCGCGCCACCGTCACATCGCCGGTTTCAATGGGCTGGCGCAGCGTTTCCAGGACGTTCCGCGAAAACTCGGGGAACTCGTCCATGAACAAGACGCCATTGTGCGCCAGCGAGATCTCTCCGGGTTTCGCGCCTTTGCCGCCCCCGACGATCGCGGCCATCGACGCTGTGTGATGCGGCGCCCTGAAGGGCCGTTTCCGCGAGATACCTCCCTGCTCGATCAGGCCGGCCAGCGAATGGATGGTGGAGGTTTCCAAGGCTTCTTCCGGCCCCAGATCGGGCAGGATGCCCGGCATGCGCGCGGCCAGCATCGACTTTCCCGACCCCGGCGCCCCAACCATCAACAGATGGTGCCGACCCGCCGCCGCGATCTCCAAGGCGCGTTTGGCGCGTTCCTGTCCCTTGACCTCGGACAGATCTGGCGCGTTCGCGGTATCGGGAACGACTTGACCGGGCTGGCTGACTTCGATCGGTCTTGCCCCGGTCAGATGCTGGATTGCCGCCCCCAAAGTATCGGGGGCAATGACAGGCGTGTTGCCGACCCAGGCAGCTTCGGCGCCCGAGGCTTCGGGGCAAATCAAGGTGCGCTCGGCTTCGGCGGCGGCTATGGCCGCAGGCAAAGCTCCGGTCACGGGGATCAACCCGCCATTCAGCGCCAACTCGCCCAGCGAGACCAGCCCGGCGACCGCATCCTTCGGCAAGATGTCGATGGCCGCCAGAAGCGACAGCGCAATCGGCAAGTCGAAATGTGAGCCCTCCTTCGGCAGATCGGCGGGCGAGAGATTGACCGTGATCCTCCGCGATGGCAGCGCGATCGACAGCGCGTTCAAGGCGGCGCGAACACGCTCCTTCGCTTCGCTGACCGCCTTGTCCGGCAGGCCCACAAGCGAAAAATGCGGCATGCCCGGCGACAGGGCGCATTGTACCTCGACCAAACGGGCGTCGATCCCTTCGAACGCCACCGTGTAACTCCGTGAAACCATTGAACCCCCGGCAATCTGGTCGCGTTGTCGGGCAGAGACCGTTAAGATGCGGTTAACCACAATTCTACTACCGTCAGCGAGACAAGGCGAAAAACCCAGCTCAGATGTGATCCAGTTCCAAAACGGGTGCGTAAAACTTCCAAAAGACACTCACCGGGGAGCGATAGAAGCAATGGAAAGCGCGTTTGACCAATCCCTGTCACGTCGTGCGATGCAAGCCGAACTGCTGGATGCCGAAACCGAGCTGGAGTTGGCATACGCCTGGCGCGACCGCCGCGACGAGAAGGCCCTTCACAGGTTGATCACGGCGTACATGCGCCTGGCGATCTCGATGGCGTCCAAGTTTCGCCGGTATGGCGCGCCGATGAACGACCTGATCCAGGAAGCGGGCCTTGGTTTGATGAAGGCCGCCGACAAGTTCGATCCGGACCGCGGCGTGCGCTTTTCCACTTATGCCGTCTGGTGGATCAAAGCCTCCATTCAGGACTATGTGATGCGCAACTGGTCGATGGTCCGGACGGGCTCGACCTCCTCGCAGAAATCGCTCTTCTTCAACCTGCGCCGTGTTCAGGCGCGATTGGAACGCGAAGCAGCTGCAATGGGCGAGAGCCTGGACCGTCAGGTGATGCGCCAGCGCATCGCGGCCGAAGTTGGCGTCCCGCTTCATGATGTCGAGATGATGGAGGGGCGGCTGTCCGGCTCTGACTTCTCGCTGAACGCCACGCAATCCTCTGACGAAGAGGGTCGCGAGTGGATCGAGACGCTGGAAGACGAGAACGCTCAGGCGTCTGAAAACGTCGAGCAAGCCAAGGACATCGAAACCCTTCGCACCTGGCTGGTCGAGGCCCTGTCGTCGCTGAACGAGCGCGAGCGGTTCATTGTCCAAGAGCGTAAATTGCGTGACGATCCGCGCACTCTCGAGTCGCTTGGCAACGAACTTGGCCTGTCGAAAGAACGCGTGCGCCAGCTCGAGGCGGCGGCTTTTGGTAAGATGCGCAAGAAGCTCGAATCACAATCCAAGGAAGTCTTCGAATTCCTCGTCTGATCCTTCCGATCCTAACGTTTGTTGCACTAGCGCTGTCCTCCCTCGAAAGTGCAGCTTCCGACGATTTCGGCCCTGAACTTCACGGGGCCGAAATCGTTTTTTTGGGCGAAATCCACGACAACCCCATTCACCACGCCAATCAGGCCCGGATCGTGGCCGACCTCAAGCCGGACGCACTTGTCTTCGAGATGATCGAACCCGCAACCGCCCGGACCATCGGCAAGGATGATCGCGCCAACGCGGTGGCGCTGGAAGCCGCTTTGGGATGGGCGGACAGCGGCTGGCCTGACTTCGCGATGTATTTCCCGATCTTCGCGGCAGCGCCAGACGCCGCAATCTTCGGCGGGGCCGCGCCGCGCGAGGATGTGCGCCGCGCCGTGTCGGAAGGCGCCGCTGCGGTCTTCGGCGCGGGCGCGAGCCTTTTCGGATTGGATCGGCCCTTGCCCGTGCCACAACTGCAAACCCGGCTTAAATTGCAGCAAACCGCTCACTGCAACGCGCTGCCAGAGGACGTGCTGCCGGGTATGGTCGAAGCTCAAAGGCTGCGCGATGCGGCCATTGCAAAAGCGGCGCTGGCGGCCTTTGAACATGCGCGCTCTGCCTCTGATACGCCTCAAGTCGTGGTCATCACCGGCAACGGCCATGCACGTGAAGACTGGGGCGCCCCCGCCATACTGCGCGGGTATTTCGAGGATGAGCCAGACATTGAAATCGCCGCGCTGGGGCAGTTCGAAGTCGAAGACAGCCCAGACAAGGCCTTCACCTCTCGTGTCATCACCGAAGCCGCCGAACGCGACGACCCCTGCGCGGTCTTCCAGAAGTAACGGACCTTGCCGAGCGGTGCCGGGACCCCTAACACTTCCCCCATGCTGAACGGAAAACGCATTCTTCTGATCATCGGCGGGGGGATCGCCGCCTTCAAGGCACTGGAACTCATCCGCCTGATCCGCAAGGCGGGCGGCGCGGTGACGCCGGTCGTCACACGCGCTGGGCAAGAGTTCGTCACACCGCTCTCGGCCTCGGCGCTGGCGGCCGACAAGGTCTATTCCGACCTCTTCGACCTGACCGACGAAGCCGAAATGGGGCATATCGAGCTTTCGCGCTCCGCCGATCTCATCGTCGTCGCGCCAGCCACCGCCGACCTGATTGCCAAGATGGCAGGCGGGCAGGCGAACGATCTGGCCTCGACCGTCCTGATGGCGACGGACACGCCGGTTCTGATCGCACCGGCCATGAACGTACGCATGTGGCTCCACCCCGCCAACCAAAGGAACATCGCAACGCTGGAAAGCGACGGCATCGCACGCATAGGCCCCGATGAAGGCGACATGGCCTGCGGCGAATTCGGCCCGGGCCGAATGGCCGAACCGCAAGCCATTCTCGAAGAAATCCTTGCCCGCCTCGCCACCGGCCCGCTCGCAGGCAAGCACATTGTCGTCACCTCCGGCCCGACGCACGAACCCATCGACCCGGTGCGCTACATTGCCAATCGGTCGTCTGGCGCGCAAGGCACGGCCATTGCCGAGGCACTTGTGCGGCTGGGCGCAAAGGTCACCTTCGTCACCGGCCCGGCCACCGCCCCGCTGCCAAACGGCGTCGAAGTCATACCGGTCGAAACCGCTCAGCAGATGCTCAAGGTCGTCGAGGTCTCTATGCCCGCGGACGCCGCCATCTTCGCTGCCGCCGTCGCTGACTGGCACGTCACCAAAGAAGCCAAGGGCAAGATAAAAAAGGATAAATCCGGCCAACCGCCCGCATTAAAGCTGGCCGAAAACCCCGACATTCTAGCCACCATCGCCCGCAAGCGGAAAGACCGACCCAAGCTGGTCATCGGGTTCGCGGCCGAAACCGATGATGTCATCGCCAACGCGACAGCAAAACGGAAGCGCAAGCGCTGCGACTGGATCGTTGCCAACGACGTCTCACCCGAAACCGGGATCATGGGAGGCGATGAAAACGCCGTGACCATCATCGACGCGAAGGGCGCTGAAAGCTGGCCACGCGCCTCAAAGCGCGATGTGGCCCGTCGCCTGGCCGAGCGTATCGCCGAGACGCTTTCATGACGCCCACAATCCGCGTCGAATGGTTGCCGGATGCGGACCAATCCCTGCCGCTTCCGTCTTACGAGACCGCCGGGGCCGCAGGCGCCGATCTGCGCGCCAACTTCTCCGACCGCGCGCCGGTCATGCTGCAACCCGGCACGCGCCGCCTGATCCCCACCGGGCTCCGCGTCGAAATCCCTGAAGGCTTCGAGATCCAGATCCGCCCACGCTCGGGCCTGGCGCTCAAACATGGGCTGAGCCTGCCAAACACGCCCGGCACAATCGACAGTGATTATCGAGGGCCGCTCGGCGTGATTGTCGTCAACCTTGGTCAGGATCCCATTCGCATCGCCCATGGCGACCGCATCGCTCAAGCCGTGGTCGCCCCCGTCCTGCAGGCCCGCTTCGAACTCGCCGACGCGCTTTCCGACACTGCGCGGGGCAGAGGCGGCTTCGGCTCGACCGGACGCGGCTGATGGCGCTCGTTCTTGGTCTGGCACTGGCTCTTTGGGGCTTCGGCGCGATGATCAAGGCGCCCGTCAATGCGCGTATTCTGATGATCGGGCTCCTTTACGTGGCGGTGCTGGCGCTGCAGGTCGCCATGCCGCCGGGTCACCCGCTGAAAGAAGCCACAGGCGGCTCGGCAGGCGAATGGCTGGTGTTGGGTGGCCTCGGCGCCATCGTCTGGGGCTACAGCAAGGGATTGAAATCGCTCAGAAAACGTGTCCGACCCGAAAACAAGCCGCGCGAACAGGCACATGACAGTTCGGTCGAGCTCGATCGCAACGCCCGCCACATCGTTCTTCGCGAAATCGGTGGCCCCGGACAGAAGCGGCTGAAACAAGCCCGCGTGCTGGTCATCGGCGCCGGCGGGCTTGGATCGCCCGCGCTGCAATACCTCGCCGCGGCGGGCGTCGGCACCATCGGGATCATCGACGACGATGTGGTGGAAAACTCCAACCTGCAGCGCCAGGTCATTCACACCGACGCTCGCATCGGCATGCCCAAGGTCTTCTCCGCCGAAGCGGCGATGATCGCGCAAAACCCCTTCGTCACGGTCAGACCCTACAATCGACGGCTCACGGCAGACATCGCGGCGGAACTCTTCCAGGACTACGACCTGATCCTCGACGGGACCGATGATGTGGCAACCCGCTATCTGGTGAACGAAACGGCCGTCGCCGCGAAGCTTCCGCTTGTTTCCGCCGCCATCTCGCAATGGGAAGGCCAGATCAGCATCTTCGACCCGTCGCGCGATGCGCCGTGTTATGCTTGCGTCTTCCCGAACCCCGCCGCCGAGGGGCTGGCTCCTTCCTGTGCTGAAGGCGGTGTGCTGGGTCCGCTACCGGGCATCATCGGGGCCATGATGGCCGCCGAGGCCGTCAAGCTTTTGGCGGGTGCAGGGACCCCATTGCTCGGGCGTATGCTCATTTACGATGCACTCTACGCGGAAAGCCGCGTAATCACTGTGAAAAGGCGTGAAGATTGCCGTGTTTGCGGTGCCGTGGCCCTTTAACGGGTGGTAAGGGAACTTTAGCTTAAGAGCATTGACGGAGGCATTTCATGACCAACCCATTGCTCGGCACGTGGACCACACCGTTCGGGATCGCGCCGTTTTCAGACATTTCCGAAGACGACTTCGAACCGGCGTTTGACCAGGCACTATCGGCGGCG
>JASJDQ010000239.1 GCA_030065075.1 Paracoccaceae bacterium | reverse complement strand
CAAATTTTCAAAGAAACGAAACATGAGGGCTGTTGCCTTCTGAAAAGATAGGAATTCGAAAGGGCGAGACGTTGCTGTCAGCACGTCCCATCAGGATCGGGCTGTCAGCCGAAGCTTGCTGTGATCCTGATTACCATCGAATGCCCTCCTTGCTTAGGCACCATCCAATTAGACCATCGATCGCCGAAAGTCACCCCTCGGATAAAAGCTCTTCTTTCAAAAGCGTGAAACCGCTTTCGATCCAGGTGTTCTCAAGCGCGCGCAGCTTGTCGCCCAGCGCCTTGCCCTCGTATTCAGGCATCAGATCTGCTGCGAAAACCGGAAACGTTTGAGCAGCACCGAAACTGATCCCGTCCAGAGCGTCGGCTGGCAGATCCTGACCAAGGCTTGCGGCGGTCACCAAAAGGGCATCCGCCCCAAGTTTCAACCCAAGCCGGTATCCCAGACGCCGCGCATCCTGACCGGTATTGTCGCGGATCCGATGGACGTCTCTCGCTTGAGCGCGCGACAAACGCAGGCTGTCGAAGTCGCCACCCAGCAAGGCCAGCCGTCGAACCGCGTCGGCTGGCAGACCAAACCTCTCCTCCAGCGCAACAAGCAGACCGAGATTTTCATCTGACGCGCCAGGCAGAACCTGCGCCAACACGCCGACCGAGCGCATCGTGGCGACGGCAGGCGCCGGATCAGGTGCCGACAACAGTTTCACCAACTCAGACCCTACGCGTTCGCGCGAAAGCGTCTCTAAACCGGCCAAATTACGACCAATCGCATCCAAGGCAACCGGATCGAAACCCCTCTCCATGTCGGCATACCAGGCACTGAACCGGAAAAACCGAAGGCTCCGCAAATAGTCTTCTTGAATGCGCCGGTCCGCATCCTCGATAAAGCGCACCGTCCGCGTTGCGATATCGGGAAGCCCATCCACCGGGTCGATCACTTCGCCATCGCCGCGCGCATAAAGCGCGTTCATCGTAAAATCCCGGCGCAGCGCATCATCCTCCACACTGTTGGCAAAAGCGACAACTGCCCGGCGCCCGTCCGTTTCGATGTCCTTCCGGAAAGTCGTCACTTCGAACGGAGTATCTTCGACCACCACCGTGACCGTGCCGTGCTCCAAGCCGGTTGGAATGGCGTGAAGCCCCGCAGCCTCGGCCAGCTCCATCACGACTTCCGGCCGCGCGTCTGTGGAAAGATCGATGTCGTTGACCGGATGGTCCAACAGTGTGTTCCGGATACAGCCACCAACGGCATAGCACTCGTAGTCGGACAGAAGGGCGAACATGGCGCGTGTCGCACTGCTTTCCAGCCAGTCAGCCTTGATCCGTTTCATGCGCCATCCGATCCGCCAGTGCCCGCAACATACGCGCGGTCGCACCCCAAATGTAATAGGGGCCCCAGGGGACCGTATAATAGTACCTGCGCTGCCCGCGCCAGCGCCGGGACTCGATCAGATAATTCCCGGGGTTCATCAAATGGCGCAAGGGGGCCTGAAACACCTCGGCCACTTCCTGTGGGTCAGGGCGCACCGCAAAATCGGGCGGCACCATTGCAAGTACCGGCGTTACGTTGAAGCCCGTCACGGTCTCGTGCGCCGCCAAAGAGCCGATCACTTCGGCCTCTTGCAGCGAGATCTCCTCTCGGGCCTCGCGCAAGGCCGCTGCCACGATATCGGCGTCCGCCTCTTCCACCTTGCCGCCCGGAAAAGCAATCTGCCCCGGGTGATGCTTCAGCGCAGATGACCGCTTCGTCAAAACCACCGTCGGTTCGTCCTGATCGACGATACCCACCAAGACAGCGGCTTCGCGCAACTGACCCGGCGCACCCGGGCGCTCGGCATTCAGATCATAGTCCGATGACGGTACGCCCTTCGCCTGGGTGGCGCGCAAAAGGGTGGCGCGCAAACTCACTCTTCGGCCTCGAACCCAAGGGTCTTTGGATCAAGCTCATAATGTGCCCCACAAAACTGGCAATCGGCGGTGACGATCCCCTCGCGCGTGGTCATATGCCCGATATCCTTCTGCGAATAAATCGACATCGAATTCCGCACCCGGTCCTCTGAACAGGTACAACCGAACTCGACCGGTTGTGGATCGAACACCCGGGGGCTGTCCTCGTGGAAAAGCCGCACCAGCAGATCCGTCGGCTGCACGCTTGGCCCGATCAGTTCGATCTCTTCCGCCGTATCCAGCATGATGTTGACGTGGTTCCAGTCTTCGGCGGAGTCCGCATCCAGCACATCATTCGCCTCCAGCAGGCGGCCTTCACCGCTGCCACCGTCCGTAGCAAATGGCGAGGCTTCCGGCATCTGCTGCAGCATCACACCACCGGCGCGCCAGTGCAGCCCTTCGCCGGGCTGTTGTGATCGGCCAAAACTTAGCGCAAACCGCGTCGGCAACTGCTCAGACTGTGCGAAATAGGTCTGCGCACAAGCCGCCAGAGACCCGCCCGCGATCGGCGTGATCCCCTGATAGGGTTTCATATCCGTGCCCTGGTCGATCAGCACGGCGAAATACCCCCGACCGATCTGCGAGAACGGATCAGCCTCATCGTCCAGGCGCGTTTCGTCAAAACTGGCATAGGCCCGGATGCGCGCCGGTGCGCCTTCTTCGCTAGGCCCATAGTAATCGGTGGCGATCAAGCGCGCCGGACCATCGCCACGCACCTGCAAAGACAGCTTCCAACGCAGCTTGATCGTCTGCCCGATCAGTGCCGTCAGAAGGGTCGCCTCAGCAACCAACGCTTCGATCAGCGGTGGATAGTCGTGCTGGTTCAACACATTCTGCAAAACGCCATCCAGCCGCGCCACGCGCCCGCGCGTGTCGGTTCGGTCAAGTTGAAACGGCAAAACGGTATCGTCCCAGGCGATCTTCGAGCCAATGGTCATGGAATGTCCTGACAATGCAAAGGTGTCGCGTCTATATAGGCACAAAGCCAGAAGGACCAAGCCCATGATTCCGCGCGTCGGCGAACCTGTGGATCGAAACCGACGCTATCGGATCAGGCCAGGAGCCTATGCCGTCCTCGTGCGAAACGGCGAAGTGCTTCTGACGCATCAGCAGGAACCGCACCCCGAATTCCAATTGCCCGGCGGCGGCATTGATCCGGGCGAGGCCACTATCCCGGCGCTGCATCGCGAGATCCTGGAGGAAACCGGCTGGCGCGCCGGGCGCTTGACCCGGTTGGGGGCCTTTCGCCGGTTCACCTTCATGCCGGAATACGATCTTTGGGCAGAAAAGATCTGCCACGTCTACCTCGGGCGACCCAGTCTGCAAACCGGCAGGCCCTTAGAAGTCGGCCACTCCGCCATTTGGACGAATCCACAGCTTGCGGTCGAAATGGTCGGAAACGAAGGCGATCGATTATTCCTGAAGAAGCTATTTCGCTAACGCCAGTCGACGACGACTGCAGACACATCGTCCGGAAAATCTTCGCTTCCATGAAACCGAACCAGCGATGACAACAGTCGATCCGTGAACGCCGTGCCCTTGATGCCAACGGCGTTCTTCATGATCGACGCCAACCCGGGTTCGTCCAACAATTGGTCCTCTTCATCCGGGCACTCCGTGACCCCATCAGAGTACAAGACCAACCGGTCGCCTTCTGACAACTGAATCGTGACCGACGCGAACTCACCATTGTCGATCAAACCGATTGGCGTGCTCCAGAGCTCAAGGAAATCGACCGCGCCATCGGCGCGTTGAACGGCCGGGCTGGGGTGGCCCGCGGCACAAATCTCGATCTCGCCCGATGCCAGATTCACATGGGCCATCGCAAGCGTCAGATATTGATCGGACTCTGCATCCGACATCAGGATCGCATTCAAGCGACTGCAGACAGTCGGAAAGGGCACAAGCGCATAGCCCTTGCCGACCTTCGCCAAAGCGATGTTCCGATCCGGCGCCGCATCGCTTAGATAACCAGCCACGCGCGCCGTCATCAGGGCAGAGGCAACGCCGTGGCCAGAAACATCGACCGAGAACACGACAAGCTCGTCCTGATTGACCCTGAAATGCCCGACCAGGTCGCCGCCAACATGCCCGCTTGACCGAAGCAGATGCGTGACCGAAGCGGGGCCAACCTGAATGAACCGTTCGGGGACAAGGCCTTCCTGGAACTTTCGGGCCCCCCGAAGGTCCCGCTCGATGGCATCATATGTGTCCGAAAGCTCGACCAAGGCCGTCTCAAGCGCCGCGTTCTTTTCGGACAAGGCGCGCTGAGCCTGCACAACGCGTTCCCCCGCTCGCAGCCGCGCACGCAACTCGATGGCATTGAAGGGTTTCGACAGAAAATCGTCAGCGCCGCTTTCCAGGCCCTCCGCCAAAGCTTCCCGTTCAGTCTGTGCTGTCAGAAGGATGAAATAGGCGGGTCGGTCAAACTCCTCCCGGAAAGTGCGGCAAAACTCGACACCCGACATGCCCGGCATCATCCAGTCACTGATCACGATGTCAAAACTCGCTGACCGGCACGCGTCCAATGCAAGCTCGCCAGAGTCGGCTTCCACCGTGTCATAACCCCATTTGGCGAGCGTGCGCGACAACATCCGACGTTGCGCGCGGCTGTCATCGACAACCAGAATCGGCGTCATTGCCAGTGCGGCATCGTCTTGCAAAAGAGCGGAAGTGAGCGTCATACCTCCACATCCCGCACCTGACTTAAATGTCTGTAAACTCAGGCGTGAAATCACTGGTTCAAACGGCAGGACTTGATTTCATGATTAATCAAACACGACTGAATGAGTTGAAAGAGGAGGTCGGCGAAGACGACTTCGCCGAAGTTTTCGAGATCTTCCGCGAGGAAGTCGAAGAGGTGCTGGATACGCTGCAGGCAACGCCGCCGTCGCAACTGGCGGAAAGGCTCCATTTCCTTAAAGGGAGCGCTCTCAATATCGGGTTCGACGAACTTGGCACGCTCTGCCAAATTGAAGAAATGCGACTCAAGAACGACCCGGCTTCCTCCATCGACATACCTAGGATTCGAGCCAGGTATCAGGCGTCCAAGGCTGCGCTTGGCTTAGATTCCCGGTAGATCCGGCCATTTCACGCGACAATCCGGTGATTTGAGTGGTAATTGTCAACCTATTGTCCGCTCATGGCGGAATTCCGCCACTCCGCTGTATCACCCCGTGGCGTGCCCCATTCTTGCCACATCTCACTCCTAGCGTTGGAACAAGCGCAGAGATGCGCAGCAAGACACACGGCACAGCACGCACACGGGAGGGTAGCTTAATCGCTACCCTTTCGTGTTTTCTGCGCCTTGTCCCACCCGTCAAAATTCCGTACACGCCCGCGGATACTTGCGCACCCGGGGGTTAACATGTCGGCACCGAAGAAAGTGGTTCTCGCCTATTCAGGCGGGTTGGACACGTCGATCATTCTGAAGTGGCTGCAAACCGAGTACGGCTGCGAGGTTGTTACCTTCACTGCGGATCTCGGCCAAGGCGAGGAACTGAAACCAGCGCGCCAGAAAGCAGAAATGCTCGGTGTGTCCGAAATCTATATTGAGGACCTGCGCGAGGAATTCACCCGCGATTTCGTCTTCCCGATGTTCCGCGCCAACGCGCTTTACGAAGGGCTCTATCTGCTTGGCACATCGATCGCGCGCCCCCTGATTTCAAAGCGCCTCGTCGAAATCGCCGCAGAAACCGGCGCCGACGCTGTCGCGCACGGCGCAACCGGCAAGGGTAACGACCAGGTCCGCTTCGAACTGGCCGCTTACGCGCTGAACCCCGACATCAAGGTTATCGCCCCATGGCGCTTATGGGACCTGACCTCGCGCACGCGGCTTATCGACTTCGCAGAGAAAAACCAGATCCCCATCGCCAAGGACAAACGCGGCGAAGCGCCCTTCTCGGTGGACGCGAACCTGCTGCACACCTCGTCCGAAGGGAAGGTTCTGGAGGACCCGGCCGAAGAAGCCCCGGCCTATGTATACCAACGCACCGTCCATCCCGAGGACGCACCCGACACGCCAGAGATGGTCGAGATCACATTTGAAAAAGGCGACGCGGTTTCCATCAACGGCGAAGCCATGTCGCCTGCCGCGCTCTTGACGAAACTCAACGAATTGGGCGGAAAACACGGTGTTGGACGGCTGGATCTTGTCGAAAACCGCTTTGTTGGCATGAAATCCCGCGGTATCTATGAAACCCCGGGGGGCACGGTCCTTCTGGAAGCACACCGCGGTATCGAGCAGATCACACTGGATTCCGGGGCAGGTCACCTGAAAGACTCGATCATGCCGCGCTATGCCGAGCTGATCTATAACGGTTTCTGGTTCTCACCCGAGCGCGAGATGCTTCAGGCGCTGATCGACAAGAGCCAGGAACACGTCTCGGGCACCGTGCGCGTAAAACTCTACAAGGGCTCCGCAACAACCGTGGCCCGCTGGTCCGACCACTCGCTCTATTCCGAAGCGCATGTCACATTCGAGGAAGACGCTGGCGC
>JASJDQ010000238.1 GCA_030065075.1 Paracoccaceae bacterium | reverse complement strand
AAACCCATGTCAAAGCTCTGGTCGTCGGCGGCGGCGCCGTTGGAACCTCGATCGCCTACCATCTCGCCAAGGCAGGCTGGGACACGATGCTCCTCGAGCGTGACGAGCTGACGTCAGGGTCCACATGGCACGCGGCGGGCCTGCTTCCATACTTCAACATGAGCTACGCCACCACCCACATCCACGACTACTCGATCAAGTTCTACAAGACGCTCGAAGAAGAAACCGGTCTCAACCCGGGTTTCTACGTGGTCGGCAACCTCCGCATGGCGCAGACGCAGGACCGGATGGACGAGTTCATGCTCTATGCCTCCACCGCCGAAACCTGCGGCGTGCCATACGAATGGATGACGCCCGAACAGATCAAGGACCGCTGGCCGCTCGTCCGCACCGAGGATCTCAAGGGCGCGATCTACCACCCGACCGATGGCTACATTAACCCCGCCGACGTCACGCAAGCCATGGCCAAGGGCGCCCGCCAGCACGGCGCCACCATCGAACGCAAATGGCAGGTCGACAGCTACACCTGGACCGGTGATCACTGGGACGTCGCCGCCACCAAGATGATCGAGCAAGGCGGCAATCTCGTCGCTTCCAACGAAAAGACCACCATCCACGCGGAACACGTCGTCACCGCCACCGGCAACCATGCCCAGCGCACGGCCCAGCTTCTGGGCATCAAAATCCCCGCCATCCCCGTCGAGCATCAGTACATCGTCACCGAACCCGACCCGGCGCTTCAGGAATACCGCAAGACCAACCCCGAACACCCCGTCCTGCGCGATGCCGACGCCAAATGGTACGTCCGCGAAGAACGCGGCGGCTGGATCCTCGGCCCATACGAACTGAACGCCCCCGCCCGCTTCGAATACGGCTGCCCCGACAGTTTCCGCGCCGACCTCTTCCCGCTCGATCTCGACCGGATCGAGGAGGAATACATGTCCATGATCCACCGGATTCCGTCCTCGGAAACAGCAGGCCTCAAGGACGACTACAACGGCCCCATCTGCTACACGCCGGACGGGAACCCGCTGCTCGGTCCCGCCCCGGGCCTTCGCAACATGTGGTTGGCCGAAGGCTTCTCGTTCGGCATCACGGCGGCTGGCGGCACCGGCCACTACCTCGCGCAACTCATGACGGAAGGCGAAGCCGAGATCGACATGGCCAGCCTCGACCCCAAGCGCTACGGGCCGTGGATGACCACCGAATACGCGATGCGCAAGAACGAGGAATGCTATTCCCACGTCTACATCCTGCATCACCCCGACGAGGAACGCGAAGCCTGCCGCCCCCTCAAGACCGCACCCGCCTATGACCGGCAAAAGGCGCGTGGCGCGCAGTTCGGGCAAGTGAACGGCTGGGAACGCCCCAACTACTATGGCCCTGAAAACGCGCCCGAAAGCTTCGACCACGACGCAAGAAGCTTCCGCCGCGGCGGCTGGTGGCAATATGCCCGCGACGAAGCACAGGCAATCCGCAACGGCGTCGGCCTGATCGACGCCAGCGCTTTCACCAAGCACGCCGTCACCGGCAAACATGCGACCGAGTTCCTCGACTGGTTCACCTGCAACAAGCTGCCTCGCATCGGTCGCATCAACCTGACCTACGCGCTGACCAGCGCAGGCACCACGCGGACCGAATACACGATCGTGCGAACAGCCGAGGACAGCTACTACCTGATTTCCGCCGGTGCCTGGCAGGCCTATGACCAAGACTACCTCATCAAGGCAGCCGAGGATTTCGTCGGCAGCAGCGACAAGTCCGTGATGATCTCCGATGTCACCAGCCAGTATGGCGTCTTCGCGATCGCCGGACCGAAATCCCGGGACGTCCTCGGCGCCCTCATCCGCGACCCTGACCCGTCCACGGCCCTTTCGAACAAGCGCTTCCCCTGGCTCTCGGCCCGGAACATCGAATTGGGCATGTGTCCCACGACCGCCGTCCGCGTCGCTTACACGGGCGAGCTTGGCTGGGAGCTCCACCACCCGATGGAGATGCAGAACTATCTCTGGGATCAACTGATGGCAGCAGGCGAACCCAATGGTCTGAAACTCGTCGGCGCACGCGCCCAGAACTGGCTCAGGCAGGAGAAATCCTACCGCGCCTTCGGCACCGAGCTGGGCCGCGACGCGACACCGCTCGAAGCGGGCCTCGATCGCTTCGTTGACCTCGAAAAAGACTTCCACGGCAAGGCCGCCATGGTTGAAACCGGCATTCGCGCGAAATGCGTCACCCTCCTGATCGACGGCCCCGATGACGCCGACCCCTGGGGCCGCGAGGCGCTCTATGCGGGCGACACCCGCACCGGGCGCCTGACCTCAGGCGGCTACTCGGTGCATTTCGGCAAGTCCATCGGCATGGGCTACGTCAAGCCGGAGCACGTCGCACCCGGCACAAAGCTGCAGGTCAAGATGTTCGACAAGCTGTGGGACGCCGAGGTGACAGAGGACAGCCCCTACGACCCGAAGAACGAGGTGATCCGCAAGGGCGGCTAAGCCGCTCCCTACCGCAGCACCTCGTATGACGTGACGCGCCCACGGAAATAGGGGGCATACGTCCCACCGTCGACGTATCCAACCTCACCTCGGTGCGGAATACGCCGCCCGCCGATCTGGCCATAGTCCGTGAAGATGCCGCGCCAGTCGCGAAGGATGGTTTCTCCTCCGGCGACATCGGGGCGGCCGGTGGCATTCATCTCCACGACGTCGCCCGCTTCGTCGAACACGAACCGAACGGCGACCCGGCGCGCGGCAACCATCATCGCCGCCTCGACCGTCTGGGCATCGACCTCACTCCAGCTTATGGCGCGGTTCGCCAGGATCGCATCCGGCACCCAGGGCAATTCGGCAAGGTACCGCATGGCCTCGCCCACATCAGCGTCCGGCCCCTCGAACCGGGCGACAGGGATCGACCCCAGAAGCCGGACCTCCAGCAGACCTTCGCCGCGAACGAACCGATCGACCACGCGCGCCGCGGGCACCGGCCAACCGGGGGCTTCCGCCAGCCACACAAAACCGGGCTCGGTGACCGCGATATGCTGGCCGGCCCTGGACGACTGCCAGCCGTCGCCGCGCTTCAACTCGGCTTCCTGTGTGATCCGGACAGCACGCGCCAGAGAGCCGTCACCTGCCAATCCGCGCTCGGCGAATTGTCTGACAGGTGCAGGCAGGTCACCGGGGGCGCGGGCCTCGGGAACCGGCCCGTCGAGCAGAACGCCTTCCTGTCGCGCCACCTCGGCAAGAAACCTATGCGACAGGATGACTTGCGTGATGATCGCCACGGCGAGAACAAGAAGGACAACGAAAATTGCGAGTTTCACTGGCAGTAGGCTCCTGATGACATCCGCAATTCGCACATCCAAAGATCGGGCACTTTGACATCGCTCAAATCGACGGATGCCGCCATCAATAGCGAGGCCTCAAACCAGTCGCTCCAACCGGCCTTTTCGCTTGTAGATGTTCTTGTAATCCCACTGGATCCGCCGGGCATCCGACAGCCAGGATTGAAGCGCCTCGGGGTCGACCTGCCCGGCGTCCTCAAACCGCGCTTCGGCGGCCTTGAACGTTCCGGTGGGCACCAGCCCCGGTGCGTCAAAGGATTGGCCGCTCCAGAACATGAGCCGAACGCAGGTTTTCAGCTTGGAATACCCCACGATCGGGTTCCCGGACAGAAACCAGACCGGATGCGCGTGCCAAATCTTGCTTTCGGCATCTGGCAGACCACGGTCGATTTCCCGACGAAGCAGATCGCAGATGCCCTTGTCAGCAGGCGCTTGCGCGTCGTGAAACGCCTCTATCGTTGTCGGCTTCATGGAACTCAATCTAACCGACCGCGCTACGCACGCAAATGCCCGCGAAGGCGTTGCACCAGACGGTGCCCTGCCGCTAGGGTCGCGCCCATGTCGGAACTTTCCATCACACTTGACGAAGCCGGCTCCAAAGGCCGTTACGTCACACGCCCCGATCCCAGCGGACCGGAAGCGGAACTGACCTATTCCCGCGCATCAGATGCCCTGATCATCATCGACCACACGGGCGTGCCCGACGCGTACCGGGGGCAGAACATCGGCGTCGCCCTTGTGAAACGCGCCGTCGAAGACGCTCGCCAGAGGGGCTACAAGATCCTCCCGCTATGCCCCTTTGCCGCGGCACAATTCCGGCGGCACAGCGATTGGGCCGATGTTCTGAACACATGATCCAACGCCTCGCCCGCACCTTCAGCCTGCTTTTCAACCTGGGTCTTTTCGCCCTCGCGGTTGCCGCCGCCGTTCCCGGCATGCAGCGTGTCGTCGTCCCGGAAAGCTACGGGTTGACGCAGGTCGCGGACCGCGTCTGGACCGATGCGCCAGCGCGTTCGGACGAACTGCGCGCCCTCGCCAACAAAGCCCGCGACCGCGTGCGCACGTTCTTCGGCGACGAACCGCCACGGCCCACGTTGGTCCTCTGTACGACGGCCACCTGTGCGGCGGATTTCGGCATACGCGGCAATGGGTTGTCGCTAGCAGACATGGCCGTCATGGTCAGCCCGGGCGGCCTGACACTGGGCACGCTGACGCATGAAATGACGCATTCGCGCCTCCATCGCCGTATGGGGGTCAGGAACATCCTGCAACAGCCCTATCCAACATGGTTTGACGAAGGGCTCGCCACCCATGTCGCCAATCACCCGAACTGGCAAGGCGCGGTTTCGGGTGAACACCGGGCGCGCATTCGCGAGGTTAACCGCTTCTGGCAATGGGACGACGCCTATCGCGAGCTTGGCGTCGGACGCGCCTATTCAGCCGCCGCCGCCGAGGTGGCCGCCATCGAGCGTGCCGCGGGGCGTGACGGCTTGCTGGAGCTGATCGCGCGCGCCGAGGCGGGCGAGAAATTCCACGTCGTGCTGAACAATCTTCTGACACGCTGACTTTCGCCGATCCACGACCAGACGCTCGGTTGAGACTTGTTACGTTATAAGATAACTTTTAGCTGTTATCCGATCGAAAGGATTGCCATGAAACGCGCCATTGCCCTGCTCCTGCCACTTCTCGCCACGCCTGTTCTGGCCGAAGACACCCGTGGGCTCAATGCCCACGAACACGGCGTCGGCACGCTCAACATTGCCGTCGATGGCAACACGGTCGCCATGGAATTCCACGCCCCCGGCGCCGATATCGTCGGCTTCGAATACGCCGCCGAAAGCGCCCAGGACCGTGCAGCGATTGACGCCGCAGTCGCGACGCTGGCCAAACCTTTGGACCTGTTCGTCATTCCCAGCAACGCAGAGTGCAGCGTCACACAAGCCAGCGCGGCGCTGGAAAGCGAAGACGCTCACGACGACCACGGGCACGAAGACCATGCGGAAGCCCACGCAGACGAAGACAGCCACACCGAGTTTCACGCCGAATACATCCTGACCTGCGGCAACCCCGGCGCAATCGACGAAATCACCTTCGCCTATTTCGAGGCATTCAAAAATGCCCGCGAGGTCGAGGTGCAGATAGTCACAACCTCCGGCGCGCAAGCCTTCGAGGTCGAGCGGGACTCGCCGAAGCTGGACCTTCGTGGCATGTTCTGACGCGTGACCACAGGCGACCCGATCCTGCAACTCGACAACGTCCGTTTCCGCTGGCCGGGGCGGGCGTCTTTCGCGCTGACGGTGCCGGAGCTTTCCATCGCGAACGGCGAGACGGTGCTGCTTCTGGGGGAAAGCGGCTCGGGGAAATCCACGCTTCTCTCCCTGATCTGCGGCACCATCCTTGCCGATGCGGGACACGTCCGGATCGCCGGAACCGACGTGGCAGACCTGACGGGCGGCGCGCGCGACCGCTTCCGCGCCGAACAGATCGGCGTGATCTTTCAGCAATTCAACCTGCTGCCCTTCGGCACCGTGCTGGACAACATCTTGCTGCCCCTCCGCTTCGCCCCGTCCCGCCGGGAACGCGCAGGCGATGGCCCAACCGAAGCGCGCCGCCTCAGCACGGCACTGGGACTGCCCGATATGCTGGGCGCAAAGGCCGCTAGCCTCAGCGTCGGTCAACAGCAACGCGTCGCCGTCGCGCGGGCCTTGATCGGACGCCCGCCCATCATCCTTGCCGACGAACCCACCTCAGCGCTGGACGCAGGCAGCCAATCGGCCTTTCTCGATCTTCTCTTCGATCAGGTCCGGTCCCATGAAAGCACGCTGTTGATGGTCAGCCATGACCCTCGACTGGGCGCGCGGTTCGATCGAATCCTTCGCATGGAGGACATCGCCCGGATCGAAAGGCAGGCGGCATGATCTTCAGGCTTGCTGTCGGATCGCTGCTGGCACGCGCCACGACGGTCGGCATGACCATCCTGGCCATCGCCCTCTCCGTCGCGCTGTTCCTGGGCGTCGAAAAGGTGCGGACCGGTGCAAAGGCCAGCTTTGCCGATACGATTTCAGGGACCGACCTGATCGTTGGCGCCCGGTCGGGGTCCGTAC
>JASJDQ010000237.1 GCA_030065075.1 Paracoccaceae bacterium | reverse complement strand
ACCGCCAAAGCGCACATGTGAACTTTGGACAAAGGCTGGCCTTCGACGAAACGGTGCAGACCTTCAAAGCCCAGCTTGAACTCGCGCTCGGCAAGGGAGAATTTGCGCCCCAGACCGCGTTGCCGCAGCCGCTCGATATTCTCCGGCAGGTCGTAATCCGGCCCGTAGATGATCCGAAGGTAGTCTCGCCCGCGGACTTTCATGGCGGGTTGGATCAGGCCTTTTTCGCCGCGCAAGAGAAAGGCGTTCGGCTTGATCACAATGCCTTCGCCCCCGGCAGCGGTGTGATCGAGCCACCAATCGGTGACAGCGGCACATTCCGCCGCGTCCGCGCCATCAAACCGTTTCCAGCCGGTGGTTTTCAGGATTGGACCGGCTTCGCTCAGTCCCCCGAGCGTTTCCATATGCCAGACATGGGGTTTTTCGGTGAAAACCTGTCCCTCGGCGGCCAGAATATGGAAGGGCGCGATCTGATAATCCTCGATGGAGACCGCGTCCCAGCAATAGCCTGCAATGGTGCGTCCCATGGCCTCGGCATTGGTGCGTTGCGTTTCCGCCCTGGATTTCAGAGCGCTCAAGCCGTCGGGATGGGAGGCGTTCTCCATCGCAAGAAGAAGCGCATCCGCCGACGCTTTCGCCGCCGCAACCGTCGGGTCGTACTGCCTCTGCAAAAGGTCCTGCGCCTTGGCCGACCAGGGCATCAGTTCCGCGTCCAAAAGAACCCAGTCGCTGTCAAGCTCATCCCACAGGCGAACGGCTTCAATCGCCGCACCAACACGCGAAACGATTTCGGCTTCAATCTGTTCGTCCTTAAAGAACGGGCGGCCCGTGCGGGTGTAGATCACGCCCGCCTTGCCGTCCTCGACCCCGAAACGTGCGGCTGCCGCCTCCACGCTTTTGGTGACGACAAGCAGCGCGCGCGACCCCATGTGTTTTTCTTCTGCCACCAAGTCGGTGATGCTGCGATCCACGAAATGCTTGATCGCCTGCTCGGGCCGCTCGAGGAACGGCCCCTCCGGTGCCGTGGGGCAGGCGGCCATGGTCGGCGGCAAATAGATCAGCCAGCGCGGATCGATGGCAAAGCGGCTCATGATTTCCAATGCGGCGAGGCTGTTTTCCTCGGGGACCTGAATGGTCGACCTGTACCGCGTTTCGATCCGCATCTTGGTGGCGTAATCGTCGAAATAGAGCAGCCCGTCGTGATCCTGCTGCGCAGACCGTGTCTTGTCGTGATCGAGCGGTTTGGCCGGTTCCGCGTATTGCCGCCGCGCGGGGACCGAAACCGTCTCCCGCTCGGGCCAACGGAGCGCTGTCAGCTTGCCGCCGAAGACACAGCCCGTGTCGATGCAAAGCGTGTTGTTCAGCCACTCGGCCTCGGCCATGGGCGTGTGGCCATAAACCACGTCTGCCGCGCCGCGATACTCCCGTGCCCATTCAAGCCGCACGGGCAGGCCGAACTCGTCGACCTCCCCGGTCGTCTCGCCGTACATCGCAAAGTTCCGCACGGCACCGGACCCGCGCCCGTGCATGTTCTCTTTCAAACCGGCATGGGCGACGACCAGTTTCCCGTCCGCGAGCCAGAAATGAGACCGCAAGTCGTAGATGAACGCGCTGACCCTGCTGCGAAAGGCGTCAGACGTGGCCTCCAGCTCGGCCACGGTCAGGTCAAGCCCGTGGTTCAACTGAACCTTCCGGCCTCTCAGCCATTTGTTCAGCTTGTAATCGTGGTTCCCGACAACGCAATGCGCTGTTCCCGCCTCGACCATGCCCATCACCAGACGCAGCGCATTCCGGTTCTTCGGTCCGCGGTCGGTGATGTCGCCGACGAAGAGCGCCATGCGGCCATCCGGGTGTCGCGCGGTGATCAGGTCTTCAGCGTCCTCCTCGAACGGGTCGATCCCGTAGCCGAGCGTGGTCAACAGCTCCGTCAGTTCATCGAAGCACCCGTGGACGTCGCCGATGATGTCATAGGGACCATGTTCGCTCCGGCGATCGGTCCAGAGCGGTTCGCGCGAGATCTCCAGCGCGTCGACCTCTTCGGGCGACTTCATCACGTGGATTTGCCGGAACCCCTCCTTCTGCAAACCGCGCAGTCCGCGCCTGAGGGCCCTGCTATGGTTGCGGGGCACGTGTTCGCCGAAGTCGCGGTTGGGCCGGGTCTGGTTCCGCGCGTGGCAAATGGCCGGGTCGATGTCGAGCACCATAGCCACGGGCAGCGCGTGATGCTTTCGCGCCAGGGCGACCAATGCCGCGCGATCCTCCCGTTTGACCGAGGTTGCGTCGATCACGGTCAGCAGGCGGCGCTTCAGCCGAATGCCCGCCGTGTATTTCAGAAGATCGAAGGCATCCGCAGTGGCGGCCAGATCCGTCTCGTCATCCGAGACAAGCGCGCGGCAATGATCCGAAGAGATGATCTCGGTCTCCAGAAAGTGCTTGCGCGCAAAGCTGGACTTGCCCGAACCGGTGGCGCCGATCAGGACCACGAGCGCGAAGTCGGGGATGGTCACCGTCGTCATGTGACACCACCTTTCACGATCGCCCGAAACAGCGCTTCGGCGTCGTCCGCCAATGCCGGGTCGGCTTCCGTTTTCTCCACGGCTTCTGCCCAGGCGATCTGATCCGCGATATACGCGTCAATGACGGCAACCCTTTGCCCCACGCCGATCTCCTTGGCCCGGGCCTTCAGGCGCAAAAGCGTCTCGATCTCCAGGACCATCTCGGGCGGAAGCGGCAAGCCGTCCACCAGTGCCTGCAGGTTCATCGCCGGGGTGGTCCCGGGATTGGAGCGGATCCAATGGATCGCCAGAGCCGGACGGAGAATGTAAAAGTACTTCTTGTAGTTGACCTCCGGACTCTCCCCCACATGCTTGTCCCACTGCCCTTGGGCAAGGTTGCGATAGTGATGCACGCAGGCCTCGCCAAAGGCGGTGCGCGCCGACAGCGCGGTCAACGCGGCGCAAACCCGATCGTCCCAGCGGTAGCGGATCGGGCTTGAAAGCCACTCCAGCAAGACCGGGTTCGGCTTCAGAAGAAGGTTGAGCGCCTTGCGGATGTCCCACCCGTTGATGTCCCAATCACCCTCGATTGGCAGTTCGATGACGTCGCGCCCGGGCGTCAGGCCAAGATACCAGTCCGGCGCGTGCGCATAGACGAACCGCACATCGTAATCGCTGTCGGGCGAGGGAAACCCCCACGCGCGGCTGCCGCTCTCGATGGCGAACAGGACGCGCACGCCGAAGTCACGTTCGATGTCACGAAGCTTGTCGACGATGGTGGCCTCGACGCCTTGGTCAATGGTCGGGGTGAAGGCGGGCAGGTTCATGTTTCACCGCCTTTCCGGAAGATCGCCATTTGCGACGGTCCTCCAAGCGCCTTGTCGACGGGGCCGAGCGGGGCGTAGCTCACGTCGTAGCCATATTCTTCCGCGACCCGGTTCCCCCACGCTTCGAACTCTGCGCGCGTCCATTCGAACCGGTGGTCGGGATGTCGCAACTCGCCTTCGGCCATGCCTTCAAACAGGGCGTTGTACTCGCGGTTCGGCGTCGTCACGATGACCAGACCGGGGCGGGCGTCGCCGAACAGCGACAGCTCCAGTGCGGAGAGCCGGTGCGGTTCGATATGTTCGATGACCTCCACAAGGGTCGCGGCATCGAAGCCCTGCCAGCGACGATCGCCATAAGTCAGGCTGCCCATTTGCAGGCTGACACGCTCTGCTATCGCATCGCCCGCCTGGTGCATCCGCAAACGGCGGTTCGCCTTCTCGAGCGTGCGCGCCGAGGCATCGACGCCGACCAGCCGTCTGATATGCCGTTCCTTGATGAGGCGCCGCATCAGCTTGCCCTCGCCGCAGCCAAGGTCGAGGACCGACGCGGCCCCGTGCGTTTTCAGCGTCTCGGCGACGGTATCCAGCCGCAATTCGTGCAACCTGATCGGCTTTTCCAGATGCTCTTCCGGCTCGGGCGCGGGATCATCCGAGGCTTCGGCCTCATCCTCCGCCAGTGTTTCATCGAGCCGGGCCAACGCCATGTTCATCAGCGCGCGGCGGTGCTTGAGCGCACGCCGCGTGATCAGTTCCCGCGCCGGATGCTCGGCCAGCCAGCCTTCGCCCTTGGCGATCAGCTTGTCGATCTCTTCCCTGTCGATCCAGTAATGTTTCGCGTTGTCGAGAACGGGGATCAGCACGTAGAGGTGATTGAGCAGAGCCGACAGCCGGACCGTGCCCTTGAGCGTCAGATCATGGACGTGTCCGTCGCCATCCAGTGCGGTCATAACGACCTCGTATCCCAACGGCTCGAAAACCGCCGTGACCATGTCGGGGTCGCCCGCCAGCGTAAGCGGCACGACGCGCGCTTCCAGGGGCAGGGCGCGATCCGCAAGCTCCTGGCGCTCCTTGGATATCCCCGCGATGGTCTGCCCGAGTGCCCGCGCCATCGAGACGGACAGGAACGAATTGGCCGCGTAAGGGCGGTCATTCACGTATTGGGCCAGCAGTCCGTCGCTTTGCCGGTTCTTGCCGCGAACCAGACCCACGGGGTCCACGTCCAGATGCAGAACGGCCGTCGTCCGCGCGTCCGAGACCTGCGGATAGAAGATCGTCACGGCGCCATGCGACGTCTCGCGCGTATGCACGTGATCGGGATGCTTGTGCAGCAAAAACCCGAGATCGCGAGCCGAATAGCCCGCGTCCGGCGCCGCGATCAAAGTCAGTTCGATCTGCATCCTACCTGCGTTTCTTCTTCTTGGCCCAGAACGGAGGCACGTCTCCGGCCATGATGCAGCCATAAGGGTCGATGTAGTCTTCGATCTCGGCCAGATCGTAGTCCCTGATCTGCTGCACCACCGCGTCGGCGTTCTTGTAGCTCGACGGCAGTTCCGAGGCATCGACACCACCGGCGTGAAAGCGGATATCGAGGCCTTCGGTTTCGGCCTTCAACTGCTGCTCCGGCGTGGTCGACCCCATCCGGCGTTTGTGCTCGGACCGCGAGAAATTGCGGCCCGCGCCATGCGGGCTGAAGCCCAGACCGCGCGCGGCGTCCTTGCCGCGCACGACCAGCACGGGCTCGCTCATGTTGAGCGGGATCAACGTCAGTCCCGTCGCGTCCTCGGCATAATCCCCCCAGGCAGGGGTGGCCCCCTTGCCGTGGTAGAACAGATCGCCGCGCTTGAAGACGAAGTTATGCTCATTCCAGAAGCGGTCGCCCACATCCGCGCGCACCGCTTCGAGGGTGGCCTGATGGATCGCGCTATGGTTCTCCTTGGTCCAGCGCCGGATAACCTGCAACGCCTCCCAATAGTCGCGGCCTTCCTCCGTGTCCGCCGGAATCCAGGCATTGCCCTTCGGCGTCTCGGGCGACAGTTCCGACCGGAACTTCTCCGCCGCGATCATGCCGTTCTTGTAGAGCACGGCACCCGGCCCGCGCGAGCCGTGATGCGTGACAACCGCCGTCCGGCCTGTCTTGCGCGACCGCCCGACGAACAGGAAGTGGTTCCCGTCTCCTTGAGTGCCCATGTGGTGCTCGGCCATGCGCAGCGACTTCGGATTGTCGAGAAACCGGTTCTCCCGAAACGCCTCCAGAAGCTCCTTGTCGATATCGAAAAGATCGCCTTCACGCCGACCGCCCGGGCCGAAATGCGTGACCGATTGCGCGGCATCCAGCACCGCTTTCGGGTCGGCATCGCCGAGATCCGTCATCATGACCGAGCAACAGATATCCGCCGAGTGCATGCCCGGATGGATGGCATTCCGCGCCGCCGCGACACCGCCCACGGGGATCGTCCCGACCGGCCCCGCCGGACAGGCGTCAGGCATGATCGCACCGGCTTCGATGGTCGGCACGCGCATCAACGCCGTCATGGTCTGACGAACCTTGGCGACGTTATCCTCTTCGTCCGGATCATCGGCCCGGATGTTCTCGTGAAACGGTACCTCACCGGTGTCGCGCAAGGCGAGCGTCACCGGCGGGGGCGGAATGTCGCCCTCCAGCTCCTGCCGGATCCGCACGAGGCCAAAGCCCTCCGCCCGCATCGCATTGGCCTTCGCCAAAAGGGCAGGGAACTGCTTTCCTGGGCGGTGACCCCAGTCCTTCAGGTGGTCGCCGGTGACCGGATCATATGTGGTGTCGTTGGTCATTGAATCACTCTTTTTCATTGAAATCAGGCGCTTTCGCGGCACCACCGCAATCAGCCAGATATTTCGCGGCAACGTTGCCGGTCAGCCAGACGCCGTTTTCGGCTTGATGGAATGCGTGGCCATCGCGGTGCATCTGCCCTGCATGCACAATGAAGACATGCGGTTTGCCGTGCCGGCGCCCAACCTGTGTCGCTGTCGCTTCATCGGCCGAAAGGTGCACATGCTGGCGGGACTGCCGCGTCAGACCCTCTTTCCGGATCGCGTCGACGAACCGCGTCGCGGTCCCGTGATAGAGCGTCTCGGGCGGTGTGACCGG
>JASJDQ010000032.1 GCA_030065075.1 Paracoccaceae bacterium | reverse complement strand
GTCAGTTGCCCGGCCACCGCGTCGAGGTCCATGTGGAACACGCCATTCCGCAGAACCAACGTGCTTTCCATGACCTCCCGGTCCATCGCTTTGATCTGGCGATAGAACGCATGATAAACGGGCGAAAAGACAATCACCCGATCCCCCGGTTCTGTGAAAGTCGCCAACACGACCCCATAACCGTTGACCACACCATGCGTGAAGCGCACCCAGCCCGGATCGACGTTCCAACCGTGCCGGTCGCCGTACCAACGCGCAACAGCATCCGCCACGGGCGCGGGATTGCCGAAATAGCCCAAATAGCCCCGGTCGACCTCGGCCTGCAGCGCCGCGCGTATTGCGGGTGCGGCAGCGAAATCCATATCCGCCACCCACATCGGGATCATGTCGGGGTCGTCTCGGCCACTCACCTTCGCCATATGGTCGTATTTCGACGCATGGGTGTTCCGAAGGGCGATCTGGGTGTCGAAATCAAAGTTCATGCCTGCCTACCTCTTTAGCGGCGCGACCCTAGCACTCCGCCACGCTCCTGCAAGCCCTCTGCTTGTCCAGCGCAGTCGCTTGACATAGATGAACACCATGGCACTGCGCGATATTCTTATTCACCCCGACCCCCGGCTAAAAACGGTGGCAGGCCCCGTGTCGGAACCGTCCGACATGAAGAAGCTGGCCGACGACATGTTGGAAACCATGTACCACGCGCCGGGCATTGGCCTTGCCGCGCCACAGGTCGGCGTTCTGCAACGCATGTTGGTCATGGATTGCGTCAAGGAAGAAGACGCACCGCCCCAGCCTATGGTGCTGATCAACCCAAAGATCGTCTGGTCGTCTGAGGAAACGAACGTCTACGAGGAAGGCTGCCTGTCGATCCCAGAGATTTACAACGACATCGAACGCCCTGCCGAGGTGGAAGTCACCTGGACCTCGCTTGAAGGAAACGAACAAAGCCAGCGGTTCGACGGGCTCTGGGCCACATGTGTACAGCACGAAATCGATCATTTGGATGGCAAACTGTTCATCGATTACCTGAAGCCGCTCAAGCGTCAGATGATTACGCGCAAGATGCAGAAACTGAAGCGCGAGAAGGCGCGAGCGTGAGGTCAGTTCGTGCCGCGCCCGACACTCATTTGGCCAGATAAGCGCCTCCGCACCCCGGCTGAACCTGTCGAGGCAATCACTGAAGACATCCATGCGATCTGGAATGAGATGATCGAGATCATGGAAGCAATGCCCGGCTACGGTCTCGCCGCGCCTCAAATCGGCGTCCTTCTGCGCCTGGCGGTCGTGGATTGCTCGAAGGAGCGCGGTCAGGTCGTCCGATTGGCCAACCCCAAAATAATCTCTGCCTCGGACGAAACCTTCACCTGGGACGAAGCCTCTCCCAACCTGCCGCGCGTCTCCGCCAAGGTCACGCGCCCGGCCCGCGTAACGGTCGCGTTCACCGATGACGCAGGTGAACAGGTCAGCCGCGATTTTCAGGACGTCTGGGCGACCTCTGTTCAGCACCAGATCGACCATCTGAATGGACGCATGTATTTCGACAACCTCAGCCGGACGAAGCGTGACATGCTGATGAAGAAGGCGCAGAAGGCATGAAGGTAATCTTCATGGGCACGCCAGCCTTCTCGGTGCCCGCTCTCGACGCCCTGGAACGGGCCGGTCACGACATCCTTTGCGTTTACACCCAACCGCCCCGGCCGGCGGGACGCGGCAAGAAGGAAAGGCCCTCGCCCGTGCATCAGCGGGGCGAAGCGCTTGGCCTGACAGTGCGCCATCCGAAGTCACTCAAGGGCGAAGACGTCCAAGCCGATTTTGCCGCCCTCAAAGCCGACGTTGCCGTCGTCGTAGCCTACGGCCTGATCCTGCCGCAGGCCGTGCTCGACGCGCCAAGTCATGGCTGCCTGAACATCCACGCCTCGCTTCTGCCGCGCTGGCGCGGCGCTGCACCCATTCACCGGGCCGTTATGGCAGGAGACAAGGAAACCGGGGTCTGCATCATGCAGATGGAGGCCGGGCTGGACACCGGCCCCGTCCTGTTGCGCGAAGCGACCCCCATCGGTGCATCCGAAACAACAGGCGATCTGCATGACCGGTTGTCCGACATGGGCGCGCGGCTCATCGTCGAAACGCTGGCCAAGATTGCCACCCTGACGCCCCAGCCACAACCAGGCGAAGGCGTCACCTATGCCGAGAAGATCGACAAGGCCGAAGCCAGGATCGACTGGACCCACCCGGCCGAAAAGGTCGCGCGCCACATCAACGGCCTCTCCCCCTTTCCCGGCGCCTGGACCCAGGTTGGCGACGAACGCCTGAAGCTCCTCCGCGCAACCACGGCGGAAGGCATGGGCCAACCGGGCGCCCACCTCGGTGGCTTTCGGATCGCCTGCGGCGACGGCGCGGTGCAAGTGCTCGAAGCGCAGCGCCAAGGCAAGCGCCCCATGTCTGGCCATGACATTCTCCGCGGCCTGGCTTTGCCGGACCGCCTTTAATCTTCGCCCGTTGAAAAATATCCCAGGGGGTCGTCCTTCGATGCGCCATCAGTTCAAGCACCGATGGACGATGGGGACAGCGTCCCCCACCTACCGCGACGCGCAAATCGCGGCGCAATACCTCAATCCAAACCCATCAACGCCGCATCGAATGGATACTTCGTCAGGTTCTCGTACCCGTCCTCGGTCACCAGCACCTGATCCTCCAGCTTGATCGAAAAGTCGTTGCCCTCTTCGCTGACCAGCGCTTCGACACACAGCACCATGCCGGGCTCCAACGCATAATCGAAGGCGCCGGGCTTCATGGTGTCGGGATAGTCCACATGCGGCCACTCATCGCAAAGGCCCACCCCGTGCATGGCACAGCTGTACTTCAGCTTCTGATATCTGTCGTCCAGCCTGTGCAGGCTCTGTTGCATGTCCTCGATGCGCGCGCCGGGCTTTATCAGTTCCATGTTCGTCATGATGTGCTCGTGCCCGTGCCGCATAGCCGCGACCATATCCGGGCGTGGCGGTTTGTCCCCGATCCACCATGTTCGGCTTATGTCCACACAGATCCCGTAGCTCCCGACCAAATCGGTATCGAAGGCCAGGATCTCATTGTTCCTCATCCGCCGGGGCCCGCATTCCTGAAACCACGGGTTCGTCCGAGGCCCGGTCGCCAGAAGCCGCGTTTCGATCCATTCGCCACCGCGCTTGATGTTCTCGGCATGAAGTACGGCCCAGATGTCGTCTTCACTGACCTTACCGGTCGGCCCGTGCTCGCGGGCAAACTCCTCCATCGCCGCGACCGACGCTTCGCAGGCGTGACTGGCGCAACGCATCGCCTTGATCTCGTCCATGCCTTTAACTGCGCGAGCCTTTTCGGTCAGCTCCTCGCCCTCTTCCAGCGTGAAACCCGCCGTTTCAAGCGCACGTGCACCGTGCAACATGATCTTGTCCACTGCCAGCCGCATGTTGCCGCCGCCGTGCTCCATCACAACATCACGGACCGCACCCGCGAACTCGGACGCCACCGCGTGACATTTGTCGCCGCCCGAGAAATAGAAAAAAGACGCTCCCGAGCGCACCTCTTTCACCAACGGGTTGAACTCGGAGAGAAACGGCGCGTTCTTGTAATCCCAGATCACCATATGGCCGTCGGCGCACAAAAGCAGCGCGCGAAACGGGTTATGCGCGTTCCAAAGCTGCATGTTGGTGCTGTCGGTCGCATAACGGATGTTCAGCGGATCGAAGACCAGAAGCGCGCCGTAATCTCGTGCCATGATATGATCGGTCAGCCGCTTCCACCGGTATTCCCGCATGGCCTGAAGGTCCGGCAGTTCCAGCCCCGCCGCCTCCCATTCCTGCAAGGCCAACAGCGTCGGACCGATTTCGATCCGGTCCGCGTCATTGGGTGTGTTGTCGCCCAACCGCGTGCCCCTGCTGGGATCGATCTTGCGAGTGTCTCGATGCCAGGTGTTCATGTAATCAGTCTCGGACGCCAACCTCGACCGCGTCCGGTTGATTTGCGACATGGTCCTGTTGCCCAAGCGACATGTTTGCTATCCCGGCGCCGTGCCAGACCCCATTCTGCAATCGAGCTTTCCCGAAGGCCCTCCGTGGATGCACCCCGCCGCGCGGTCGCTTCCGGGCCTTACGCTTCTTGACGAAAAGGACTGGATACTTCGCGACGATGCCTTTGCGGCACAGATGGAACTGCGCGACGCGCTCATCGCCGAGCGAACCTCTGACGTTATTCAGATGTTACCCGAGGCGAAAGAGGCTGCGCAGGAATGCCTGAACCACGTGGTTCGCTATCTGGCCCATGACCCCGCCTATCGCATCATCGCCGACAAGTTGCATCGCCCCGATGGCATAGTCGTGGTTCAAGATAGGGATCAGCCCCTTCACACGCTTGGACGATTGATCCAATCCGATATGTGCCTCTTGCAGAAGCAAGGATCCGAGCATGTGCTGACAGGTGCCGTTCTGTGTTTCCCGGCGTCCTGGAGGTTGGACGAAAAGATCGGGCGGCCACTGTCGCGCATTCACGATCCCGTAGACCCATATGACGAGGCGATGGCGAAGCGAGTGCAAAGGCTCTTTGGCAACTTGAAACCGCAAGCCATTCTGACGCGCTCCAACGCACTTCTCTACGACGACCCGGCACTCTTCGCACCGAAGTCCGAAGGCGATCCACCGCGAGAGGCAAGCGATCTGCAGGCGCTATTCGTCCGGTCGGAGCGGCAGACGCTGCGGGTGCTACCAAAGACAGGGGCTATCGCCTTCGGGATACACACTTTCATGGTCCGGGTGGACTCGCTCTTTGAAGCAGAACGCCACGCGCTTTGGGAAACTCTACGCCAGCAGGGCCGCCTACAGGGGTAAGAGCGGGGCCGCGCCTTCCATCTGGGACAGCGCCATGAACATACCTGTCAATGCCATGACATGTGCGGTCGTCCGCAGGTTTTCACCGCCCAGGATGTTCAGGAACAAAAGCGCAAGGCCAACGGGCAGCGCAAAGATCATGATGGTCATGTTCAAGACATAGACCGTCAGGCGTGCGGTAAGATCCTGATGCTCCTCGCGCAGGGCGGGATCGAAGACGTCCTCCATGGCGGAAGAGTGCGACAGCGTGATCGCGTCGGACGAAAAGATGTGACTTCTGTCATGGCGCAGGCGCTCTTCGGGCGGTTCAAGGTCCGGAAGCAAGTCCCGGCTGCTTCCAACTGCCGTGCACGGCGTGTGCACACGACTTATCCGAAGGCCTGCAATCCTGTGAACTTTACTCATGCGTCTCACCTCTTGAAGACATCGAATGTCTGGGATGACGATGTTCAAATAATGCGATCCGATTGTGAAAAGAATGCGGCAGTGGTGTGGTGGGATCGGCAGATTTTATGCAAATCGGCGTCAGCTTGCTGGCAATCCTGACCTGAACTGGGACAATCTACGCATGGAACCCCTTATTGTTTCCGTGCCGCAAGGAATGGGTAGACACAAGGTTACCAGACTATGACCAAAAAAGGCCCCGCAAATGCAGGGCCTTTTCGTTAATGTACCACGGCGTCGGCCGGTGGTTGTCGGTTCGAACTCGCCACCCGATCGCCGACCAATAGCCCCTCCGATCCGGCCGAGACCTGGACCGTGTCGCCGTCTGCGATATCGCCAGCCAAAAGCATCTCGGCCAGTTCGTTTTGCAGACTGCGCTGGATCACGCGCTTCAGCGGACGCGCGCCATAGACCGGGTCGTAGCCTTCATCGGCCAACCACTTCATCGCGGCCTCGTCCAGATCAAGCGTGATCCCCTGCTTGGCAAGCCGCTTGTTCAAGCGGGCAAGCTGGATATCGACGATACCGTCCATGTCGCTACGGCTGAGGCGATCGAAGACGATCATGTCATCCAAGCGGTTCAGGAACTCCGGCCGGAAATGGGCGCGCACCGCATCCATAACGTCGCGGCGGGCATCGCTGGCGTCCGCGCCCTCGGGCAACTGGCTCAAAGCTTGCGAGCCCAAGTTCGACGTCAGGATGATCAGCGTTTGCTTGAAATCGACCTTGTTGCCCTGCCCATCGGTCAGCACGCCGTCGTCCAACACCTGCAACAGTACGTTGAAGACTTCAGGGTGCGCCTTTTCGACCTCGTCGAACAGGATCACCTGATAAGGCCGCCGCCGCACCGCTTCGGTCAACACGCCGCCTTCGTCATAGCCGACGTAGCCCGGAGGGGCACCGATCAGTCGCGCGACCGAGTGCTTCTCCATGAATTCGCTCATGTCGATCCGCACCATGGCCCGGTCATCGTCGAACAGGAACTCTGCCAAGGCCTTGGTCAGTTCGGTCTTGCCCACGCCGGTGGGCCCAAGGAAAAGGAAAGAGCCCAAGGGCCTGTTTTCGTCCTGCAATCCAGCGCGCGCACGGCGCACGGCGTTCGAAACGGCGGTCATCGCCGACGCCTGGCCAATCACGCGCTTGCCCAGTTCATTTTCCATCCGAAGCAACTTCTCGCGCTCGCCTTCCAGCATCTTCGACGTCGGGATACCGGTCCAGCGCTCGACAACCTCGGCAATCAGTTCGGGACCCACGGCCTCTTCGACCATGACCTGCCCATCGTCTTCCTCGGCGGCCTCCAACTGCTTCTCCAGCCCCGGAATGACGCCATAGGAAAGCTCACCGGCCCGCGCCAGATTGCCCTCGCGCTTGGCCTGATCCAACTCGGCGCGCGCCTTGTCCAACTGTTCCTTCAGCCCGCGCGCTCCTTCAAGCTTGTCACGCTCGGCCTGCCACTTGGCGGTCAATTCCGCCGATTGCTGCTGAAGTTCAGAGAGGTCCTTTTCCAGCTTCTCCAACCGATCTTTCGAAGCCTTGTCCTCTTCCTTCTTAAGCGCCTCGGCTTCGATCTGCATCTGCAGGATCTGCCGGTCCAAAGCGTCCAGTTCTTCGGGCTTTGAATCGACCTCCATCCGCAGCCGGCTGGCCGCTTCGTCCACAAGGTCGATCGCCTTATCCGGCAGGAACCGATCCGTGATGTAGCGATGGCTGAGCGTCGCGGCCGACACCAGCGCCCGGTCAGAGATCCGAACACCATGGTGAAGCTCGTATTTCTCCTTGATGCCGCGCAGGATCGAAACGGTATCCTCGACCGTCGGCTCTTCCACCATCAAGGGCTGGAACCGCCGTGCCAGGGCCGCGTCCTTTTCCACGTACTTCCGGTATTCGTCCAGTGTGGTCGCGCCCACACAGTGAAGCTCACCGCGCGCTAGGGCCGGTTTGATCAAGTTGGCGGCATCCATCGCGCCGTCGGTCTTACCGGCACCCACAAGCGTGTGCATCTCGTCGATGAACAGGATGACTTCGCCAGCGGCGGCGGTGACTTCGTTCAAAACACCCTTCAGGCGTTCCTCGAATTCACCGCGATACTTCGCGCCCGCGATAAGCGCGCCCATGTCCAAAGCCAGAAGACGCTTGTTCCGCAAACTCTCGGGCACATCACCGTTGACAATCCGAAGTGCAAGGCCCTCGGCAATCGCCGTCTTACCCACACCCGGGTCACCGATCAGTACCGGATTGTTCTTGGTCCGCCGCGACAGCACCTGCATGGTGCGACGAATTTCCTCGTCGCGCCCGATGATCGGATCGATCTTGCCGTCCTTGGCCGCTTCGGTCAGGTCGCGCGTGTATTTCTTCAGCGCCTCATATTGATCTTCGGCGCTGGCACTGTCTGCTGTCCGACCCTGGCGCACATCGTTGATCGCGGCATTCAAGGCCTGAGCTGTAACCGCACCCGCCTCCAGCGCTTCTTTCGCCTTCGACTTCACGACGGCCAGCGCGGTCAGGATACGCTCGACAGGCACGAAGCTGTCACCCGCCTTCTTGGCGATCTTTTCGGCCTCGTCCAGAACCTTCATGGTGGACTGGTCCAGATAGGTCTGCCCCGCATCACCCTGCACCTTCGGGATCTTGCCCAACGCGGTATCGACCGCCTGCACGACGCGCTCCGGCGCACCACCGGCGGCACGGATCAGGTTCGCGGCCATCCCTTGATCGTCATCCATCAGGGCTTTCAGCAAATGTTCGGGGGCAAGCCGCTGGTGACTTTCACGGGCGGCAATGGTCTGAGCAGCCTGCAAAAAACCGCGCGACCTCTCAGTGAACTTTTCCAAGTCCATCACGTCTCTCCTTTTCAAGCGCCCAAATATCTTGCACCCGCTGTGCGGCATGCGTGGCTGGGCCTCCTCCAGGAAATGGGTGCCTCACGCTGACGTTACAAGCCCAGAAGTGGTGCCAAATGCCGCGCCCGGGCCCGCATCGAGGCCTTTTCATGCGCCAAGGCGGCCTCAACGCGTCGGTGAGCTTCCTCCAGACCCTCGCCGGTCTCGACAGCGATCCGCACAAGCGCATCCAACGCCCAGACCGCCACCAGAGTTTTCTTGTGATCCAACAGTCGGCGCACAGCATCCCAGTGATTGCTCGCAGCCTTGGGGGCCAGTTGCACACTCTGCAAAAGATGCAACAAAGCGCCCCACTCCGTCTCGTCCTTCAAACAGGAAAAGTACTTGCCAAGGTCCAGCGTTTGGCCGCGGCCATCCTCCAGAACCGCCTTCACGATCCAGGTCGCCGCAACGCGATGCAAAGGATCGTCGCTGGAACAAAGCTCAACAAGCGCGCCGCCATCCGCTTCCAGGACACGCTCGGCGGCAAACCTCAGTTCATCAACATGTTTGCCATCAAAGGCCAAAACAGCTTCCAGAACGTGCGTCATGATCGGGCTCTTTAGACAATCTCACATCCAACATCTTCATCTTGCCAAAATACGCAAAGAAAATTCCGGCACGCGATTTTAGGGCCGCGCGGCACGCGCGGCCTCCCCGCGACGACGCAGTCGGCGCAAAACCTCTCCCGTCCTGCTTGACGCCAATGACCACCCAAGTTAGCGCACGTCCCATGTCCGACGACCGTCTGATCGTTGCCCTCGACGTGCCGAACGCGCTCGAAGGCCTGGCTCTCGCCAACCGGCTGGGAGATATTATGTCCTTCTACAAAATCGGGCTCGGCATGCTGACCGGTGGAGGTCTGGCGCTGGCGAACGAACTCAAGGATGAACACGGCAAGCGCATCTTCCTTGACATGAAACTTTTCGACATCGGTGCCACGGTCGAAGCCGCCGTCCGGGGCCTCGCGCAATTCGATCTCGATTTTCTGACCGTTCACGGCGACCCGCATGTTGTGCGCGCCGCGCGCGAAGGGGCTGCGGGCAAGGACCTGAAGATCCTCGCCGTCACCATCCTGACCTCGCTCGACCGCGCCGATCTGGACGCCGCCCAGATCAAGGACGGCGACATCCCCGAACTCGTGACCGAACGCGCGGCGCGTGCTTTCGAAGCCGGTGCGCATGGCGTCATCGCCTCCCCACAGGAAGCTGCGCTGATCCGCGCGCTGCCCGAAGCTGAAGGCCGTTTGATCGTCACGCCAGGCGTACGGCCCCAGGGTGCTGTGCTTGGCGACCAGAAGCGGGTGATGACCCCGGCAGAAGCTATCGCAAATGGTGCCGACCACGTCGTCGTGGGCCGCCCAATCCACAATTCCCCCAACCCGGCAGAGGCCGCCAAAGCCATCCTCGCGGAATTCAACTCGCCCCAAGCGGCAAGCCCAAACAAATGATGGCACGAGCAATCGCCACCGTCTTACTGACGTTGTTCCCGGTTCAAGCGTTTGCGGATTGCGTCATCCTGCTTCACGGCCTTGCGCGCGGTCAAACGTCGATGGCGATCATGGCCTATTGGTTTCGCGAAGAAGGCTACCAAACCGTCAATCCCGCCTATCCTTCGACTGCCGCCACTATCGAAGACCTGGCGGGCACGACACTCCCCGCCGCCTTCGAGGAGTGCGGCAATCAGACCACCCATATCGTGACCCATTCCCTTGGAGGCATCATGACACGGGTCTGGTTTGCCGGTCATGCGCCGTCGAACCTCGGTCGTGTCGTCATGCTGGCTCCTCCAAACCAGGGCTCCGAATTGGTGGATGAGCTTGGCGAAATCGCTGCCTTCGAATGGTTCAACGGTCCGGCCGGGCTGCAATTGGGAACAGACAACGACAGCATCCCGCGGCAACTGGGCGCGGTCACTTTTGAGCTGGGCGTGATCGCCGGAAATCGGTCGCTCAATCCGTACTATTCAAGCCTTTTACCTGGCGAGGACGACGGCAAGGTCACGATCGAAAGCACGAAGGTCGCAGGCATGAAGGATCACATTGTTCTGCCGGTCAATCATACGTTCCTGATGCTGCAACCCAGCGTTTTCGAGCAGACACTGTCTTTCCTCAGAACGGGCCGTTTCAACGAAATCGAGTGATGCCAGCGCATTGTTTGCACTTTTGTTTTCGTAACGAAGACAGGAAGCTTTTTAAGCAGACATTGTTCATCATTTGAAAACAATATCGTGTCAGTCTTCGACATCTTTCCCGGATTAACCTCGTTCAGTCCGCATTTCGGACACATTCCACTGCAGCTTGGATCTGGGAGAACGGAGCGGGCGCACGACATGACATTGGCAAAAAAACTTACGCAAGATGACATCACAACCACCGGTGCGACCGGTCTTTGTGAAGGAGCAGGTCTCCGCACACCCTGCGGTGAGCGAAAGGTCGAGTATATCCGAACGGGCGACCTTGTTGTGACGCGCGATAATGGCCTGCAGGCCGTGCGGCTGATCTGGACGAAGACGGTGACCGAAGCCGAAGTGACCGCAGATCCGTCCCTAGCCCCCGTCGTGCTGGAACCCCGCGCCATTGGCCCGATGATGCCGCAGCGTGCGTTTCGTGTGGGCGGTGCGCACCGCCTGCTGGTGCCGGGCTGGCGCTTACAGGACGAAGAAGACCACGTGAACTGCCTGATCCCGGCCCGCGATGTGGATGGCGTCAGCCTTGGCAGCGACGCGCCCCCGGCCGAGGTGGTGTATTACAACATCGTCTTCGACGAGCCGCAGGTTTTCTGCGCCAGCGGCATGCCGGTCGAAAGCTTCAATCCAAGCGAGGACACACTTGGCAGCGCACCGAAGGAAGTGCAGGACGAATTGCGCAGCCTTTTCCCCGATCTCGGGAAAGAGCCGGAAGATGCTCCCGAACCCCGCTACAAGCGGCGGACGCGCGCGTCTTACACGCCGACCTTCGCCTGACCAAATCGCGCGGGGGACAAACGCTCTCCGACGGATTGGCCCAGCGTAGACGCTTGCCCGGTTATGACTTCTACAAGGTGCCGGGCGGCGGCGACGCAGGTCTGAAATCCATAGCCGCCTTGTCCCGCCAGCCAGCAAAATCCCGGCACATCCGGGTCTTTCCCGATCACCAGCGACCGATCCGGCACGAAACTGCGCAGGCCCGCCCAGTTCGTCTCGACCCGCGACACCGGCACGCTGACATGCGCCTCGTACCGCGCAAGCCCTTCCGCCAGAACCATGTCGTCCGCCCATGCGTCCATCGGATCGACAGGGTCTTCATCGGCAGGCGAAACGATCCAGCCACCGGCATCGGGCTTTGCATACCAGCTTTCCCCGGGACCGAAGAGCATGGGCCAGCCCTGCACATCATGCCCGCCTGGCGCGGGCAGCCGCGCCATGGACCGTCGATAGGGTTGAAGCCCAGTCCGGGCCGCACCCGCCATTTGACCGACCTGATCGGCCCAGGCACCTGCAGCGTTCACGACAATATCGGCTTGCACCTCGGCCCCGCCGGCCCTTACCTGACCCGGCGAAATTGCATCCACTGCGGCACCACAGACCAGCTCTGCTCCGGTGGACCGCGCCTCTTTCGCGAAGGACTGCAGCAAACGATCCGTATCAATGTCCATCGCACCTTCGTGAAGCGCGGCGCGCACAATATCCTGCGACAGGACAGGGACCATCCGATGAGCCTCTTCAAGCGGCAATTCATCCATGCCCATCGCGTCCAGGTCCGCTTCGAATTGCGCTCGTTCCGCGTCGAGCGCCACCATCATGATGCCTCTCGGCGACAAAACCCCCCGGCGCTTCAGTTCGGGACCTGTCGCCTTGTTCAGCGCACGAATGACCTCGTTGCCGTAATTCTCTTCGAACATGGCAGCAGATCGCCCCGACGCATGAGTGCCCAGCGCCGCCTCTGCTTCCAACACCAGAACCTGAAACCCGGCCTGCCCCAAGGCCGCAGCCGCCGAGACACCGGCAATCCCACCGCCAATGACGACGACCCGCGTCACGCTTCCTCAGACCGATCTGTTGCAGGTGGCGGCGTTGGCGACAGTGTGCTGATCCGCTCGTAAAGCGCGTCATCCATCTTGAAGTCCATCGCAGCCAGGGACGGAGCCAACTGCTCGGCCGTCCTCGCCGATATGATCGGTCCCCTGATGCCAGGATGTCGGGCCACCCATGCAACAGCGAGGGTCGACGCGGCCACGTCCAGTTCCTTGCCAAGATCGGACAGCCCCCGCGCGGCTTCCTGCATCCAGTCCATGCCGTAGCGTACGGCATAGCGATCATCCGCCAAGAGCCGCCCCGAACCGCCCGAGGCATACTTGCCAGTCAGCAGACCGCCCCCCAGCGGAGAATAGGGGCAGACCGCCAAACCCTCCGACTGCGCCATCGGCAGGATCTCGACCTCGACCTGCCGTTTCACCAGGTTGTACATCGGCTGCAGCACACGAATTTCGACCCCCAGGTCCGCAGCGGCGTGGCGGGCCTTCATGACCTGCCAGGCGGCGAAGTTCGACACGCCCAAATGCCTGACCGCGCCCGAGGCAACGTGGCCCGCCAAAGCCTCCAACGAAGCTTCGATCGGCACCTCCGGATCCCAACGGTGCAGGTACAGAAGATCGATCACCGAGACATTCAAGCGTTTCAGACTTTCGCCGATCTGTGCGTGAATGTCCTGCGGAGATGCCCCTTCATAGGCGCATTTGGTCGCGATGAAGATGTCGTCGCGTTCCTTCGCGACAAGCTTGCCCAAGATGGTCTCGGAGCGGCCTTCAGTATAGCCGTATGCCGTGTCGAAGAAGTTGATGCCCGCGTCGCGGCAGGCCGCATACATCGCCGCACTTTCGTTCTCGTCTGCTCCACCGCCGAATTGCATCGTCCCGAAACTGAAGCGACTGACTGGCTTGCCTGAAATGGTTTGAAACACGGTCTTCCCTCTTAAATCTGTGCGATGTCCGCGGATTTTGACGCCTGATCGCTTCTGCGCAAAATGCGCGATGCAACTCCAAGTGCAATGGCTTGCGGGTGTTTCCCAAGAGCCGGATCTCCGATCGGGCACTCCATGCGGTCGATCTGCGTCGCCGTAAGACCCAATGCCGCCAAACGGGATCGGAACCGCGCTCGTTTCGTTGCCGAGCCAATCAGCCCGAGCGTTCCGAAGGGCTGTTTCAGGACCCGGTGACAGATCTCCAGATCAAGCGCGTGCGAGTAGGTCAGCACGAAGTGCTCGGCCAGCGGCCCGGCAAGGCTGACAAGATCGGCGGGATTCTCCGCTATCAGCGTTTTGACCGCGTCTGGCACGGCTTCAGGAAAACGCGCATGATCCTTGTCCGCCCAATTCACCTTTAGCATGGGGAGTGGCGCCAGAACGTCCACCAACGCGCGCCCCACATGGCCCGCACCCCAGACCCAGATCTCACGGTGCGGGTGGCTGACAGGCTCGATCATCCAGCCGTCGACCATTGCGGGTGCGGGCAACTGACCGCTGTTCCGGGCCTCTGTCAGAATGCGCTTTACCGACAACGGCGCATCCCTCGATTGCCCGGGCAAGGGGCGCGCAATGACGTCGCCGAATGTCGCCAGCCGATCGCTGGTCCAAACCTCGGTCAATAGCGTGACCGCACCACCACAACATTGACCAAGCCCCGGGCCCAAAGGCACGCGGTCCAGTCGTTCCCGACCTGTCGACAATACGCCTCTCGCCCGGTCGATCGCTTCAAACTCCAAAGCACCGCCGCCAATGGTGCCTGTCACGCCTTGGTCGCTTACCATCATGGCGGCCCCAACTTCGCGCGGCACCGATCCCTGGGTCGATGCGACGACGACGCGCGCAACCGGATCGGGCCCTATCTGCGTGGCATCGAAACTCATGCGCGTACCCTTTGAATGGCCATCAACACCCGCTCCGGCGTGGCGGGCGCATCAAGGGCAGGATAAGTGTTTCCGCAGGCGGCAATGGCGTCAGACAGTGCCAGAAAAGCCGAGATACCCAGCATCAAAGGCGGCTCGCCTACCGCCTTCGAGCGATAGATCGTATCTTCCCGGTTTTCCCCGTCCCAGAGCGCGACGTTGAGAACATCCGGCCGGTCCGAGCAGGCGGGGATCTTGTACGTCGACGGCGCGTGGGTCCGCAGACGGCCCGTGTCGTCCCACCAAAGCTCTTCCATCGTCAGCCAGCCTACACCTTGGACATAGCCGCCCTCAATCTGACCGATGTCCAGTGCCGGGTTTAGCGAGGCCCCGCAATCGTGCAGGATGTCGGTGCGCGTGATGCGGTTTTCACCGGTCAAGGTATCGACCACCACCTCGGTCGCCGCGACACCATAGGCAAAATAGAAGAACGGGCGGCCCTTTCCCTTGATGCGGTCCCACTCCAGCTTGGGCGTCTTGTAGAACCCCGTAGATGACAGGCTGATCCGGGCCATGTAGGCGTCCTTCACGACCTCTTCGAAAGACATGCGCTCGGTGCCTACGTGCACCGTGCCATCTTCGAAACGCACGGTCTTTGGGTCCGCTTGCGCCCGCGCGGCGACGAATTCCGCCAACCTGTCGCGAATGGTGTCGCAGGCGGCCCTCACGGCCATGCCGTTCAGATCCGAGCCAGCAGACGCTGCCGTCGCCGAGGTGTTCGGGACTTTTCCGGTGTCAGTTGCGGTGATCTTGACCCGGTCCAAGGGCACACCAAAGCGCGCGGCGGCGACCTGCGCGACTTTTTGGAACAAGCCCTGGCCCATCTCGGTCCCGCCGTGGTTCATGAGGATCGAGCCATCCTGATAGACATGCACCAAAGCCCCGGCCTGGTTCAGATGCGTCAGCGTAAAGCTGATGCCGAACTTCACAGGTGTCAGCGCCAGACCCTTTTTCAGGATTGGATTGTCGGCGTTCCAAGCCTGAATTGCCGCTTTTCGCCTGGAATAGTCACTGGTTTCGATCAGCCTTTCCGTCATTTCATGCAGGATGAAATCCTCGACCTGCTGACCGTAATGCGTGGTTTGCACCGCGCTCTGCACAGGCGTCGGAGAATGCTTTCCCCCGTACCGTTTAGCCGTCCCCGGCCCCTTGGGCGCAGGGGACGCGTAGTAGTTCAACCGCCGCACGTCAGCAGGGTCGCGACCGACCGCATGGGCCACATGGTCAAGCACTCGCTCAATCCCCACCATGCCTTGCGGTCCGCCAAAACCGCGAAACGCGGTGTTCGACTGCGTGTTCGTCTTCAACCGATGGCTCTCGACGCGCAGGTTCGGGATGTAATAGGCATTGTCCGCGTGCAACATGGCCCGGTCCGCGACCGGCAGGCTAAGATCCATCGACCAGCCGCAGCGGGCATACTGAATGAATTCGACGCCAAGGATGCGCCCTTCGTCGTCAAACCCTGCTTTATAGGCGATGCGGAAGTCATGGCGCTTGCCTGTGATCACAAAATCGTCGTCACGGTCGTAACGCATTGCACAGGGCCTGCCGGTCAACGATGCAGCAATGGCGCAGGATACGGCCAAGGCATTGCCCTGGCTCTCTTTTCCACCGAAGCCACCGCCCATGCGCCGCACCTCGCATCGTACCGCGTTCATCGGCACGCCCAGTGCATCGGCGACCTTGTGCTGTATCTCGGTCGGGTGCTGAGAGGACGAATGGACGACCATGTCGCCCCCCTCCTGCGGCAGGGCCAGCGCGGCCTGCCCTTCAAGATAAAAGTGCTCTTGCCCACCGATCTCGATCACGCCTTCTACCGACTGCGGCGCCGTGGCAACGGCCTTCGAAGCATCGCCAGCCTGATACAGGCGCGGGCCCTCTTCGAAACGGCTATTTGCCACCAGCGCGTCATCAATCGTCAAAAATGCAGGGCGTTCGTCATATGTGATCACAGCCAGCCGTGCCGCCTTCCGCGCCGCAAGATGACTGTCGGCGACAACCAGGAAGATCGGCTGTCCGACAAAGTGAACCGTGTCCGTCGCCAACAGCGGCTCTGGCGACGGCGAAGGCGAGACATCATTGGCGAAAGGCAGGTCTTTTGCGGTCAGAACCGTCACAACACCGGTTGCCCCACGCACAGCGGTCAGATCCATCGACATGATCTGACCGTGCGCAATGGTCGACGTCCCGAACGCAAGGTGAAGTGTGCCTGCCGGACGTGGAATGTCGTCGACATATCGTGCGGCGCCGGTCACATGGAGCGGCGCTGCGTCATGCGGGTGGGGCTTGGCAATGCTCATGCCCGCACCTCAAGCACATCGATCTGGCGTCCGCTCAGGTCATGGAAGTATCTCACAAGCATGTTCCGCGCTGATTCGAGCCGATAGGTCGAGCTTGCCCGCATGTCGGTCATCGGTGTGAAATCGTCACCAAACAGGGGCAAAACAGCCTGAATGGTGTCGTCCGACCAGGGCTTGCCCGCCAAAGCATTCTCGACCGAGGACGCACGTTTCGGAATGCCCGCCATACCTCCGAAGGCGATGCGTGCCGAAGCGACGCGATCGTCCTCAAACTCCAGATTGAACGCACCGCAAACCGCAGAAATATCCTGATCGAACCGCTTCGACAGCTTGTAGACTCGCAGGCTGGGCACTTCTCTAGGCATGGAAATCGCTTCGACAAACTCGCCGGGTTGGCAATCTTGCTTTCCGTAATCAAGGAAAAAATCTTCCAACGGCATGTCCCGTTGTTGGTCACCTTTTCGTAGATGCAACGTCGCACCAATGGCGATCAGCGGCGGCGGGTTGTCACCGATTGGCGATGCATTGGCGATGTTACCGCCAATGGTCGCTGCAGCGCGCACCTGCTCAGAACCATAGCGCCTAACCAGCGCGCCGTAGGAGGGATGAATCTGCTTGGCGAACTCGAGAAAAGCCTGCATCGTGACGCCCGCGCCCACCTTTAGCAATCCGGGCTTCGTCACATCAATCACTTGCAGGTCCCAGCATCGGTTGAGAAACGCGACCTTGTCCAACTGCCGGAGGTTTTTTGTAACCCACAACCCAACGTCCGTCGCACCCGCAATCAGCGTAGCGTCCGGGTTCTCGAGATACCACGCTGCAAGCGCCTCGACACTTTCCGGCGCAATATCAAGCGGCGTCTCGTTTAGTGGATCATCAAGCCGATCCGGAAGCCAATCTGGCGGCCAATCCACATCTTCGGCTGCCCGCGCTGCACGTACGATCGGAGCGTAGCCAGTACACCGGCATAGATTACCTGACAGAGCAACATCATGATCCCTCCGCCCATGCAGGTGCGACACAACCATCGACATAATGAACCCGGGCGTACAGAACCCGCACTGAGACCCGTTATGATCAATCATTGCCTGCTGAACCGGGTGCAAGTCACCGTCTGGTTTCGAGACACCCTCGACTGTGACAACAGCCTTTCCATGCAACTGAGGAAGAAAAAGAATACAGGCATTCAGCGCCTTCGGACCCTGCTCGTCGCTATTGAGCGGATCGCTGACCATCACGGTACACGCCCCGCAATCGCCTTCGTTGCACCCCTCTTTCGTGCCGGTCAAACGACGGTCTTCGCGCAGCCAGTCCAGCAGCGTCGTCGTGGGCGGCGCATCGACCGACACAGTTTCCCCGTTCAGAGAAAACGTGATCATGTGAAATCCTGCCGCCTTACTCGCTTGAACCTTGGCATCCGCGCGCTGTCGATGCGGCGTAGAGAGCGCGCGCCGTTCACAGCCAGAATGAAAACCGGAAAAACGCCCCTTGGCAAGGGCTTAGAGCTTCACGACCTCGTCGTCGCTCAGCTTCAGTTCAGACAAGGCGTCCCGAACGGTTCGACCGGCCAGCTCTTCATCGCCCGCGATTTCGGCCAGCGGCTTCAGCACGAAGCCGCGCTTCAGGATCCCGGCATGGGGCACGGTCAGCGCGATGGTCGAGATCTGTTCGTCGCCCAGGAACAACAGGTCGATATCGATCAGCCGCGGCCCCCAGCGCTCCCCGGGAGTGCGCCCCAGCCGCACTTCGATCACCTTGCACGCACGTAGCACCTCGTGCGGCGAAAGACTGGTCTGGCCAATCGCGCAGGCATTGATGAACGGGTCCTGATCTTCCTTGCCCCATGGCGCTGTTTCATAGAAGGACGACACCTTCGTGATCTCGATCTCGTCCTCGGCCTCCAGAAATGCCAGAGCGGCGCGTATCTGGCTCGCCCGGTCGCCGACGTTGCTGCCCAGCGAAAACGCAACGCGGCGCTGGCGTTTGCGGGCCAACTCCACGCCCACCGTGTCGAAACTGGCATCGATCGGCGCGCCGGGTTTGCGGATGCGCACCCTTGCCTCGGTCACGGTCGGGAATCGCTCAAGGATGGCGGTGATCACCCGTTCGGCAAAGGTCTCGATCAGCTTGTAAGGACCGGCGTCCGACACTCTGGCCGCCAGTTCGCAAAGCGAGCCATAACAGATCGCCTTCTTGTAATCGTCGTTGACAGAGGCGCGGCGCGCATCGGTCGTTACCTCGATATCCAGAAAGAACCGCTGCCCAAGCACGCGCTCTTCGTCCATCACCCCGTGATTGCCGACAAGGCAAAGGTTATGGACAAAAATCTTGTCGTTCATGTCACGCGCCTTCCGTTGCGCAGAAAATCTTCACGGCCTCGGCGTGCTCTTTGACATCATGAACACGCAGCACACGGGCACCGCGCGCCAGGCCGATCATATTCGCGGCCAAGGTTCCTGTCAGGCGTTCGTGGACCTCTGCACCAAGAACATGCCCGATGAAGCGCTTCCGCGACTGGCCAAGCAGCACAGGCAATCCATACCATTCGCAAAGTTCGTCCAGATGGTTCAGGCACGTCAGGCTCTGATCAGCCGTCTTGCCGAAGCCGATGCCGGGATCGACCATGATGCGCGTCTCGCTGATACCTGCCTTCGCTGCCAAAGACAGGGAAACATCCAGGAAACGGCGCATGTCGGCAATGATGTCCACGGTCTCGTCAGCCTCCGCGCGGTTGTGCATCAAAACAACCGCCGCTCCAGTGTCGGCCACTGCGGCAGGCATCTCCGGGTCCTTCTGCATCCCCCACACGTCGTTGATGATGACCGCGCCCGCTTCGACTCCCTTCAGCGCGACGCTGGCTTTGTAGGTATCGACCGATACGGGCGTATCCAAAGCGCCCAGCGATTTGATGACCGGCAGAACGCGCGCCAGTTCGTCTTCGGCGCTGACCGCCACGGCGCCCGGCCGCGTGGATTCTCCACCCACGTCCAAAATGTCGGCGCCTTCCGCCACCATGCGCAGGGCATGGGCCACGGCCTCTTTCGGTTCGTGGTGCTCACCACCGTCGGAGAAGCTGTCGGGCGTCACATTCAGAATGCCCATCACTTGCGGACGGTGACGCATGGCGGCCAGAAAGGCATCGCGTTTTTCATGCCATGTCATGAAATGCGTTCAGCCCCAGGTCGGGTGAAACTTGCCCGCGGGCGACAGTGTGAAGATCTCGGCGCCCGTTTCAGTCACGCCAACCGAATGCTCGAACTGGGCCGACAGCGATTTGTCGCGCGTGACGGCGGTCCATTCATCGGCAAGCACCTTGGTCTCGGGGCGGCCGATATTGACCATGGGTTCGATAGTAAAAAACATGCCCGGTTCCAGAACCGCGCCCGTCCCCGGTCGACCATAGTGCAGCACGTTGGGCGGAGCATGGAAAACCCGCCCCAGCCCATGCCCGCAGAAGTCGCGCACAACGCTCATACGCTGAGACTCAACGAACGTCTGGATCGCGTGTCCGATGTCACCGAAAGTATTACCGGGCTTCACCGCCTCGATACCCTTGAAAAGAGCATCATGCGTGACCTGGATAAGCCGCTCAGCCTTACGCGATAGCTTTCCGGCGACATACATACGCGACGTGTCGCCGTACCAGCCGTCGACAACCACCGTCACGTCCACGTTCAGAATGTCGCCGTCTTTCAGGCGCTTGTCGCCCGGGATACCGTGACACACCACGTGGTTCACACTGATGCAACTGGCGTGTTGATAGCCCTTGTAGCCGATCGTCGCAGAGGTCGCGCCGGCTTCGTCAACCATGCGGTTAATCGCTTCGTTGATCGCGCCGGTGGTTGCGCCCGGAACGACCATGGGCGCAATTTCGTCCAGGATATGCGCTGCCAGTTCACCGGCGCGATGCATGCCGGCGAAATCCTCCGCTTCGTAGATGCGTATGCCGTCTTTGGTCAGCCGGCCTTTAGAGCGGTCATCCACTGCCAAATCCTTTCCCTGTCGGGCGATATAGGGACAATTTGGCCAAAGCGCCAGTCAGCGTTTGGTCAGGCATTCTCGCAGACGTCGACTTTGGGGCCAAGAACGATGGCTTCGTGAGAGATTCTGGTCCCATAAGCGATCGCCTCCACCCCATTTGACGTGGCCGCATCGAAGGCGGCGCCATAGCTTGGGTCCAGATCACGCGCCAGTTTAAACGTGCTGCAATCCGTCCGTTGCACAAGATAGAACATCACGGCGCGATGGCCCTCTGCGACCATATCGGACAGATCGCCAAGATGCTTGGCCCCGCGTTCGGTGACGCAATCCGGGAACTCTGCCAATGTACCGGTTCGCCGCAGATGCACATTCTTCACCTCGACATAGACGTCTGGCAAACCCGCCTGTGTCAGCAGGAAATCCACCCGGCTGTTCTTGCTATACTTCACTTCCGCTTTCACCGTTTCGTAAGCGGCAAGTTCCGGCACGGCGCGCTTTTGCAGCGCCTCTTTCACGACTCGGTTGGGCACGGCGGTATCGATCCCGGCTAGGTGGGCATCTTCCAGCTCGACCAGCCGCCAACCGAACTTCAGCTTCTTTTTCGGATCATCGTTCGGCTCCAACCAGACCCGCATGCCGGGTTCGGCCAGTCCCATCATCGATCCGGGGTTCGGGCAATGCGCTACAACCTCTTGCCCCGTCGCCTCCAGCGTCAAATCGGCCAGAAAGCGTTTGTACCGCCGGATCAGACGGGCCGGGACCAAAGGCGTTTGAAAGCGCATGGGCCGGGCCCTATACCGAAGGTGAGACGGGGACAAGGACAGGTCATGTCAAATCCAACGGCAGCCATGCTGGTGATCGGGGATGAAATCCTGAGCGGCAGAACACGGGATGCCAACATGCACCATCTGGCCGGGCGGCTGACGGAAATGGGCATCGACCTGAAAGAGGTGCGCGTCGTCTCGGACAATGAAGTGGCGATTATCGACGCCGTTCAGGCGTTGTCATCGTCCTACGATCGCCTGTTCACCAGCGGCGGCATCGGCCCGACGCACGACGACATCACAGCCGACTGCATTGCACGGGCCTTTGGCGTGCCTATCGATGTCCGTGACGATGCCCGCGCCATCCTGCAAGCGCACTACGATCGCCAGGACTCGGATTTGAACGCAGCGCGATTGCGCATGGCGCGCATTCCAGAGGGTGCAGAGCTGATCGAAAACCCGGTTTCGGCGGCACCGGGGTTCACACTGAAGAACGTTCACGTCATGGCGGGCGTTCCCTCGGTCTTTCAAGCGATGGTCGAGACACTACTGCCCCGATTGACGGGCGGCGATCCGCTCTTGTCCGCCACTGTTCGCATAGACCGGGGCGAGGGCGATATCGCCGGTCCGCTGGCCGAACTGGCGCAAGAGTTCGACAGCTTGAGTTTCGGGTCCTATCCGTTCCAGAAAGACGGCCGCTATGGCGCCAACGTCGTGATCCGTGGCACGGATCCTGACTTGCTCGAGGCTGCACGGCGGAAACTCGTTGACATTTTTCCCGGTACCGCCTCATGACCGCGCCTGACGCCGATCGCATCTTCGCGGCATTGGACCGCACGTGGCCTGCGGCAGAGTTTCTCGCCAAAGGCCCATGGACATTGCGAAAGGGAGAGGGCGGCGGACAGCGCGTTTCGGCAGCCACAGCGAACCAGCCGGTCGGAGAGCAAGACGTTCTTGTGGCCGAGGAAGGAATGCGGGGGCTCGGGCAAAGACCGCTTTTCATGATCCGCCATCAGGACGACACCCTCGACCGTCTCTTAAAGACACGTGGCTACGATATAGTTGACCCGGTGGCGATCTATCTTTCACCCGTCGATACGCTAGTCCGGGAACTCCCCCTGACTGCTGCCACGCCAAGCTGGCCACCTTTGGCGGTGCAAGGCGAAATCTGGGACACCGCCGGTATCGGGCCTGCGCGCCAGGCGATCATGCACCGCGCGCCCTCGCCGAAAACGTCCATGTTGGGGCGCACCGGAGACGTCCCTTCAGGCACGGCGTTTGTGTCTGTCGATGGTGACATCGCCATGCTTCACGCGCTTGAAGTCGCCAAAGATGCGCGGCGAAAAGGCGTTGGGCGTGCCATTATGCAAGGATGCGCGAACTGGGTGCAGCTCCAAGGGGCCACATGGATGACACTGGCAGTGACACGCGCCAATGCGGCGGCCAACGCGCTCTATCTGGACCTCGGCATGAAAGAAGTCGCGGCTTATCACTATCGGCGCGCACCCGAGGGCATGGAATGAAACGCTGCCTGCACCTGCTTCTCTGCCTTTTGGCAGGCCCGGGTACCGCCGCCGAGATCGGGTTGACGGGCGGAACGATCACGGCACAAGACGAAAGCCCCAGCGATAGCGTGAGGCTGCCCCGAGAAGCATGGCGCGAAACCGCGTCACCTTCGCAAGTCGAAGGCGCGATCCGCCGCACGGCCTATAGCGGGGACGCAAATCTGACCACCTTGCAGCTCTTGGAGCCGTCGCGCACGGCTCTGGAAGCCGAAGGATATGAGGTTGTATTTACCTGCGCCGATGCGGCTTGTGGCGGGTTCGATTTCCGATTTCAGCTGGACCTTTTGCCTGCGCCCGAAATGCACGTTGACCTTGGCAACTACCGATACCTGCTGATGGAGAAGCCCGGGGCCGAGCCGCATACGGTCTCGTTTGTTGCGTCGTCCTCGACAACGGCCGGATTTCTGCATGTCACCGAAGTCTTTACGTCACGGAACGAAGCCACAGATCCGGCAGAACCCATCGAAACGCCAGTCTCTCAAACCCCGACGAACACTGACCTGATCGACACCTTGCTGACAGACGGCCATGCCATTCTGGCCGACCTGGAATTCGCGACAGGATCGTCAGAACTTGGTCCCGGGCCCTATCCATCGCTTGTCGCCTTGGCAGACTGGTTGGAGAAGACACCGACGGCACGTGTCGTTCTGGTCGGGCACACGGACGCGGTAGGGTCGTTAGAGGCGAATGCCGCGCTTTCCAATAGACGCGCCGCCTCTGTTTTGGCGCGGCTAACCAGCCTCGGCGTTCGGGCCGGGCAGCTTCAATCCGCCGGCGCCGGTGCCTTGTCGCCGGTGACCAACAACCTGACTGACACGGGACGAGCTGAAAATCGGCGGGTCGAGGTGGTTCTGCTGTCCTTGCAGCAATAAAAAAAAGGGGCGCCCGTAGGCGCCCGCAAGGAATACCATGTCAACCTTTTACCGAGGGAAAATCACCATCTGTCCGGACCCTTTTCCGCAAAGGCGTGGACAAGAAAATCGATGAAGGCGCGGACCTTGGGCTGGGTGAACCGTCCCGGTGGGTAAACCGCGTAGATGCCTTGCGTTTCAATCGGCAGTTCGGGGATGGCCTCTTCAACCTCACCCGCGGAAATGGCGTCGGCGTAAAGGAAGGACGGCAGATAGGCGATGCCCAAACCAGCAATCGCGGCATTCAGAAGCGACTGGCCATCGTTGACGGTCAGCCAACCGGCAGTACGCACCTGGCGCTTTTCACCTGAGGGAGCCGTCAAT